>QHBP01000310.1:0-6914 GCA_003244175.1 Chloroflexota bacterium | reverse complement strand
CGGAGCGGCCGGCCTACACGGCCTGCGGCCGTCCGGGTCCGCGACAGGACGTAGGTCGACGGGTTCGGGGGACTCGTTACCTCGTCCCGCTCCGGTACCAGCCGGTGCAGGAGCCTCCGTGTTCGACGCCGATTACAGGCCGTCGAAGCGCCCAGGGCGACGTAGGCGATGTGCCGGCATCGCCCGTCGACAGGGGCTTTCGAGATGGCGCACAATGGGATTCGCCTGCGGTACCGAGTCATCGGCCACCATGCGCCCTCGAATGTGGAGGAAATGGAATGGCTTGTGTACGTCATCGTCGGCGATGTTGGATGCGGCTTGACGACAGTAAAGGGAAGTTTGATGGACATCGAGGAAGAGCGCGTCTGGCTGGAGGATTCGCCGGAACCGCCGAGCATCGATTGGGCGCCGTCGGCGCTGAGGTAGGCGAGCTGGGCAATAGCTAGGTGACCTGCCAGGTTCTGATGGAACGAGGAACATCGCCGGTCGGCTCGCTGAGGCCGGCGCGCAACTGACGGAGCACGCAGTTGTCAGTGCCGAGGCTCACACTGGATCCGTCGTCCTGGAAGTCAGTGCGCGGCTGGAATGTTCGTGGTGCGATGCTGTCCTTCAGCCTGCTTGCGATAGTTGGAGTTCCGGTCGCATGCGCGCAGAACCTGGTGCGTGCGCCAGCCCGATCCCAGAGCGTCGTTTTTGCCCTGCTCGCCGATAACCGACTGCTGGTAGCAAGGAGTTCCAGCGGAACTATCGAGGCACGACTTCGCTTGGCACCGGTACCCGCGCCATCGACCGTCCGGTACTATGGGCACTACCTGGCATTGGGTCCCGGCGGACGGACGCTCTACGCGCTCGCTCCGGGCAATCCAGGCGGATCCGATACACTAGCCGTGGTCAACCTCGCCGTCATGCGCTGGGATGCATCCGCGCCCACGGGAACGTCGAGTCTTACCGGAACGGATTCCTGGCGACCGAGGGGGAGGGACGGATCGAGGAGATCAATCGCGCTGGGAGGGTATGGCGGTATCTGGATACGGGTCTGGAAGGGAATCACCTGGTGGAGTTCGCGGTGGACTCGGGCACGCATCGGCTCGTCGCGGCGGGATCCTGCGCGTATGTCGGCGGTTTCAGCGTCATTGACCTTAGAACCGGCCGGCCGCACGTGCGGGTCCAGGTGGCTAGCCCCATGGCACTCGCGACTCCGCTTGCGATTCAACGTGCTGTTTGCGGCGAACGGATCGCGGTCGGCTCCGGCCCACTGGTGGTGGTCAGAAAGAGTGCTGGACCGAGGCCCATGGCGCGGGAGGCAGGCTCGTTGCTGTTTCTCAACGGCAATACCGGGGCCGTCATGCACCGAGTTGGCACGCCTGCCGAGACGTCAGATGTGCTCGTGGCTCGGTAGACGAAGCATGACAACCCTGAAGACGCTCCCCCTTACTACCGACGCGAAAGACTACCTCAGTGACGCCGCAATCTTCACGGTTTCGAGGCGCCCGAGGTCCGAGCGAATCGTCACCAAGGCTCCAGAACGCTGCAGTCGTATCGTGGTAACGGTTCCAGTGACGTCGACCGTTGCTGGACTTTCGTCGATTGAGGTGGACGGCGCGGGGCTGGGAGCGCGACCGAGTGTCAGGGGTTGCTCGAGGACGGATACGTACTCGTTTTTGGGGGGCGGTGATGAAAACCGTAGGTAAATCGCACCCCTGCCTTGGTCGTTTGCGGCCAGTACATCCTTGGGGGGATAGGGGGCGACATGACCGTTGGGGTCACCCGTGGTGATGGACGCGGTCCATTCGTTCGGTCGTCCCGGGAGGTAAGTGAACTGCCGGACGGTCAGTCCGGAGGGGATGTAGCCGAGGTTGGCGATGGGGAAGCCCTACCGACGGAGATGCTCCGGTGACCGTTGCATTGTCGCTCGAGATGCTGATTCCCATGCCGCTGAGCGGCTCGGTAAGAGTATCCCGAACGTGTGGTGAGGCGGCTGCCGCGGCGGTAAGACCCGCGGTGGCGACGAGCAGCCAGCCAAGGATAACCGCTCCCGCGCGGCGCGATGGGCGAGGGAAGCGGGCGCGTACCCGTACTTCGGTTTCGGCTGTTCGCTCCGCTAGACGAGCTTCTACTTTCTCCCAAAGATCGGTAGTCGCCGGGATATGGTCGGAGGTATGTGTCGCGAGAGCTTGGGTCAAAGCGTAGTCGTATTGCTGGTCCTGGTGTCGCATGATGCTTCTCCTGTCTGATCGAACAATCGTAATCCAAGCTCACGGGCGATGGGGCCGCGCAAACGCTTGCGCGCGGCATGAAGCCGCCATTTGACGGTGCCCAAGGGACATCCTAATGTCTCCGCAACCATCCGCTCCTCCATGTCAAGGTAGTAGCGGAGAATGATGGCGGCGCGCTGTTTCGAAGGCAAGTCGTTGACCGCCTGCAGCACGGTTGACCGCGTCTCCTGGAGGAGAGCCTCCCGCTCCGGGCTCGCCATGCCGAGTGTCGGAGGGACGATTGCACTGGTGGCGGCGAAGTGCTCTTGGGCCGTCTTCCGGCGGGCCATCAGGGCGGCGTTGACCACAATGCGATAGAACCATGGGGCGAATGGGCGGTTGGCGTCGAACTGTTCTATGCGGTCATACACCGTTATGAAGCCATCCGCGACGAGGTCTTCGGCGCCTTGCCGGTCCTTGAGAAGCATGTATGCGGTGCGAAGGGCCTGCACCTGGTAAAGGGAGACAAGGGTTGCAAGGCTCGCTATGTCCCCCTGTTGGACCTTGGTTATGGCTTCGCGTTCCTGGCTATGCACGCTGTCTGCCTTCTTGCCGGCCATCTACAAGTACTATGCATCTGGGCCCGAAATGGTTTGATCGATTTTCCGTCCGCACGCCGGGCGATAGGGCTCCTTTGTTTTGGAGAGCACAATGGCATTCCCCAAGCGGTACGATCCGGCGACACAGGAATCGCGGCTTGACGAGCTGTGGCAGGTGGAGGGCGTCTACCGATTTGATGAGAAGAGTGACGCGCCCGTCTTCTCGATCGATACGCCGCCCCCCACCGTCAGCGGGTTCTTGCATCTGGGGAACGTCTACTCCTACAGTCACACCGATTTCATCGCGCGTTTTCAGCGCATGCGGGGCCGGAACGTCTTCTAGCCCATGGGATACGACGACAACGGCCTTCCGACCGAGCGCCTGGTCGAGCGACGCTACGGAATCGTTGCCGAGGAGGTGGGACGGAAAAACTTCATCGAGCGCTGTCTCGAGCTGAGCGCGGAGATCGAACGGGAGTATGAAGCGCTGTGGCGCCGGCTCGGGCTGTCGATCGATTGGCGGTTCACCTATCGCACCATCGACGAGGGCAGGCGCTGGTGCCGGTCTTCGGTCAGTCGGTCCCGATCCTCGAAGATCCGGAGGCGTCGCCGGAGAAGGGAACCGGCGCCGTCATGTGCTGCACGTTCGGAGACGCGGCGGATGTGGCCTGGTGGTACAAGCACGATCTCCCGTTGCGGGTGGCCATCGGGACCGACGGACGGATGACCGAGCCGGCAGGGGAGTATGCGGGCATGACCGTGTCCGAGGCGCGCGGGGCAGTCCTGAAAACTCTGGAGGAAAGCGGGCATGTGAGGGCACGCACCCGCATCACGCAATCGGTGCGTGTCCACGAGCGCGATGACACGCCGGTCGAGTACATCGTGACGCGGCAGTGGTTCATTCGTGTGTTGGAGGCGCGAGAGGATCTCTTAGCACGGGGCGAGGAGATCGCGTGGCACCCGCCGCAGATGAAGGCGCGCTACCGCGAGTGGGTGGAGAATCTGGGCTGGGACTGGTGCATCTCGCGTCAGCGCTACTACGGGGTCCCCTTTCCCGTGTGGTACTGCGACGCCTGCGGCGAACCCGTGGTGGCGGATTCCAGGGATCTCCCCGTCGACCCGACGACATCCGAGCCCCCACGACCTTGTCCTTGTGGAGCCGCCGGCTTCACGCCGGAGCGGGACGTCATGGACACCTGGGCGACCTCCTCGATGACGCCGCAGACCGTGGCCGGATGGCTCACGGAACCGGCGCTGTACCACCGTCTTTTCCCTTTGACGGTGCATCCTCAATCACACGAGATCATACGGACCTGGGCCTTTTACTCCATAGTCAAGTCGCACTACCAATTCGGTTCGGTGCCGTGGCGCAACATCCTGATTTCTGGGTGGGGACGGGCGCCAGAGGGTGCGGCCAAGATCAGCAAGAGTCGCGGAGGCGGGCCCCTGTCCCCGGTGGACATGCTATCCCGGTACTCCGCCGACGCCGTCCGCTATTGGGCGGCAAGCGCCGGCCCTGGCAAGGACTCCGTCATCAGCGAGGAGAAAATTGCCGCGGGCGCCAAGCTGGTCACCAAGCTGTGGAACGTGGCCGGATTCAGCTCTCGATTCCTCGACGGCTATGTACCGGGCGCGGAGCCAACCTCGCTCTCCGCCGCCGATCGCTGGATCCTGCTGCGGCTGCGCCAGGTGGTTACGGAAGCCACACGAGCTTTCGAGTGCTACGACTACGCGGCCGCGAAGAACGTGACGGAAACCTTCTTCTGGCGCGATGTCTCCGGCAACTACCTGGAAATGGCGAAGAAGCGTCTTTACGATGACGGCCACGATAGGCACGAGGCGGCACGGTACACGCTCCAGCGGGTGGTGCTGACCACCCTCAAACTCTTTGCGCCCGTCCTGCCATTTGTGACCGAGGCTATCTACCGAGAACTGTTCGCCGATGTTGGCGGCCCGATGTCTATCCACTCCTCGCGCTGGCCCGAGGAGCACGAGGAACCTGTAGACGATCGCCTTGATGAGGAAGTAGGCAAAGTTCTGCTCGACGTGGCCGGCGCGATCCGCCGCTACAAGAGCGAGCGGGGATTGTCCTTGGGAGCCAGCCTTGACCGATTGCAGGTCGAGGCGACGGACGACAGAGTGGTGAAGGCGTTGCGGTCGGGCCTGGATGACCTTGCGAGCGTGACGCGGGCCGCCATCGTTGAGATAGTACCCCGAGTGGAGGGACTCGACGTGCTGGAGGTGGGGGATGGTGTCGGCGTGGGTGTGAGTTAAGGGCGCATCTGTGGATCTGAGGACGATGCGATGGTCAACGGGGTCGCCGGCAAGAAGCTTCGTACGCCGGCCATCGCAATGGTCGCCCTCGCGACTTCCGGACCACAAGAAGCGGGCACGGCCTCCTAGCGAATCGCCGGATTCCGCCCTACAGCGCCAATTTCTGAGGAACGAGGTCCAGTCGACGCATGTTGCGCTCGCGCAAGGACAGCGACAACTCGTCTTGCACGGCGATGCGGAGAGCCGCAAGGTATGTTTCCCCGGACCACAGCTTCTCCTCCCATGCCTCGAGCCGGTCGTGTCGTGCCGCTTCAATGGCCACTAGCGCGATGCCGGACTCGAGCCACGCCTGGATGGCGCCGATCCCCGCAATCACGATCTCCGTCGTCTCGACCGCATCTGTTTCCGCCTGTGGTTCGAGCATTTTGCCAAGTCGCAAGAATGCGCGTGAAAGTGTGGTCCGCTTTGCACGCGCAGTACGCCCGTCAATGATTGAGCCCGATGTGGCCACTCGCTTCTCCAATCCGCGCTTTCCGCTTCCGTCCCGACTTGCCGCCCGCGTGTACCGGAAGCCATACCGAATCCCACCCTCAACGGATCGGGTTCACCAGTAGCTAATCACGATGCAGGTGGCCACATACGCACCGCGCCTACGCCTTCCGCCGACGGAAAAGACCGCTATGTCACTTCCGGTAAGTGCAGAATAGGTGAACCGCGGAATTATTGTCAATATGGCAATCGGGTGATGTCGCAGCCATGTGAGCGCCCTGTCAGCGAGGCAGCCTCTGCTGTAGTCGCACATCTTTGAGCCCGAGGATACCGAGCCCGCTGTTGCGCAGGTCAACACGAATCGTCGCGGTATCTCGCGGGCATAGCGCCGCGATCATGACTTGGTGCCACGTCCCGTCATTGGGTATGGAGGCTCCGGCCCCATTGGGGTCGACGTCCAAGAATGCCCCGGCCGGTGACATGCAGATGAGAAACGCACGCATCATCCCGCTACGCAGGTGATCCCGCGCCCGAAAGCTGAGCGCAAAGAGCTGTTGCGCTCGCGCCGGCGCGGTGGTTATTGCCTCATCTTCCCCGGGGGGAACGTTGCCCACGAGGAGGGTCCGATTTGCCTGCCGTCCCACTGAGATCAAGAGACTTCTCGCAGGCAACGCCCAGCCTCGCGCAACCCTTCCACTGCCGGCGAAGCGTCCGTTGATTTTCACGTCGCGCCCCAGTCGAACATTGGGCAGAGCCCAGAGGTCGAGGTAGAGAGGGCCCGTGTACGGAGTCTGCATTATCCGCCGATAGCCCCGGTCCGCCAGCTGCGCGATGGCCTGTTGCATATAGCCTCCATCGGGATACGCGAGCCACAGAGCGGCGGGTGGCTGTCCACCGGGGGAAGAGAGATCAGGCAGCTGTCCCAGCGCTCCGATCGACGCATGCCCGTGGTCCAGCGCGTGTGGGCGGTACACGCGCACCAGCGTGTCCGTTACCGACGGGTAGGTGAGGACAGGAAAACCGAACGTCGCGGCAAGAGCTGTGTCCTCGGCGAGCAGGCGAAACTGCTGTTTGTAGGCGCCGGTATAAAAGGCGTAATCCGCGAAACCCGAGAGGATGAAAGTCGCGATGAGTCCAAGTCCGGCAAGGACTGCGATCCAGCGCGGAGAACTACCCCGGACAGGGCCGGGGGCCAGAAGCACCACCCAGCCCAGGACGGCGCAGAGGAGGGTCCGGTAGATGAAGCTGGGATACACAATGCTGACGGCCGCCGCGATCGCGATTGTTCCGGCGAAAAGGCAGAGAGCAACCGCAAATGTCGTGGTGGATCGTCGCAGCAGGACACCCGCACCGAGGA
>QHBP01000035.1 GCA_003244175.1 Chloroflexota bacterium | reverse complement strand
TCCCACGGCATCAGACGTGCGCAGAATGGCACCGAGATTGCCCGGATCCTGGACGCCGGTGAGCGCGATCCAGCACAACTCGCCGCCCGGCCGCACGGCATGAAGGTCATCCCATCCCTGGCGAATCACGGCCCCGATCCCCTGCGGATTGTCTCTCAGAGAGAGGGTCTGGAATACGCTGGAGGTCACCTCGAGAACCGGAACGCCGAAGTCTTGCAGTCGGTGCAGCACTCGGCGCGCAAAATCGCTTGTGAGGAGATCCGGAGCCACCACGCATTCCTCAATGGGCGCCTCCACCTCCAACGCCTCACCGACAATCCGTATCCCCTCCACAAAGAACAGTCCCGATCGGTCGCGCTCTTTCCGCTGCCGCAGAGCGCGGATGCGCTTCACGGATTGATTACCGGGGCTGGAGACGATCAAAGATCGAGGGGCTGGATCATCTCGACGCGATTCCCGAAAGGGTCGCGAAACTCGAAGCGGTCGAACCCGACAATGGGAACCGAGTCCAGAATGGGGATCCCTTCTTCGTTCAGTCGCTTTTTCCAATGGATATCGGCTACCTGGTAGGCGAGGTGAGCTTTGGTGTCTTCGCGGATCACACCGTCCTCAGTTCCCACGTGGACCTGGCATTCCCCCAGTTGTAGCCAAAAACCTCCGCGGCCAAGCAGTGACGACGGTTTCTCCACCTCTCGAAGTCCCAGAACGTCGCAATAAAAGGATCGAGCCTCGTCCTCGCCGAGCACCGTGACCTGCGCGTGATGAAGACGCTGAATCACCTCCTATCTCCGCAAAGCCGCATCTGAGGCTGCCGCTTTCTTATTGCGTCGGCGTAGGTGAGATGACACACGCCGGCGCACGATATACAAAAAAGCCTCGAGGGCGATTGCCTTTGACATCTTCGAACGGCCGGCAACGCGCTCGACAAAGGTGATTGGGATCTCCGTTATGCGCATCCCGGCGCGCTCCACCTGATAGATGACCTCAATCTGGAATCCGTAGCCACGCAGGCCCAGAGTCTCAAACTGAAGGCGTTCGAGCGTCGCCCGCCGGTACGCGCGATATCCCCCCGTGGCATCACGCGTTTCGATCTCGAGCCCCAGACGAGCGACGAGGTTTCCGGCGCGGCTCACCAGCCGGCGAAATAGAGACCAGTTACGCGTGCCCCCGCCGGCAACGTAGCGGGACCCGAGGACCAGATCGGCGTCCGACAGGGTAGCCAGAAGGGTGGGCAGATATGAGGGATCATGAGAGAAATCCGCATCCATTTGCACGATACAGTCAAAGTCTCGCTGCAAGGCACGGCGAAAGGCTTCCACGTAAGCCGTGCCCAGTCCCAGCTTGGTGGCGCGGTGCAGGACCTCGACCCGCGGCTCGGAGCTGGACAGGTCATCCGCAATCTCCCCGGTACCATCCGGAGAGTTGTCGTCGACAATCCATACGGTGGCCGAGGGCAGGTGGGTCAGGATAGACAGCACCATCGGCTCTAAGTTTTCCCGCTCGTTGTATGTAGGCAGAACGACGAGCGGATGCTGACAGGGAGATGGTAGGGCGGTCAAGAAGTCTCCCGAGGGCGCCAAAAAATGCAACAAAGTCTAGCATGATGGTTTTTTCTACCCGTGCGATAATCGGCGGCCCATGATGGAAGACACGCCCCCGCCGTACTCGGAGCCGCCGCTCACCATTCCGCCCGCCGTTATCGGCGTGCTGCTGCTGCTCGTCGTCGTGCTGGCCATCGTCTTCCTGTTGGCGGCGCAGCTTGTGCAGACGCCGTAAGTAAGCATGCAGGACCGGAGGCTGGCATGACCCCCCATCAAAAACTCATAGTCGAGACCGACGGCGCATCTCGCGGCAACCCAGGACTCGCCGGAGCCGGCGTGGTTATCAAGGACGAGCAGGGCAGGAACGTGGAAACGATCGGCAAGTTTTTGGGGGTCACAACGAATAATCAGGCCGAATATCACGCCCTGATCACCGGACTGGAGGCCGCCGCTCGTTACGAGCCGCAGTCGGTTATTGTTCGCATGGACAGTGAGCTGCTGGTCAAGCAGATGACGGGCATATATCGGGTGCGCCACCCCGAGATTCTGCCGCTCTTTTCCAAAGCCGCCGATCTCTCCTCTAGACTTCCCAACGTCACCTTTGTCCACATTCCGCGCGAAAAGAACCCGGGCGCCGATAGGATCGCCAATATGGCGATCGACACGCGCGGACGCCGACTGGCACACGACGAGTGACCGAGGGTCGATCCCCGTCCAACGACTATCGCACCTTCCGACTTGGGGCCTTCGACAGTCACGGCACGACCCGCGCTCCGCTGGGGGGCCGGCAGATCGAGGTCGAGCACGGTATCCCGGGGGAAACCGTCGTCGCCAGGCGCGCCGGCCGCGGCCGCGCACGCATAGTCGAGATAGTCGACCCAGCGGAAGATCGCACCGAGCCTCCCTGCCC
Organism: Chloroflexota bacterium; assembly: GCA_003244175.1. GTDB lineage: Bacteria > Chloroflexota > UBA5177 > UBA5177 > UBA5177 > QHBP01. Next base: position 5,974 of record QHBP01000035.1, on the reverse strand, counting down.
CTATTTCCGCGACTGGGCGTGTGGTGGATGCCAGTGGCAACACATCACCTACGAGGGTCAGCTCCGGCGCAAACGGGAGATGGTCGAGACCACGATGCGCGAGAGTGGGCTCCCGTTCGGTGTCGGGGCCGTGCGCGCACTGGACGATTCCTGGCGCTATCGCACGACAGCCGGGATTTCCCTGGGCAAACGTGCGGGGTTCCGCCGGCACGGCTCGCTTGCCATCGTGCCCATCCGCGACTGCCCCATATCTCATCCCTTGATCGGTCACCTCATGGCCGCTTTGAATGATCGACTCGACGTCTCCGAGCTTCCCGACTTTCATGGACGCATGCGTATCGACGTGCGCGTGGCGCAGATCGACGGTGTGGACCGCTTGCAAGCACTTGTTCGATCGACGGATCCGGGGGCCATGCCTCCAGCCAACGAGGTCGAGACTTTGTTGACCGCATTGGCGGACATTTCCGCGGTGGCAGGGATCACATTTCTCGCCTCGGACGGGCGGGTGACGACGGTTCGTGAACCGGTTTTCGCCGCTACACAAGTGGGCGGCAAACCCGTGCTGCTCACCGCATCCTCGTTCTTCCAGACGAACATCGGGTTGCTGGAAATCCTCATCCAGCGGCTGCAGGCGGAAGCCCAAACGGTGCCCAATGCACGCGTGGCCGACATCTACGGGGGCGTAGGGGTGTTCGGACTGTTCTTGTCGGACGACGCGCGGGATGTGATGGTCGTCGAATCCGACCCGGATGCCGTCGAGGCAGGGCGCAGGACCGCGCGGGCGTGGGGCGTGACCAACGTTCATTTCGTGGAGGGCAAAGCGGAAACGCATTTGCGTCAGACCCCCGGTTATGACGTCGCGGTGCTCGACCCGCCGCGCTCAGGACTCAGCGACGAGGTACTGGAAATGGTGCGAGACGGGGCTCCCCATCTCATCCTCTACATCTCATGCCTGGCCCAGTCGCTGGCGCGCGACCTGATCGAGCTGGGAGCGGCCGGCTATCGTCTCGATGCGCTCGAGCTCTTTGACTTTTACCCGCAGACGTATCACGTGGAGCTGTTGGCGGTCCTGCGCAAGGAACAAACCATTCTCCATGAGAGGTAAGGCGGACGCTTACTCCTCATCGGATTCTTGCCACTTTCCGTGCGCTTTGATCAGCTCGACCAGGCGATCGTCGGCCTCCTCCGCCCGCACGCCCTTTTCGACGCATTTTTTACCGACGTACAGGTTGACCTGTCCCGGTGCGCCGCCTACGTAGCCAAAGTCGGCGTCGGCCATCTCGCCGGGGCCATTGACGATACAACCCATGATGGCGAGCTTGACGCCAACGAGGTGAGACGTGCGGCGCTTGATGCGCTCGGTCGTCTCTTGTAGATCGAAGAGCGTGCGGCCACACGATGGGCAGGCCACATAGTCGGTCTTGAAGACGCGAGCCCCGGCTGCCTGCAGGATGTTGAACGCGAGCATCGAGGAGTCCTCCATGCCCTCTATCAGCACCGCATCGCCGATGCCGTCGCAGAGAGGCGATCCAAGAGCTATCGCCTCCTCGAGGAGCGGCTCTGAACTTGCCGTTACATGCAAGAGAATCGGCGCCTGAACGCCCGCACGTACCGAGCGCGTCGCTAGGCGGCGGTATGCGTGCACGGCCGCGTCGGCCGGCACCTGGAGGGAAAGTACGACCGGAGACGAGTCGTCAATAGCATCGACTGCTCCGCTCAGCAAGGCATCAATGTTCTCTTCAGGGTCATCGAACCGGTGAGGGCGTGTCTCCAGAAACAGACACTTGCCGGCATCCCTGACGGCCGACGCCAGCATCATGACGTTCGTATCAGCCTGGACGCACGTTGACACGCCGTCGACCAACGGCAGAGCATCGAGAAGCAGAGCCGTATCGTCGCTGGCAGCGATCACTCCGAGACGGGCGCCCGGCCACATCCGCAGCCGATGAGTGACGTGTCGCAATACCGTCATATCGTCGTCGTCATACAGGTGAAGCAGAACGGCATCGGGCTTGGGTTGGCGCCTTCCCGCCGGGCTTGCCCACCGTAAAATTCGAGCCATGGCCGTTCGTCGCTTGGACAACGGCCCATCGATCGACGTAAAGACGGCGATGGGTTCCGTGTCTCCTAGAAGTACGTCGCCAATGGAAACCGAGGGAGCCGCCCGACGCTCGTAGTGGTACGGATCCCACGGAGTCTCTCGTCCTACGTCTCCGGCAAGCACATCGCCGGCTCGCATCTGGAACGGCGCCGCGAGGGCGTAAGCTACCGAGATCTCCGCCTCCGGCTCTTCCGTCAGAGACACGCGGATGGTGTCTCCGATTCCGTCTTGCAGCAGGCTGCCAATCCCGATGGCCGACTTGAGCCGGCCATCCTCACCATTCCCAGCCTCGGTCACACCAAGGTGAAACGGGTAGTCCATACCTTCCTCGCTCATGCGCGCCGCTAGCAGGCGATAGGCCGCAATCATGACCTTGGGATTGGAGGCTTTCATGGACAGGATGATGTCTCGAAAATCGTACTTTTCACAGACGCGAACAAACTCAAGAGCCGACTCCACCATCCCCTCGGGTGTGTCGCCGAAGCGGTTCATAATGCGGTCGGACAGTGATCCGTGATTCGTGCCGATGCGCATCGATATGCCACGTTCTTTGCATTTCAAGACCAACGGCTCGACCCGTTCCTCGACGCGCATAACCTCGTTCTCGTAGTCCCGATCGCTATACTCACGGACCGCGAACTTGCGCGAGTCGACGTAGTTGCCCGGATTGATCCGAACCTTGTCCGCATAGTCGGCGGCGGCCAGTGCCGCCAGGGGGTTGAAATGGATGTCCGCAACGATCGGCACGTGGATACCGAGCTCCGCGAGGCGCTCCTTGATTGGACCCAGGCAGCGGGCGTCGGACGGCGTGGGGGTCGTGATGCGCACGATCTCGCAACCCGCACGGACCAGCCTCTCGGTCTGCGCGACGGTCGCATCGACATCCTTGGTCAAGGTCGTCGTCATCGACTGCACGCGGATCGGGTTGTCTCCGCCCACACCCACGTCGCCGACCATCACCTGGCGCGTGGGCCGGCGGCGATACGCAAGAGTGTCAGGAATATACGCGGGGTCTTGTGTGACCATGGATCTCCAGTGAAGGTGAGGGTCGTGCCGATCTGCTTTATTGTAAAGAGGTTTTGGCGTCTCGGTAAATGCCGGGACTTGACGATTGCGGTACGATAATGTAAGTCCTGCGGTTTGGGCAGGGTTTTTCTTTATTCAGGGGATCGACGTGACCGGCAACGATAGCTTCTACATCACGACCGCAATCCCTTACGTCAACTCGACGCCGCATATCGGGTTTGCCCTGGAGATTGTCCAGACCGACGCCTTCGCGCGTTATCACCGTCTGCGTGAAGATCGGACGTACTTCTTGACAGGCACCGACGAAAACGCGCTCAAGAATGTCCAGGCGGCCGAGAAAGAAGGGATCTCAACCGCGGAGCTTGTCGAACGGAACTCCGAGCGATTCCAGGGGCTGCGCGAGTATCTCGATCTCTCCTTCGATCAATTCATCCGCACGTCGTGCGACCCGCTCCACGAGGCCGGAGCCGAGAAAATCTGGCGCGCCGTCAAGTCGAAAGGAGATATCTATAAGCAGTACTACAGCGGCCTGTACTGCGTTGGATGTGAGCGATATTACGACGAGGCAGAGCTAATCGAGGGCCGCTGCCCTGAACACAAGACCGTCCCCGAGCTCATCGAAGAGGAAAATTACTTCTTTCGTCTCTCGCGCTACCAGGATGAGCTGTACGATCTGATCTCATCCGATCGGTATCGGGTCGTCCCCGAGTCTCGAAAAAATGAGGTCCTCAACTTTATCTCGCGCGGCCTGCAGGACTTCAGCATCTCTCGCTCCGAGCAGCGCGCCCGGGGATGGGGGCTCAGAGTACCCGACGACCCCTCCCAGGTAATCTATGTCTGGTTCGACGCCCTGACCAACTACATCAACGCGCTCGACTACGCGCATGACGGGCCACTGTATCGGGAATTCTGGGTCGACAACCCGCATCGCGTCCACGTCGTCGGTAAGGACATCATCCGGTTCCACGCCATCTACTGGCCGGCCATGCTGTTATCTGCCGGCATTCCACTGCCCGAGACACTTCTCGTTCATGGGTTTGTCGTCGTAGACGACACAAAGATCAGCAAGTCTCTGGGAAACGCCATCGATCCCGTCGCGCTTGTCGGTCGGTACGGGACGGATGCCATGCGCTACTACCTGTTGCGGGTGGTCTCTCCGACCGCGGACGCGAATTTCAACATCGAGCACTTCGAGCGCGTATACAACGCAGACCTGGCCAACGACCTCGGTAATCTGGTCAATCGCACCGTCAGCATGTTGGAACGATACCGAAATGGGTGCACGCCTGTGGTCGGTGATCGAACATCTTTGGAAGAAGAGGTGCGACTGGTTGCGGCTCACGTTCGCGAAACCGTCGTGGAATCCATGGATGAGTTCGATCCGCAGAGCGCTCTCAACGCCATCTGGGACCTCATCAAGCGGTTGAACGTGTACGTGGAAGAGAGCGCGCCCTGGACTCTGGCGAAGGCTGAGAAGAACGGGGACGGGGCGGCGGCCGAGCAGCTGGATTCAACCCTGTACACCCTCGTCGAATCTGTGCGCCTCATTGGAGCGCTGCTGGAGCCATTACTGTCCGACACGGCGCGGAAGATCCGGTTACAGGTAGGGCTCGTCGAGGAACCAGAGGGCGAATGGTCGGGCCGCTTGCAGTGGGGCCGGCTCGAGGCGGGCACACACGTCGCTGATCCTCAGCCGCTCTTTCCACGCCTGGAGCAAGCAGCCGCGGTGTAAATCGCCGTGAGGGCCTGGCAGCTCTCAGCGGTTTGATTTGTGCCGGGACAGACAGTCCAAAAGGTAGACGAACGTCAACGTACCTTCACTCATCTTCATCTTCGTCTTCATACACTAACTCGTCGCCGTCCTCCATTAACTCGTCGCCGGGACTGAAGTAGCCGAATACCCAGTGGGACGGGTTCCCCGGCCCTCTCTCCTGTACGTGTCGCCAGGGTTGGTTACGGGGCAGGTTGTCGTTGTACACGGTCTCAACAGCTCCCTCCTCGTCGAAGGAGGCCTCCTTGTACTCGCCTTCGAGCACGTCCGTGTTTCCGAACAGGGCCCAGCTTTCGTCATCTCGCAGCTCGATTTTGACGTGTATCATTGCGCCTCCGGTAGACGCGCAATCTTGTGACTCGCCATATCCGCCAGCTACGGATGCTGGCTGCTCTTCTGGTGCTTCGGGGGGGTGGGCTCGCAGTAAACCGAACAGGCACCTCTTGAAGACGTGCGGGTCACGAACCGGCAGTTCGATTGCACACTCTATGTGCCCGAGAGCAAACTCCCGCGTCGGCCACGGTGGAGCGCTGTTGTCAGGCTCCACGACATACATCACAGGCGCTCCCGTGAGAAAGAGTTGCTTCGCGTCTGGCGACGGTCCTAGCCCCCACACACACCGGTACCGATGCACTGCACGGGTAAACCTCATTCCCCCGATCTCCACCTTCATAAGCGGCTCCCCGCTTCGCTCGGACCCCTGCCGCGCGTGAGTGTGTTCCCTGCCCGTATCATCGGTCACACGCGCGAACCAGGGCCACCACGCGAATCCCGGGGCGCGCACATCACCAACTTCCGGGCACAGCTGCGAATCCGCCGGATAGGTGGCGGAGGCAGGCCATGTGGCAACAATCGCGCCATGCATCCGCATTCCTGTGATGCCAATCTCCACCTTCCCCAGTAGCCAGGTCACGTTTCCCACCCGTTTCTCGACGTAGGGGAAAATGCGGTCCCGACCCCGGGCGAATCGGCGGGGCGGAAGGAGCACGGGGCGGAGCAGCCGCGCTACCCGTTGCACATCGAGCTCCTTCAACCGAGATCTAGTCGCGGCGGGAACCGGCGAGCTCAACAATTGG
>QHBP01000158.1 GCA_003244175.1 Chloroflexota bacterium | reverse complement strand
CAACAATCGAGTCGGCCACTGAGGTTGTTACGTACATTCGGAGCCAGGGAATTGAGGTCCGCTTCAGCAGTGAGGATTCCTTTCGAAGCGACGAGGCCGATCTCCTGCGCATCTACACAGCCGTCGATGCGCTCGGCGTCAATCGGGTGGGCATCGCGGACACTGTCGGCGTCGCCACGCCGCGCCAGGCCTTCGCTCTGGTCTCCGAGGTCCGTCACCATGTGTCATGCGACATCGAGTTTCACGGGCACGACGACGCCGGATGCGCCATCGCCAATTCATTTTCGGCACTCGAGGCCGGCGCCACCCATGTGGACACAACGGTTCTGGGCATCGGCGAACGCAATGGGATCACGCCCATGGGCGGCTTCCTGGCGCGTCTCTACACCATCGATCGCGGCCTCGTGGCCAAATACAAGCTCACCGACCTGCCTCGTGTGGACCGTATGGTGGCCGGCATGGTCGGGGTCGACATCCCGTTCAACAACGCCATCACAGGATCAGCGTCGTTTACCCACAAGGCCGGTATCCACACCAAGGCGATGCTTAACAATCCGGAATGCTACGAGATCATCGATCCAGCGGACTTCGGTCTGGAGCGTTCGATCGAGATTGGCCACAAGCTCACCGGCCGCCACGCGGTCGCCCACCGCGCGACGCAGCTCGGCCTCCGCTTTGGGGAGATCGAGCTGCGGGAGGTGACGGCCGAGATCAAACGCCTGGCGGACCGTGGGTCGCTGGCCCCACACGAGCTCGATGGACTATTACGAAACCGGCTGACGGCCTGAAGGAGGCACACACATGGGCACCTTGACAGAAGAAGTCTTTTCTCGCAGCATCGGCAGGCCGGTTCACGCCGGGGAGATCGTCATCGCTCCCGTGGACTACGTCATGAGTCACGACAACACCACGCCACTCGCCATCGAATCGTTCCGCAAGCTGGAACGGCCGGTCTGGGATCCGGAGCGCGTCATCATCGCCTTCGACCACATGGTGCCCGCGCCCACGGTTGCCGCCGCCGAGCTGCACCGCAGAATTCGATCCTTCATCGAGGAACAAGGCATCAGGAACGTCTTCACCGAGGGCATCTGCCATCAGGTGATGGTCGAGCGAGGCTTCGTGGTTCCCGGTGGCCTGGTGGTGGGCGCGGATTCGCATAGCTGCACCTACGGCGCCCTCGGATGCTTCGGCACCGGCATGGGGTCGACCGACGTGGCGGTCATCTTCGCCACCGGTCGCTCCTGGTTCCGCATCCCGGAAACCCTGCGGATCACGCTGCACGGCGAGCTGCAACACGGAGTGTACGCCAAGGACATCTGCCTCGCACTGGCGCGCCGCCTGGACGTGGACGGAGCCACCTCCATGTCCATCGAGTACGGCGGTGAGGCGGTGCGGGGCATGGACATCAGCGAGCGCATGACGCTGGCCAACATGTCCATCGAGATGGGCGCCAAGGCAGGCCTGGTCGAACCGGATGAGGTGACATTCTCGTACCTTTCCGGCCGCGCCCGCGACGCGTACGAGCCGCTCTATCCGGTTCACCCTCAATACGCCGGCACAGTCGAGCTTGATGTATCCGATCTCACGCCCCAGGTTGCCTGCCCCAACGAGGTATCCAACGTTACGTCCGTGGTCGCGGTCGAGGGTACGCCACTCGACCAGGTGTTTATCGGGACGTGCACCAACGGGCGGGTCGACGATCTGGCCATCGCGGCTCAGGTGCTGCTGGGGAAGACGGTCCACGCCGGCACCCGGTTGGTGGTCACTCCGGCATCGCGCGATGTTTATCTGGAAGCACTGCGCCGGGGCTATATCACCACGCTCATGAAGGCGGGAGCGCAGATCACCAACGCCGGATGTGGGCCGTGCATTGGCCGGCATCAGGGGGTCCTCGCCGGACACGAGCGAGCCCTCACCACTCAAAACCGCAACTTCAAGGGGCGCATGGGTGATCCCACTTCGGAGCTATATCTTGGGAGCCCCGCCACCGCGGCTGCTTCCGCTATCGCCGGACACATCGCCGACCCGCGCCCGTATCTGGCGCGCTGAGAAAGGATAGGGACTTGGGACGAGCCTGGAAGCTGCACGACCACGTGAACACCGACGAAATCATCCCGGGGCGGTACAACGTAACGACCGACCGATCGGCGCTGGCCGAACACTGCCTCTGCGAAGTGCGCCCGGACTTTCCCACGGGCGTTCGCGCCGGCGACGTCATCGTCGGAGGAAGGAACTTTGGTTGCGGCTCATCGCGTGAGCATGCCCCGCTGGCCATTCAGGCCTGCGGCGTAGCCGCCATCGTCGCTCCCTCCTTTGCACGCATCTTCTACCGCAATGCCGTGAACGTGGGACTGGTGGTGCTCACCTGCCCGGATGCCGGCCGCATCTCCGAGGGTGATAATCTGCAGGTCGATCCGCAGGCGGGCACGATCGTCAATCTCACCAGCGGTGAGACGTACCGAACGAATCCGCTGCCTCCCTTCGTCGCACACATTGCGGAAGCCGGCGGCATCCTGGAGTACGTGCGGCAGTACGGCTGGGAGAGCACGGTATGAACGTCGGCGTTCTCTACTCTCGCGTACGCATCGAGGAAAAGCTGCTGTTCGACGAGCTGAAGCAGCGGGGCGTTGAGTTCGGGCGAATCGACGACCGCGAGTTCGTGTTCGAGCTGGGCGAGAGCGTCTTCCAGTACGACGTGGTCCTCGAGCGATCCATCAACCATTCCCGCGCACTGTACGGGCTGAAGCTTCTGGGAGACGCGGGCATTACCACCGTCAACACGTATGCAGTGGCAGACACCTGCGGGAACAAGATCCTGACGTCCAGCGCGCTGTCGCGTGATGGAGTGCCGTCGCCGCGCACGCTCATCGCCTTCACCCCGGAGTCGGCGCTCCAGGCCATCGAGGAGGTCGGGTACCCGGCCGTGCTCAAACCGGCGGTCGGGTCCTGGGGCCGTTTACTTTCTCTCGTCAGCGACCGCTACGCCGCCGAAGCCATTCTGGAGCACAAAGAGGTTTTGGGCTCATACCATCACTCGATCTTCTACGTGCAGGAGTACGTGCCGAAGCCGGGCCGAGACATTCGCTCCTTCGTCGTGGGCGACGACTGCATTTGCGCCATCTACCGCTACTCCGACCACTGGATCACAAATACGGCGCGCGGTGGTGACGCCGAAAACTGCCCAGTAACGGACGAGATCGCGGAGCGGTCGGTCAGTGCGGCTCGTGCCGTTGGCGGAGGAGTGGTTGCGGTCGACCTGCTCGAAAGTGAGCGAGGACTGCTGGTGAACGAAGTGAACTACACCATGGAGTTCCGCAACAGCATCGAAACCACGGGTGTCAATATTCCCGCCAGGATCGTGGAGTACCTGCTGCAGCAGGGGGAACGAGCCGGGAAAAACGCGGCATGATGCCCGGCGACGGCTATGCCGTCGACCTGCTCACGAGGATGCTGGACATCCCAAGTCTGTGCGGGAAGGAAGATGCTGTTGCGGCGCTGCTTGTCGAAACCATGACGGCTCTCGGCTTCGACGCTTGCCGGGACGGCGCTGGGAACGTAGTGGGGACCCTGCATCCGGCTGATACGACGGCGCCCGCGGGCGAGGTCGTGATGTTGGGACATATGGACACGGTGCCCGGCTGGATTCGGGTCGAGAAACGAGACGGGGCCCTGTATGGTCGGGGGGCCGTGGACGCTAAAGGACCGCTGGCCACGGCTATCGTCGCCGCGGCTCGCGCCGCTTCCCGTTCCAGTGCGGACCTCACGGTGATCGGCGCCGTGCAGGAGGAGGGTCCCTCCATCGGCGCGCGCTTCCTAACGCATCGCCACGCACCCGATTACCTCGTCATCGCGGAGCCGAGTGGCTGGGATGCCGTCGTGCTGGGATACAAAGGGAGCATGCGTTTCACCGCCGACATCGCAGTGCGGGGCGGCCATAGTGCGGGACCGCTACCGAGCGCCTGTGAGGTCGCGGTTACGTTCTGGAACGACCTCGTAGCCTGGTGTGCCGAGCAGGACGACGGGGCCCGGCACGATGTCATCTTCTCTCAGCTCACGCCGTCCCTCCTTGCCATGTCCTCGGCCAATGACGGGATCGAAGACGTCGCCTCGCTGCACATCGGACTGCGCCTACCGCCCGGACTCGATCCAAGCGCACTACAGCCGGACATTGAAGCGCTGCTTCCCAGTGGCGCCTTCTGCTTCAGTTTCGGTGATCCCGCCGTGCGCTCGGACAAACGTAACCCGCTGGTGGCAGCGTTCCTGCGCTCGATCCGGTTTGAGGAAGGGAATCCGCGCTTCAAGGTCAAGACCGGCACGTCGGACATGAACGTGGTCGGCCCGGTGTGGGGCTGTCCCATGGTGGCCTACGGCCCCGGCGACTCCAGCCTCGACCATACGCCTGGGGAGCACGTAGCGATCGACGAGTACCTACGGGGAATCCGTGTGCTGACCCACGTGCTTGAGGACCTGTAGCCATGCGTCCGCTGGTAATCAAGCTGGGAGGCAGCGCGGGCATCGACCGCGACCGCTTTCTCTCGACGCTTGCAGATCTCGATCAGCCGTACGTGTTGGTTCACGGCGCCAACGTGGAGCTGGACTCCCTTATGCGCCGGGTTGGCATCGAGCCGCGTCTCGTGACCTCCTCCTCGGGACAGGTCAGCAGATATACCGATGAAGCGACCATGGATCTCTTCCTTATGACTTATTGCGGCAAAGTAAACAAGCGGATCGTAGAGACGCTGCGGCGGCATGGCGCCAACGCCGTTGGCCTATCCGCTATGGACGGTGGTATTGCGCTCGGCAGGCGAAAGTCTCGCATCCGCATCGTCGAGGACGGCAAACCGAAAGTACTCGATGGCGATTATGCCGGGAGCATCGAGTCGGTGGATGTCCGGCTCATCCGCCTGTTGCTCGAAAACGGCTACGTGCCGGTGCTGACCCCTCCCGCGCAGAGCCACGACGGACTCGCTATCAACGTGGATGGCGACAAGCTGGCCATGGAACTGGCAATCGCACTGGGTTCCGAACAATTGCTCGTTTTCTCCAACACCGCCGGACTGCTGGAGCGTCTTGACGATCCCCATTCCACCGTGGCCGTGATCGAGATCGATCGTATCGAAGAGTATGTATCGATGGCGCAGGGGCGAATGAAAAAAAAGGTATTGGCCGCGGCAAACGCACTGCGGCGAGGCGTGGGCGAGGTTATTCTCGCCGACGCCAATAGCGACGATGCAATCGCGCAGGCGTTGCACGGTGAGGGAACACACATCATAGGGAGCGATCATGCAGGCGACTGAGCGTGGAATCGTGGAGATCGAGGACGAGTTCCGTATTCCGCTGTACCACAAACGCGACATAGCGTTGGTGCGCGGGGAGGGCCCGTACCTGTGGGACGCCCAGGGCAAGCGGTACCTCGACATGATGAGCAACTACGGCGTCGCCATCCTCGGTCACTCGCACCCGGCCGTCACGGCGGCCATCGTCGAGCAAGCCGGGCGCCTCGTGAGCTGCCACCAAAGCTTTTACAACGACACGCGCGCGCAATTTTCGGATGCGCTCCAGGCGCTGCTCCGGGGGACCCTTCGTCACATCAGCTTTGGCAACTCGGGCGCTGAAGCCGTCGAGGCGGCTCTGAAATACGCCCGAGCCGCGACCGGCAGACAGCGCCTGATCTCAACGAAACGCGCGTACCATGGCCGCACCTTTGGCGCCCTCTCTGTGACCGGCGAACAGAAGCACCGAGAGTCTTTCGCACCTCTGCTCGACTGCTGCGAGCAGATTCCTTTCGGCAACCTCGAAGCTGCTCGTGCGTCGCTAACCGGCGCGGCGGCCATGATCGTCGAGCCGGTGCAGGGGGAGAGCGGAGTGCGTGCCGCATCGGAGGAATATCTGCACGGACTTCGCCGCATCTGTGATGACACGGGCGCTCTCCTGATCTATGACGAGGTGCAGACGGCATTTCGTACCGGACGCACTTTTGCCTTCGAGCACAGCGGCGCGGCCCCGGACATCATGACGCTGGCCAAGCCGCTGGCGAATGGCTTGCCGATTGGTGTCACGGTGGTGTCATCCCACGTGGCCAGTGCCATTCCGCTGGGAAGCCACGGCAGCACATTTGGCGGCAATCCCCTCGTGTGCGCAGCCGGGATCGCAACCCTGAGCGTCGTCGCCGAGCCCAACTTCAACCGACACGTATCGGAGGTTGGCCAAACGTTTCTCGACCGATTGCGTGCCATCGAGCATCCTCTCATCCGTGAGGCGCGCGGCCTCGGCCTCATGGTCGCGGTCGAGTTAAAGCGTAACGCATCGCCCGTTCTGCAGTGCATGCAGCACCAGGGCGTGCTCGCCATTCCCGCGGGCAGCACCTGCGTCCGCTTCCTTCCTCCGCTCATCGTGGAAGAGGAACACCTGACTCACGCGGCGGAGGTATTCGAGGAAGCGCTCAAAACCGTAGGAGAGAAAGAGGAAGATGCGCGATGCCCCTGAGCCCGCCTGCCCTCTCTCCGGTCTATACACTCTCGGGAGTCGCGGAGGTGCGCCCACCCCAACCAACAAATCCACACGCCTATACAGGGAGGAACAGCATGGAAACAGAATGTCCGGAGTGTGCGGGCAAGGTATCGATTGCCAGCCCGGAGAAAGGCGAAATCGTCGAGTGCCCGGAGTGTGGCGTTGAGCTGGAGGTCGTGAGTGTGAGTCCGCCCGCGCTCGCCCTCGCGCCCGAGGAAGAGGAAGATTGGGGCGAATAACAGCATCCATCGCGGGAGGTTCGGGTTATACAGGTGGCGAGCTGCTCCGTCTGCTGTTGGCGCATCCCGGCGTGGAGGTGGGACAGGTCACGTCCGAGCGCCGCACCGGCAAGCGAGTGGCCGGCGTCCATCCCAACCTGCGCAAACGAACCAATCTGACGTTCAGCAGCGTCGAAGACCTGCAGCCGTGCGACGTCCTCTTCCTGGCGCTTCCCCATGGCTCATCCGGCGAGGGGATCGATCGCTTTCTTGACGTTGCTCCGGTGATCATCGATCTGAGCGCCGACTTCCGACTGCGTGACCCGCGGGAGTATCCTCGCTGGTACGGACACGAGCACCTACGTCCCGACCTCCTGGACCGATTCGTCTACGGCATTCCAGAGCTACACCGGAACGAGATGCGGAGCGCGAATGCCATCTCGAGCGCCGGCTGTCTCGCCACGGCGGCCATCCTCGGCCTGTATCCGCTGTTTGTGGAGGGACTCGTCGATCTGGAGAAGCCGGTGGTGGTGGAAGTGAAAACGGGGTCGTCCGGCACGGGTGCGGAAGAGGGTCTTGCCTCCCACCACCCGGAGCGAAGCGGAGTAATGCGGTCTTTCAAGCCAACCGGTCACCGCCATAGCGCGGAGCTCCAGCAAGAGCTGAGCGGCCCCCTCGGCGTGCGTCCGTCGATCGCTTTTTCGGCCACCGCCGTGGAGGCAGTCAGGGGCGTGCTCGCGACCTCCCACGTCTTCCTGCGGCAACCGCTGGAAGAGCGCGATCTTTGGAAGGTGTATCGGCGTTGCTACGGCACGGAGCCGTTCATGCGGCTGGTGAAGGAAAACAGCGGACTGTTTCGCTATCCCGAACCGAAAATTCTGACCGGCAGCAACTACTGCGACGTCGGCTTCGAGCTGGACGCGGAGAACAACCGAGTGGTGGTCATGACGGCCATCGACAACCTGATGAAAGGCGCCTCCGGTCAGGCCGTGCAGGCCATGAACATCCGCTTCGGCTTCCCGGAGGAAGCCGGGCTGGAGTTTGCTGGGCTTCATCCTATTTAGCCCCGTGCCTCACTGCAATTCTTCT
>QHBP01000209.1 GCA_003244175.1 Chloroflexota bacterium | reverse complement strand
GAACCGGTAAGCAGTAGAGTAGGAGAGGGAAGAAGCCGCGATCATCGGGAGGCTTCTACCCTTGGGGTTGCGCCCAAGGGAACAGAGGGAAGGGTAAGGCTCGTTTCCATTATGAATCGGGTGCAGGTGCAAGAGGCCGTAGCCTCAAACGTCTTGCGGTGGCGCTTAACGCGTCCTAAGGCGGCACGAATCCTGGCCGATGTGGTCATGGTCAACGCGGCCCTGATCGCGGCCCTGGCGGTGCGTTACCTGTGGCTGTTCGGCATGCAGGGTTCGGACATCGGGCCGCGGGTCATCCTGCGGGAGTACGTCAACTTTTACGCACGATCGGCGTGGCTGTTGACCTTCCTAGCACTTGTGATATTTGGCGTGAGCGGCTTCTACACTCACGGGCGTGCCTATCAGGGACGGTACAAAGCGGCGATGGTGGCTCAGGCCGTTACTCTGAGCTATCTTACGTTCGTCTTCTGCAACTACATCGTCAATCATGAAGTGCCGGTGCCCAACGCGGCCATAGTCCTCGCGTACGTCTTCACGGTCACGATACTGGTTGGGGCGCGATTGTGGTCGCGGGTTTGGGGCTCCGTGATGCGATCCGAACAGGGGCGGAAAGTGCCAGCTGACGAACGGTCGGTCCAGCGCGTGCTGGTCATAGGGGGCGACGGCTACATCGGTTCCGCTCTGCTTCCCAAGCTGCTGGCGAAGGGTTACCACGTGCGCGTCCTCAGCCTGTTGCTCTTTGGCACGGAGCCAATCGAGGGTGTCTTGAATCATCCGCGCCTGGAGATTTTGCGCGCTGATTTTCGTCACGTGGATAAGGTTGTCGAGGCCATGCGTGACATCGATGCCGTCGTCCATCTGGGTGCGATTGTGGGTGATCCGGCATGTGCACTGGATGAAGATCTGACGATCGATGTGAACCTGATGGCGACCCGAATGATTGCCGAGGTCGCCCGAGGCGCTGGGGTCACCAGATTCATCTTCGCCAGCACGTGTTCCGTGTATGGCGCCAGCGATGAGATCCTGGATGAATACTCGGCGCTCCGACCCGTGTCTCTGTATGCGCAGACCAAAATTGCTTGCGAGCGGATACTGGCCACGATGGCAACCGAGGACTTTGCTCCCACTTTCTTGCGCTTTGGAACGATCTACGGCCTGTCGGGCCGCACGCGATTCGATCTGGTCGTGAACCTTCTCACCGCGAAAGCGGTGGTGGACGGGGAGATCACCGTGGTGGGCGGCGACCAATGGCGGCCTTTTGTCCATGTCGACGACGCCGCCGAGTCGGTGGCCCGAGCCCTGATGGCCCCGCTGAGTCTCGTGCGTAACGAGGTGTTCAATGTAGGTTCGGACGACCAGAACTTTACCATCCTCCAGGTCGGTGAGCTCGTTCAGAGTCTCGTGCCTGAGTCCCGGCTGGTGTCCTGGAGCTCAGACAGCGACCGGCGCAATTACAGGGTGAGCTTTGGCAAGATACGCAGCAAGCTGGGGTTCAGTCCGCGGTGGACGGTGCAGCGCGGTGTTTCGCAGGTGATCCACGCACTCGAGAGCGGGCGCGTGGCGGATTATCGTGACCCTCTCCACAGCAATGTGAAGTTCCTGAGCGAGGAAGGCATCGATAGGTTGGAGCGGCGGCACCACAACTGGGCGCATGAGCTGATCAGCGAGCTGCCGCTGCATTTGGCGGAGGACGCCGCGTACTCAGAGCGCGAAGAGGTCGTTACCAGGCTGCGGGGAGAGACGCTGCCACATGGGATGATGCGACCCGACCTCGGGCCGCCCGCGATCGAGGGCGCCGCGAGCCTTCCGCCGTCTTAGCCACGCCGGCAGAGAGCAGTACACGCGTGTCAACGAGGCGCGAACGTTACCTTCGCCATGGCTGCCAGGGTCTCGTCCTGGCTGATCTCTGCTCGGCGGCAATCTCCGACCTGAGTAGGGACCAGTTGTACCGATAAACTTCAACCTCTGTCTTGAGAGCCTCGAGCTCCTGCAGGATCTCCGTATTCTCGAAGGCTCCATCCGATCGTCCGGGCAACGGCAACGGCCGTGAGCCTTCCTCGTTCGCACGCCGGGCCGATATGCTGGACATGGTGGTTCTTTCCACCTCGAACCGCTCGAGCTCGAGTTCGAGGCTTGAGAGCTCTGCCTTGATTCGGCGGACATGGTCGATCAGAGGTCGCGCCCCTTCCAGATCGAACTCAATCTCGTCTAACACCTGGCACCCTCCCCCAATGTTTTCGCGTGTCATGATCGATACCATCACAACTCTATGCGAGCGCCGTTTCCCGTTCAATAGACGGCGGTTACAGGCCGGTTACAAACAAGCGACTTTCGTTGCCCGAGATGCCGCCGGTGGGCTAACAATAGACTCGGGCGTAGACAAGCCGGCTTTCGAGATCGGCAACGGAGCCAGGATGTGAGAGAGATCGAAGCTCCATGGGCGCGAGTGGAGAGAGAAAATCCTCGGAAACCGCGGCGAGCGAGGCGCTGTTTCCTCACAGCCTTGACTGGACTCTTGCTGTGTCTTGCGGCTGGCGGGACCGCCCGTGCCGTGTCTGGCCCTCATATTGTTCACAAGCACAGGCCCAAAGTCCCAGCCTTGAGATACACGCTCAAAGATATCCATCTGGCGCTTCCATTCAACTATTACGAGCCCGTCGCGAGAATACGCCTCGGTCGTTTTCGTATGTCTCCCGCGCGCATGGGTCGGCGAAGATACTTAATCAGGAAGATAGGCGAGACAGGAGATCGGGTGGATTACGTCTGGGGAGCGGAAGGAACTGGACGGCACGGCACGTTGAACATCCCGGGCACGCCCTGGCACGGGTACTATATTCCATGGTCGCAGGATAATACGGACAATGCCTCTCGCATTACCTGGTTCCAGCAGAACCACCCGGACTGGTTGCTGTACTTAGAGGACCGGAAGACACTGGCGTGGTACGGTGGCTCGGCGGGGGCAAGTGGCAA
>QHBP01000007.1 GCA_003244175.1 Chloroflexota bacterium | reverse complement strand
TTGCCAACGCTCCGTCTCGACTATCTCGGCGACTACGGGAATTTACTGCCCGACTCCCTGGACCCTGCGCAGGTCGAGACGCACGCCGAAGAGTCCGTGTCACAGCTCGTGTACGCAAACCTCGTCAAGATTCTTCCCTCAGGGGCAGTGGCACCCGATCTTGCTACCTGGACCATCAGTGATGATCACCTCATCTACACCTTCGCGATTCGACCGACCGCGCGTTTCTCTAACGGTGACTTCGTCACAGCTCGCGACGTGCACTTCTCGCTAGAGAGATCATTGTTGGCGTCCGCCCAATTCGTCACGGCCGCCCCCGACTACTTGTCTTTGATCAAGGGTGCGAGCGACGTTCTAAACGGCGGGGCTACCAGACTTACCGGGGTGCGCGTCCTCGACGCAAGACGACTCACGATAACGGTCACGAAGCCGGTGACCTACTTTCTAAGACTCCTGGCATACCCAACCGGTGATGTCGTCGACGCCAGGATTCTCGCCAGTAAGACAACTTCGGTGAGAGGCAATTCTCTCGACGCCCATTGCCCTTCTCAGACGGGAGCAGGGCCGTTCATGTTCGTTTGCTCGGGGAACGGGTACTCGTTCGAGCCGCGGTCCATCAAAGTCCCGCACCGACTGGTACTCGAGCCGAACCCCTACTACTACGGACGCAGGCCGCGCATTCGCCTCGTGCTCCCGACGTCCGCAACCGTACCCGACTCGTACACGAATGACGTCGCAGGGTCATTGGACACCACCCCTGCGCCTGCAAAAGCTCTCCACGAGTGGCGACACAGTAGGCAATATCACGTGTTTCCCAACGCCGACATGGAAGACCTTATTCTGAACGTTCACTCGCCTCCATTCGACAACATCCATTGCAGACGCGCCGTCGCCTACGCGATCGATCGGGAGCGCATCGCTCACAGTGTCAGGCGTGAACCCGGGACGCCCGCATATTCATTGCTCCCTAAAGGATACGCGTCATGGTCATCTCGCGGTAAGATCGAGCCGCATTATGATCCGGCAGCCGCCAGGAAGGAATCCACTGCTTGCGGAACCTGTCTTCCGATCTACATTACATACATGCGGTGCGGCGCGGAGGTAACTCCCGAGTATGCGGTCGTACAAGCCAACTTGCAGGCGGCGGGCCTTAGTGGCACTCTTAGTCCGGTTGATTGCGGCGACTTTATGTACTCGTTCCCGATGAGTCACAACGGCACCATGATGCAACAATGTTTCCCGTGCGGTCCGTGGCTACCGTACGACCAAGAATACCTATACCTTTATCGCATGCTGGACTCCGCGTCACGATCTAATCTTGGTCAATGGAAAAGCAAACGCTTTGATTCACTGCCCAACACCGCTGCCACTACCTGGAATAAGTCAGCCCGAGTGCGCTTGTATCGTGAAGCCGAGCGAATTGCTCTGCGCCAAGCACCCACTATTCCCCTCGTCGAAGGGCAGACCCGCACGCTCATCAAGCCCTATGTTCACGGTCTTGTGGGCACGGTGTTTTTCGACTATCTCGTTCCGGCCAGGGGCGATTGGTCGAACGTCACCGTCGGTCCGCACTAGTTCCGAATGCGTGCCTATCCTGCCGCGTAGCTATCCAGCTTGAGCGACAGAACGCGCGACACGCCGTCGGCGTCCATGGTCAGTCCGTAAAGGACATCGGCCGCCGCCATAGTGGCGCGATTGTGCGTGACCACAATCACCTGGGTATTCCGGCTGATGTCGCGCAGCACGCCGAGAAAGCGATCGACATTGCTCTCGTCGAGAGCCGCGTCGACCTCGTCGAGAATGCAAAAGGGCGTGGGCCGGATGCGCAGGACGCCGAATAGAAGAGCCGAGGCGATCAGCGCCTTCTCGCCTCCACTGAAGGATGCACTGGACCGGGCGCGTCTTCCGGGCAGTCGAGCGCGAATCTCGATGCCTCCCGTCTCAGGTACCGTCTCAAGACCCGCTTCTCCTCCGGGCAGCATGATCGTGAAGACACGTCCAAATTCCTCGGACACGGCGGCGAAAGCGTGATCGAACCGCGAGCCCATCTCGACGTCCGCGATGTCCATGACCTCGCGGAGTCCGCCGCACGCTCCGCGCAGGTCTTCCAGATTGCGCTCCAGATTCACCCGACGCTCTTCCAGAGCCGTGTACTCAGCCACGACATCGAGATCCACATCCGCGTATTGAGTCGCACGGATTCTCAGTCTGCGGATGTCCTCGGCCGGAGGCTGCTCGCCGCTTGGCGACGGCAAATCCCGGGTTGCGATAGCGAGGTCTAGCCGCAGCTCCTCTCCAAAAGCTCCCCGGTCCTCCTCCAGGCGGGCCACGTGGGCGAGCGCCCGCTCGTGCTCGGCGATCGCGGATGAGACCGAGGCGCGAAGTGGCGCCACGTCCAGTAGGGGCGTCCTCCTCGGTTCGGCACTGCGTGAGGCCTCGACATCCCGACGTGCAGTCAAGACCCGCTCGTCGATTTCGGAAAAGACTTTCTGCTCCTCCTTCTCTCGGGCGCTTCCCCCACCTCTGTCCGCGTCGACGGCTCTTAGCTGCTCTTCAACCCCGAGTCGTTGAGCCACAATACGGTTCAGGTCACGTTCCGCCGCGGCCGAAATCTGGCGGTGTGAGGTGAGGCGCGCCTCGAGCACCTCCAGGCGTGTGAGCCCCTGCGCTATCTCTTGGCGAACGTGGCGCTCCTTGCGCGCCGCCTCGTCCCAAGCGGCGCGCGTCTCCTCCACTTTCGAGACCAAAATTATCAATCGCGCGCCGATGTCATCGGCCCGCGCCTTCAGATGACCGAGGCGCGTTTCTCGTGCCCCTCGCGGCGCTTGCTTCGCCGCGCTCTCGGCCTCCCGGGCCGACCGCTCCAGGTCGAACACAGCCAGCCGTTTTTGTAGTGTCACCACCGAGCCGGCGCCGCGGCTCAGCCGCGCCTCGGCTTCACGCAGGCCGGCCGCCCCCGCGCTCGCGGATCCCCGCGCCCGAGAGTCTGCGCGCGCGGCGGCTTTCTCCGCGGATTCCAGTCCGGCAAGGCGAGATATGAGTGTTCGATTCCGGTCTCGCAGGGAGGTCAGCCGGCCCTTTTCCTCCAACCATCGAAGTGCGTCGTCGCGTGACGCCCCGCCGCGCACTCCATGTGCGGTCCAGCAGACGCCTTCCCTGCTGACTATCTGGACAGGGGGCGTCGAGACGTACAGGCCCGGACCACCCTGGAGGATTCCCCATGCATGCTCCGCCTCGATCTCCGTCTCCACGAGCAACGTTGCGGCGAGGGGATGTGCGTGATCACCAGGGGCGCCGCGCACGACGTCTTCGGCCCACAGTGGCGATGGAATGCCTCCGGCCAGCGAATCGCGCCAGCGCCGAAACCCTAGCTGATCGTACCGTCTCAGGTACACCGAACCGCCCGCATCGGTTCGCGCATAAGCCCAGACGCCGAGGGCGGAGGCAATCGCATCCTCCCATCCAGCATCCACCTCGAGACTGGCGACAATCGTCCCGCCATCCCGCTCTCCCAGCGAGCGCAGCTCGCGCCGTGCGATGGCGATGCGTCGGTCGACCTCCTCCGCGTCACCCCTCAGCCTGCGCGCCAGGCCACGCACGCGCTCCAGCCTTTGCGTTCCCTGGTCGAGATCATGCTGCGCCGCCCGGCTTTGTTCGCGCAGTCGGTCGCACGCGAGCGTCGCATCCGACATCTGCCGCTCCGCGTCGGTAAGTTCGTTTCGCCACGCGCCGGCCTCCGGAATGCGCTGGTCCAACCAGGATTGTGCCCTTTCCAGGAAGTCGACATCGGACGCATCAACCTGCTCGAGGTGTCGGATTTCGTCGAGGATCTGGTTCCTCTCTCGCTGCGCTTCGAGCTCCTGCCGTTGCATTTGCACGCAGGCCGACTCTCGATCGCGCGTTTGCCTCTCGACCTCAACCACGCTCGATATCTGAGCGGCGTCGTCGATTTGCACGGCCGCGAGCTCGAGTTCCACGTCCCCGGAATTCCGCTGAGCCTCCAGACGGCGTCGAGCCGCGTCGTCCCGGGCCTCGAGAAGCTCCGTCAGCCGGTTCTCCAGATCGTCCCGGAGTCGCGCCTGCATACGCGCGCTGTCTCGCGTCCGCATCACGTTGGCAGCCGCCATGTCCCTCTCTCGTTCCAGGGAATGAAGTCGCTGAACCCGTTCATCCAGTCCGGTTCGCCATTCCCTGTACGCCACCGCCTGGGTCTCCGCGCGGCGCTCCGCCGCCGCGAGACGGTGGTTGGCGAGCGAGCGAACGTCGGACAGCCGTGCACCTTCCTCACGGGCTACTCGCGCCTCGCCGGTCATCGCGCTCCAGCGATGCGCATACCAGCGCATCTGGGCATCTCGAAGAAGTTTGGCCGCCTCGTCGCGATCCTGAACCGCGCGCGCTTGACGGCGAAGCAGTCGCGTCCTCGGTTCTATCTCCGCGACGACCGCCTCGATCGTCTCGATGTTTCTCTGTGTTTGGGAGAGCTTGTGCATGGCCTCGTCCCGTCTTTCGCGGTACAACGTCAGGCCCGCGGCCTGCTCGATCAAGGCCCGCCGCTCGACGGGAGTAGTGGTAAGCCAAGCGTCCGCCATGCCTTGATTGACCACGACGTGACGTCCCGCGTCGATCTCAACGCGCTTTAGGGCCGCGGTCAGATCACGCAGGCGGGTCCTGCGTCCGTCGATCAGATACTCGCTCTCGCCCGATCGATAGAGGCGACGCGCGAGGCATAGCTCTCGCTCTCGCTCGGCATCCTCATCAGCCGGCTCGAACGTCAGAGTCACTTCGGCGAGGCCCAGCACTCTCTGGCGTCCGGCGTGGATCACGTCCTCGGCCCGCTGTCCACGGAGGTCGCGAGAGCTCTGCTCTCCCAGACACCAGCGCATGGCGTCGACGACGTTGCTCTTGCCGCTGCCATTGGGCCCGACGAACGCGGTAATGCCTGGCGTCAGCTCCAGACACATCTGACGCGCGAAGCTCTTGAAGCCCGTGATCTCGAGACGACGTAAGAGAAATGGCACTCCGCAACCCGCTGTGGCAACCCGCATTTTCCGCATGCGCGCTCAAATTCAGTTTGATAGACTAGCGCGTTCCATTCGTGCCCAACCGGAGGAGGAACGTGCGACAACGACCGCAGCCCAACCGCCGACGAGGATTGACCCGCGCAGCGCTGGTCATTATATGTCTCGTCGTACTCCTCCTGGCGGCCATACTGGTGATCTCCTCCTTGACCGCACCTTCGGCCAAGGCGCCGGTTATACCGCCGACACCCGGGATCGTCCGGCTTCCACCGACGGTCAAACCCATCAAAATCAGGACCGTGCCGCCACGCGGGACTCCTCAGGCAACAAAGCACCGGGACGTCGCTATGATCTCTTCACGAGCCGAAATGATGGACGCGTCCAACAATCTCGTTCCCCGGGCCTTCGAGGTCCCGCATCCCGCGATGCGGTCGCCGGCGAGATCGGCATCCGGGTCGCTCGCGTTCTTCGGAGGCAGTGGAGGGGCGTACGCCGCCAGTCCGCTATACGTGCAGCCGCCCCGTACACGTGCTGCTTTTCGGGTGGGATATGGCGACGCTCTGATCCGCCCGGTCTGGTCGCGCGACGGCGACCGTCTACTGTACGTGGGCGTACAAGAAACCAGCCGGGTTCCGAAGGCGCTGTGGTCGCTCTGGTCTGTCGATATTTCTTCGCGCGCTTCGCGACGTCTGGTTCTCATCCCCGCGCTTAACGTCGCGCCGCTCGGCTGGGAACGGCATAGAGCTCTCTTTCTGCGAGCAGACGGGGCCGACTCCAGCCTATACACGGTCGCGCCGGGCAGTCTGAAGCTGACCGGCATTTTGTTGCCGCAGCCACTGGTCACGGCATTCCTGTCGCCCGACGGGCGGTACATCGCCGCCGCCGCTCCCACCGGCTGCGGGTGGTGCACCCTGGACATCTACAACGTCGAAACCGTCGCTCTCTGGACCGGTCCGAGCGGCATCCCAGACGAGCGCGATATCGCGTGGTCGCGCGACGGCCGATATCTCGCGACCCTGATGCAGAACCGCTTGGAGGCCAGCACTCCCGACGGGCGTGTCATCGGAGAGTTCTCGCCGCCCGCGCGTTTGCCGCGTTCGTGGCAGCACCTGTTCGAGGCGAGGCTGGCATCGCACAACCTGATCCTATGGGATACGGTCACTGGGTCGCGGTACGTTGCGTCTACGTACAAGACGTGAAGGCACTTCCGTAGGACGCGGACCGCGCGTGTCACGCATCTCAACCTGGGCTCTTGCGGTCTCGCTCTCGCTGGCGTCGGCCATGTGGAACCCCGGGCGCTCGGAGGCGTGTGCCACTCCCGTGAAGTGGTCCGTCGCCGCAGCGTTCGATCTCGCTGCTAACGGCATATTGCCGCCTCCGTATCCACAGCTGCCCTCATTGGCCGCGTCAACCACCATTCCTCCCTCGCTTCTCAAAGCAGTTGGGTGGGTGGAAAGCGGCTGGCGCCAATTTGACTCGTCCGGCCGCCCACTGGTGAGCGGCGACTTTGGATACGGCATCATGCAGATCACATCGGGCATGGCCGGCGCGTTCCACGATGTGCGCGGCTCCATCGACCCGGGGTCACAGAGCCGGATCGCGTCGGACTATACGTACAACGTGGCCGAAGGAGCGGCGGCGCTGGCATTCAAATACACGGCAACGCCCCGAATTGGGGACGGCAGCCCGGACACCGTGGAGCACTGGTACTACGCGCTGTGGGCATATAACGGCTGGGGATGGGTCAACAATCCCAACAACCCGCGATTCACGCGGCAGGGAACCCCGGCATCGGACCCCTCGAGCTTCCCGTACCAAGAGAGAGTCCTCTACCTTGTGGCCCACCCGCCGCGGGACAGCGATGGGAATCCTCTCTGGCAACCGGTGCGCGTATCGCTTCCCGCACGCTCCGCGATCGGTAAGAACCCGGGCCCTCTCGCCGAACCGCACCACCCGCACTCCCAGCACCCACTCACACTGGCGGCTGTCGAGCAAGCGGCGCACCTGCCACCGATGCCCGCGGGTTCAACACGCATCGTCGCCCTGCATCTGACAAACACGGGAACACAGGCATGGGCGGCGACGACCACGGACGTGGTCGCGGCCGGCTACCACCTGTTCAATCTGACCGGCAATCCCTGGCGAGCGATCTCGCCGTTCACCCCGGGCATCATCGCTTATGGCCAGGGCACCGTACCCTTGTCGCGGGACGTACTCCCGGGTCAATCGATCGTGATTCGCCTCGGGCTCCGCGCACCCGATCACCCCGGGACGTATCGCGTCGTATGGGACCTCGTGGAAGGTTTGAGCACGTGGTTCAGCCAGGCCGGCTCGTGGCCGCGAACGCAGGTGCTACGCGTCTATCCCCCGGGCCAGACCGTCCCGACCCCGACCCCACGTCCGCCGGCTACCCCCTCTCTCCAGGAAAATCTGAGATTTGTGGCCGACACCTCCATACCGGACGGCACCGTGCTTCGGGCACACGAGCGGTTCGACAAAGGATGGCTCGTGTTCAATTCAGGGTCGACGACCTGGGGGGCAGGGTGGGCGCTGCAAGTGCAGTCCGCTAGGGCCTTCGGCGCGCGGCGGATAGACGTTCCCGTCACGCCTCCCTGCCACAGCGCCAATATCGTCGTGCGCTTGCACGCTCCCGCCCACGGCGGTAGGGTTGAAGGCATATGGCAATTGCGCGATCCGACCGGGCATACCGTCGGCTCGATCCTGACGGTCGTCGTTCGGATTGGCCACGGGCCTCCCACTCCGACGCCAGAGCCAACCCGCGTACCCACGCCGATCTCAGCCAGTCCGACGCCGACACCTGTTGGCTAAATCCGTCAAGTACGTGGGCCTTGCTTGGTATAATGCTGGCACGTTACACGGGTACCGCGCCGTTCGTGAGGTCGACAATGTCTGGTCACTCCAAGTGGTCACAAATCAAGCGTCAAAAGGGCGCGACCGACGCCAAACGCGGGCAGCTGTTTACCAAGCTCGGTCGCGAGATCGCGGTCGCGGCGCGTCACGGCAGTGACACGTCCGTTAATTCGCGGCTACGTCTGGCGATACAGAGAGCGCGGGACGCCAACATGCCGATGGATACGGTGGAGCGCGCGATCAAGCGTGGAGCGGGAGCCGGTGAGGGCTCGAACTATCAGGAGATAACGTACGAGGGGTACGGGCCCAACGGGGTTGCCGTGCTGGTAGAGGCCTTGACCGACAACCGAAATCGAGCGGCTGCCGAGATTCGCAGCGTGTTCAATCGCAACGGCGGCAATCTTGGAGAGACGGGATCTGTGCGTTGGCTGCTTGAACCCAAAGGTGTCATCGAGGTTGAGGCCGGATCGCACGATCCGGACGAACTGGGCCTGCTCGCAATCGACGCCGGGGCCGAGGATGTCCAGGTGCAGGATGGCCTCATCGAGGTGTACACTGAGCGCGCCAACCTGGAGGATGTCCGTACCGCCCTCGAACAGGAGGGGGTAAAGGTAGCAAGCAGCGAGGCCACGATGGTACCGGCCACGAGTATCCAGCTGGACGATACGTCGGCTGAGCAGACCATGCGTCTGCTCGAAAGACTGGAGGAGCTGGACGACGTGCAAAATGTCTACTCCAACTCAGACATTCCGGACGAGGTCGTCGCTGCGTTAGCCGGATAGAAACGCCCGGAGGTGGGGGATCATGGACGACGGCGGACATCTCGAGTCTCCGCGTCTCTCGCCGCGGACAAAGCTCGCGATCGTCATAGGAATCGTCCTGCTCGCGATCGTCTTTCTGCTGCAGATCCGTGTGGTCCTGGCCCCGTTCCTGTGGGCCATCGTGGTCGCATACCTGCTGTCTCCGGTGGTGAATTACCTCAACCTCAGGGGGCGCTTGCCACGACTCTGGTCGATCGTGTTGATATACACCATCATCGGCCTGATTCTGCTGGCCGGCTCACAATACCTCTTCCCTCGCATTGTCGCTCAGGGCTCCGTGTTCGTGGAGGACATTCCTCTTCTCGAGGCGCGTTTGATCCAGAGGATTGGACCACGTCCCCTGGGTGTCGACATCACGAGCGTCGTCAGTCAGGTTCTCGCGTCGATGACCGGCGCGACAAACAACGCCAAGAGCGCCAGCCATCTCCTGGTGAACGCCGCGGAGACGATCGTCCAGATCTTCCTGTTTCTGGTCGCGACGTTTTACCTGCTGATGGACGGAGGTCGTATCAGGCGCGCACTATCCAACGCGATCCCCGAGACGTACCGGCCGGAGCTCACTGCACTGGCTCGACAGATCGACGTGACGTGGAAGCAGTACATTCGGGGTGAGCTCGTCCTGTTCTGTATCATGACGACCGTCACGGCCATAGGTCTTACCGTTCTCGGTGTTCCGGGCGCTCTTTTTCTGGGCGTGGTGAGCGGAGCTCTCGAGCTTTTGCCGTTGATTGGCCCGTGGACGGCGGGGACCTTGGCCACGGGCGTCGCCTATCTTCACGGCGACAATGCCTTCGGATGGAGCGACGTGGGGTACGCCGGCGCCGTCGCGCTGCTGTATTTCACGCTTCGTCAGGTGGAGGACTACGCGGTGGTTCCGCATGTGCTGGGTCGGGCCGTGCGTCTGCACCCCCTCGTGGTACTGTTTGCCGTGGCCGCCGGCGGAATCATAGATGGCTTTTTTGGCCTCCTGGTGGCCGTGCCGGTCGCCGCCAGCCTGAAGGCCATAGGGGCGTACGTTCGCACCAAGCTGTTGGACCTTCCCGTCGAGTTCGCACCGATTCAGACCCTAGGAGGGGGGATTATAGAGATCCCAATCCATGGACGCATTCCTTCGCCCGAACCGGAAAATCCTGTCCAGGAAGGAACTGGCACAACATAGACGTATCCTTCGTGAGGGCGGCGGATCATTGGTGCTGACCAACGGGTGCTTCGATCTCTTGCATGTCGGCCACGTCCGCAGCCTCACCGATGCGCGCAGGCTCGGCAGCGCCCTCGCGGTGGGACTCAACAGCGACAGCTCAGTACGCCGTATCAAGGGAGAAGGGCGCCCGGTGACGCACCAGGAGGAACGCGCCGAGATTCTCGCCGCTCTCGAAGCCGTCGACTACGTAACCATCTTCGACGAGGACACCGCGTCGCAGCTCGTAGCCGAGCTGCGCCCCGACATCTACGTCAAGGGCGGTGACTACTCAGCGGATCCCGGGAGCCCGACGTTTCCCATCGAGGGCCGCGTCGTGCTCTCGTACGGCGGGCGCGTTGAGGTGATTCGCTACGAGGCAGGGCGCTCCACGACGGCCCTTCTCGCGCGATTGGGCGGCTGACGATTGTCCCGAGGGTTTCTCCGCGCGGCCGGCATCCTATTCGCCGTCTTCGGTCTGAGCGCATGCTTCTCGCACGGCCACCAAGCTTCGAGGTCCATCGCCGTCGTGGGCGACGACCGGATCGGGGCCGGAGAGGTGACGAGCTATCTCGAGTACACGACCCGCTACTATGCGAGCTCGTCGACAACTGCCGGTCGAGCCTCTCCGTTGCACTGCCGGAGCGCACCGGCCAATTGGGAGTGCTCGGTCGTCAAACGGCAGGTCGTGGCTCGACTTATCGAGGAGCACCTAGTTCTCAACTACGCCCACGACCATCACCTCTCTCTGACCTCCGCAGATCGTGCACGTGTTAGGGACGCCCTGCGGGACCCAGCCTTGTTGCGCTCGGGAAAGCGTTCCCTCGTGACGCAAATACTCTTGCGCGAGCTGACGGTCCAGAAAGTGGAGGACGCGGTGGCGCCGGAGTCCGCCAAGCGCGGCTTCGCCTTTCATGTCGTGAAGTTCGCCATACCCATCCCCGGTGCCCGGGGAGCAAGAGCGGCATACGCGCAGGCGCTCGATCTGGCGACACAGGGCACGCCCTTCCCCGACGGGACGGTTATGCGCAAGGAGTGGGAGGCGCCATTTCGGCTGCCGCGGCAGGTCCGGGAGGCACTCGACTATGCAGAGCCGAAGCAGTATGTCGGCCCGTTCCGGCGGAACGGGACCTACCTCGTCGTGCAGCTCCTCTCGCGTGGCGTCCATCCTTACGGAGCGCCGGCGAGGGTGGAGCTCGAGGCTCGGTACTTCAAGGCGTGGCTAGCGAGCCGTCTCGCGGCTTTGCACCCACGATGTTTCGGAGATACCGGCAGGCAGGAGCCTTGTCCGCTGTTACAATGATGAAGACCTCATGAATTCCATATGAAGGTTTCCTGAAGTTTGCGTTGACACTGCGCCAAGGCGTCTGTAAGATAGAGACGCTATCGACGACTAGAAAGACGCGCTGCGTACGTGAAAGGGGGGATGAAGAGAGCCTGGAGGGGGTTGGCTTTTCCTTCTTTCTCTGATCGGTGTGAGGCCCGGTCGGGGCGGTCCCGCAGGGGGCCGTAGCAACGCGCAGCGACACTATCAAAACGGTGCCTGACAATGGCTGGTTCTGCCGGCCCGGGCAACCCGAACGCACATTTAACGCGCAAGGAGTCCTGAATGAAGAGGCGCATCACCTTTGGTTTAGCGGTACCGCTGACCGTCGGCATGCTGGCGATCGCATCCGCTACCCATTCCCCCACGTCGCACTTGCTGGCGGCAGCGAGCACCCCACCGCCGCCACCGACGTACGTGCCAACACCCATATCTCCACCACCTCCGCCACCAACCGCGTCGCCGACACCCGCTCCCCCGACGGCTACGACCGCACCGACGGTCGCGG
>QHBP01000003.1:5504-5668 GCA_003244175.1 Chloroflexota bacterium | reverse complement strand
TGGCTGCTCCTGCCGCTCCGGGTTGATCAACTGTTCTTCCGTCCCGCCAGCCGGCAGGGCGTGGATGGCGAGCTGCTTGGTGGCCACCGCCTTGGTGACAACCTCGCCGTCGCGCACCTTGAAGACGTCCGCGTTTACCAAGCCTGAGACCAGGGCCTCGCCGA
>QHBP01000003.1:5097-5406 GCA_003244175.1 Chloroflexota bacterium | reverse complement strand
TGGACCTTCCGGTGGTCAAAGCCGTTCCGCAGGCCGTAGATCACGGCCCGCTCGGTGAAGAGCGAGGGCCAGCACCGGCTGACGTGCTGCAGTACCGCCGCCGGGCCCGCGACGTTCAGGTAAGTGTCGTGCTGGCCCGCGAAGGATGCGGTCGGCGAGTCCTCTGCCGTCGCGCTCGATCGGACGGCGTAGGCGGCTTGCTCGCCGAGCCGGGCGAGCGCGCGGGTGATCGCCGCCGCCAGATCGTCGGGGATGGCGATCCCTTCGAGGGTCCGGCGGATCTCGACGCTGAGCGTGCGGATCGCCTCC
>QHBP01000003.1:0-5092 GCA_003244175.1 Chloroflexota bacterium | reverse complement strand
AGGCGCGACAGCCGATCGAGCCGTTCGTCGATCGACGATGCTTCCGCCATGATTCGCCGGAAGGCGTCCGTCGTCACGCAGAAGCCATCCGGCACGCGGATGCCTTCGATCCGCGAAAGCTCCCCTAGGTGCGCGCCCTTGCCGCCAACGACCGCGACCTGCGCCTGGTCGACCTCCTGGAAACCCAGCACGTAGCCGCCCATTCGTCCACCTTCCCCTTCAGCCCCCTCGGGCCTCTCTCATTCCGACTCGACATACATGGATACGCCAGTAGTCAACTGTTCATGAGGCATGAGAACGTCCTCCCAATACCGCCAATACGCATTGGACCGTCACATCTTCCTCCTTCTTAGAGTGCAAGGCTGCCCTCTTCAACCAGCACGGGCTGCCTCGCCCGAGGGGCATACGCTGGAAGCGGGAGCGCCAGCAGCCACTCATGCGGCTGGAGCTCCCAGAGCGAGAGCGGAGCGGTACGGTGTCTCGAACTGGCGAAGCGGCGTCACCGCCTGGAGCTGAATGTGGTTCGGAGCGGAAGCTGAACAATCGCTTGACGTCCCTCGCCCGGTTCCATCTCGGCGTAGAGCGGATACCGTCGGGTGAGCCGCTGCGGAGGGAGATGGCTCCCCAGAACCCGCTGGACCGTATGGGAGCTGGGCCGTCGCCCTGTCATGACATAGCAGATCGTGGCAAGCTCATTGAGGCGGAAGGCAGGATAATCTGCTCTGAGGTCGACGAGGAGTTGGCGCATCGCTCCTGGCAGCTCCCGCTTGTCGGGCTGCTCATCCCGCAGCCTCTCGGAAAACAGGCTGGCCATGTCTGTGGCATCGAAGCGGGTGACCTTGCGGCGGATAGTGCTCTCAGAGGTCCGCGTCTCCTCAGCACGCTGCACCATGGCTTCACCGAAGAGGACGACGGGGCGGATCAGCTCATAGGCGAACTGCTCTGGCCAGTCCGTGAGGAGTTGGAGCTGCTGCCAGTGGTCGGGTCGACGCGGTGGCGTGTGGAAGCCGGCATAGGGTGCCGCCTCCAGGAGGTGGTGGTGCCACCATACCTGGTCGGTCACGGATACAGCAAATATGTGTACCCCCAGCTCTGGCTTAGTCTCCTCCCTTCCCCCGCGCACGGGGGGAAGGGTCGGCCGAGACCCCCCCCCCACAAGGAGACGGGGGACGCGGGGGCACCCCGCCGGTGGAGACGGGGGATGCGGGGTGTCCCCGCGGGTGGGTGCCCCCGCGGGTCTGGTAACAATTTGGAAACAATTCATGCCGTAGGCTGGAGTGTACAGGGTCAATGGTGACAACAGTAGTGCAGTCGTAAGGGGCACCGCCATGCCGTTAAGCCTGATGCCGCGCGAGCGCCAGTTCTTCGTTCTGTTCCGTGAGAATGCGGTCAACCTGATGGACGGTCTCAAGACGCTCAACAGCCTGCTGATGGGCGCGCCGGACGACTTCGCCTCTCATGCACGCAAGCTGAAAGATCTGGAACACCAGGGTGATGAGATAACCCACCGCATCATTCGTGAGCTGAACACGACGTTCATCACTCCTTTCGACCGGGATGACATCTATGCCCTAGCCGCCGCGGTAGACGACGTGCTCGATCTCGCGGAGGAGACCGCGGACACCATCGTCCTGGACCGGGTGGAAAGCATCACGGACGAAGCCAGGGCGATGGGCACGATCCTCATCCAGATCGGCGAGGAGCTGGTGCAGGCCTTCGACCGGCTGGAAGCCCGGAACCACATGACCGAGCACTGGGTGCGGATACATGACCTCGAGAACCAGGGAGACACGGTGACGCGCCAGGCGATCGGGACGCTGTTCCATAACCACCACGATCCGCTCTACGTGATCAAGTGGAAGGACGTGTACAGCCTCCTGGAGAAGACGGTCGATCGTACCGAAGACGTCGCGAACATCCTGGAGAGCGTGACCATCAAGAATGCATAACGCGCTCCTCGTCGGTCTCGTCGTCGCGATCGCGTTGGGCTTCGATTTCACAAATGGGTTTCACGACACGGCGAATGCAATCGCGACGTCGGTATCCACGCACGCACTCTCGCCGCGCGTCGCGGTCCTCCTCTCGTCGATCATGAACTTTGTGGGCGCGTTCGTCACAATCAAAGTGGCCGCCACAATTTCAAAGGGGATCATCGATCCCAAAGCCCACCAGATAACGATGGCGATGATTATAGCGGCACTGGTGGGCGCGATTGTCTGGAACCTCGTCACGTGGCGGGCCGGCCTACCCAGCAGCTCCTCCCACGCCCTTATCGGCGGTCTTGTCGGCGCCGGGATCGTCGGCCTGGGCTTTTCCGCGATCGAGTGGAAGGGTGTCGTGTCCAAAATGGTGATACCGCTCATAGTTTCTCCTTTGATCGGGTTCGCGGTCGCGTACGTGTTCATGCTCGTCATTTATTGGCTGTTCCGTAACGCACGGCCACGGCCGGCGAATCGGAGCTTTCGGCTAGCGCAGATCTTCTCCGCGGCTTTTGTGTCGTTCAGCCACGGGACGAACGACGCCCAAAAAACCATGGGCATCATTTCGCTGGCCCTGATCAGCAACGGCTATCTGCGGGCGAGTCCTTTCACCGTGCCGCTGTGGGTGATCGTGGCCGCCGCTTCCGCCATCGCCCTGGGCACCTATGCCGGCGGGTGGCGCATCATACGGACGATGGGTACGCGGCTATACAAGATTGAGCCCGCGCAGGGGTTCGACGCGCAGACCGTTGCCGCAACCATTATTCAGGTGGCGAGTCACTTCGGCTTCCCCGTCAGCACCACCCATGTCGTCACCGGGTCAATCCTTGGCGCCGGTTCCAGCCAGAGCATGTCGGCGGTACGGTGGGGAGTCGGCATCAACATCCTGGCCGCCTGGCTCATCACCTTGCCCATGGCGGCTCTCATGGCCGGCATCGTCTACGCGGTGCTGCACCTGTTCGGAGCGTGAGAAGGAGTACCGGCGTGCGCTACGACTTCGCGCGTTTTCTCAATACGCGCAACGCGTATGGACCGTCCTTCACGGCAGACGGTCGCGGCATCACGTTTGTCTCCGACATCACTGGTGTACCTCAGCTGTGGTCGGTTCCGGCCGTGGGAGGCTGGCCGGATCAGCTGACTTTTGCCGCCGATCGCGTCACGGCGGGCCATGCCATGCATCATGACAACACACTCGTCTTCGGCATGGACACGGGAGGAAACGAACGCGAACAGCTCTACCTCCTGCGCGGCGGCGACGTCCTGGACCTGACGCCGGATCCGGGGGTCATGCACAACTTCGGCGCGATCTCTCCCGACGATCGTCGGTTGGCGTACACCGACAACCGCCGGCATCCCGCGTATTTCGACGTGTACGCTCGCGACCTCGACGGCGCTTCCGAACGCTGCGTTCTGCAGCAAGAGGGAAGCAACTTCGTGGCGGACTGGTCGCCCAACGGCGACACGCTATTGCTGTCACGGCTGACTGGCTCCCTTGACAATCAACTCTTTCTCCTCGATATTTCTTCCGGCGACGTGGCGCACCTGACACCGCACGAAGGGCTTGCCGTCTATCAGGCGGCGCAATTCGCTCCCGATGGCGCCGTGTACCTGTTGAGCGATCAGGACAGCGAGTATCGACGCCTGGCACGCTTCCCGAGCGGGTCGCCGGACCTGGAGTGGATGACCGCGGATGTGGGCGATGTCGACGCGTTGCGGGTCTCGCCCGATGGACGCAGCGTTGCCCTCGTGCACAACGAGAATGGCTATGGGCGCCTCGTGATTCGCGACGTTGCGGGTTCCCAGGAGCGAGAGGCTCCGGGCCTTCCCCGAGGCGTGATTACCGAGCTCATGTGGTCGCCGGACGGGGACACGCTCACCTTCACTTTTACCAGCCCCGCCGACAATATGAACGTGTGGACGTGGCATCTCGAGGGCGACACCTGCCGCCAGATCACCTGGGCCAGCCGCGGAGGCATTCCGCGGAACACGTTTGCCGTCCCGGAGCTGGTACGCTACCAATCGTTTGACGGTTTGGAGATTTCGGGATTTCTCTATATGCCGGAAGTCGAACGGCCTCCGGTCGTTGTCCACGTGCACGGCGGACCCGAGGCACGCGCGCAGCCACTCTTCAGCCCCGTCATTCAGTACTTTGTGCACCGCGGATACGCTGTCCTTGCACCCAACGTTCGTGGAAGTACGGGGTACGGGCGGACGTTCACACATCTGGACGATGTTGAGAAGCGCATGGATTCCGTCGCCGATTTGAAGGCGGCCGCGGATTGGCTGCGAGCCTGCGGCTGCGTCGGGGACCGTATTGCCGTCATGGGAGGAAGCTACGGCGGATTCATGGTTCTGGCGGCGTTGACGGCGTATCCGGACGAATGGGCAGCGGGAGTAGACATCGTGGGAATCGCGAATTTCGAGTCGTTTTTGCGGAACACCGGCGCTTACCGCCGCGCGTGGAGAATCCCTGAGTACGGCGATCCCGAGAAGGACGCCGGTCTCCTTCGCAGCATTTCGCCGATCAACCATGTCGACCGCATACGTGCTCCCCTGATGGTCATTCACGGTGACAATGACCCGCGTGTCCCGTTAAGCGAAGCCGAGCAGATTGTCCAGGCACTGGTGGCTCGAGGCCAACCCGTAGAGTTCCTCCACGTCGCGGACGAGGGCCACGGCATTATCAAGCTCGCGAACAAGCTACAGGCCTACCCTGCGGTGGGAAGCTTCCTCGACCGGTTTCTGTAGCTTGCATTCGGATAGCTCGTCCGCACACCCTGGTGTAGGCCGCGCGGTCCCTCTCCGGCTGTCCCCCAGCGGGTAGATGCCGTTTATCATGGCGCCGCGTGCAGGGGGCCATGAATGCTACCGGGGAGAGAGATATTGCCGTGAGTATGCGATCTGTCACCTTCCTGTCACCATGTGTCACCCTTCCGTCACCGTGTTTTGGCGTCTGGACGCCATTGGGTGACAACGGTGACAAGGGTGACGCGTTTTTGCATACTTCCTTATCGAGGGGGATGACGGGGAAAGCGTTCGCGGAAGGGTCGGATGGCGGAGGAGGTGTGATAGACGCTGGTGTCCCCTCACCCCCGACCCCACCCCCGACCCCT
>QHBP01000255.1 GCA_003244175.1 Chloroflexota bacterium | reverse complement strand
GAGAGGGACCACGCGGCCTACATTCCGTCAGCGATTCGGATACTCCCTTTGGGGGAGTCTGGTGAGAACTCTGCTGAGGGAGCCGAGGAGAAGCGGGCGCGGGACGCCAAGGGAGTATGAAGGCTTTAAGTCCTAAGACACGGCAGGGCAACACCTCCGGTGCAACCGGTGATAAAATGGGCCATGAAGCGCTCGACAATGTCTATGCCCGGCGAGCTGGAACAGGCGTTGAACGCTTATGTGGGTGACCACGAGGCTCCTCCCGCCGTCACCTCCGTGGTTGAGGCCGCGCTCCGGCAGTTCCTGGCCGAGCGTGGCTATCTACGCCCCTCGCGTCCTTTTTCCATTCATCCTGCCGAGCGGGGAAGCGGAATGCGGGACATCAGCATCGAGCCCGACCGATATCTCGCGGGGCACTAAATACGATGGCAGCTCAAAAATGGAAACAGGCCCCCGCAATTGAGATCGATCCGTCCAAACGCTATAGCGCGACCATCACCACGTCCGACGGTCCCATCACGATTGACCTCTTGACCGACGACGCTCCGAACACCGTCAACAACTTTGTCTTCCTGGCTCGCCAGGGGTTTTATGACGGGATCATATTCCACCGGGTCATCAACAACTTCATGATTCAGACCGGAGACCCCACTGGGACGGGCTCAGGAGGGCCCGGATATAAGTTTCAAGACGAGCCGGTGAAACGGAGCTACACGCGGGGCATCGTCGCGATGGCGAACTCCGGCCCGAACACCAACGGAAGTCAGTTCTTTATTGTTCACGGCGCCGATGTCGGGCTGCCTCCGAGCTACACGATCTTCGGGGAGGTAACCGCGGGCGCGGCCGCTGTGGATGCGATCGCGACGGCGCCCACTCAGCGCGGCGGTGGAGAGCAGTCCAAGCCCGTGAACCCGGCACGCATCGAGTCGGTAGACGTGCAGGAGTCGTGAATGCCTGGTATGGCCGATCAGCACTATCGCCTGCGTGAGCAGTACCGCAATGCGGACAACCTGGAGGCCCGCATCGCCCTCCATGGGGGATTCAGCACGGCCCCGATCCATTGGTTCACGTGGGGTGTTCGATCAACTCCAGATCCTGCCGCATGCCCGCGCGCTCGAGCAGCTCATGCGGCGAGTCCAGGCGGAAATCGAGGACCAGGGAGCATTCCACATCACGAAGGACTCGAGGATGTTTATTGCTCGATAGCGCCGCCGCCGTACCGCATCGGGGACCATGCCCGGTATACAACACCCCACCTCTCGACGTTTGCACCGACGGCATTTGCAAGGTGAGGGTAATCGTGAAGTTAGGGCCTGTTCCGGCCGGAGACTTCGACGCATTGGAGAACCGTGGCGCTGGTGCGTCTCGAGGATGCAGACTGGGGGCGGAGGCTCGCCAGAGTCAACTCTTCATGCGTGGATATACATCACGGTGTACAATAGTTCCCGCAGGAGGTGGCGGGAGTGCAGCGTACAAACATCTATCTAGAGGAAGAGCAGCTACGCGCCGTTAAGCATCTAGCTGCCGATGATCGAGAGAGCGTTGCCGTTTTAGTACGGGAAGCCATAGACACGTACCTCGCGCAACGGGTAGGGGATGGCACGAAGTGGAACGAGCGCTTCGCGTCCCTGCTGGAACACGTGCAGGGTCGCGTTCCCGCCGATATACCTACCGATGAGATAGAGGCCGACATTCGTGCGGCTCGTGATGGGGCCCAACGAGCGCACCGTGCAGCGCGTCGACGACAATTCTCGGAGCGATAAGCTGAATCGGGGTCTCACAGGAGTGCGTGGTGCAGCGATGACGCCAGCCACTGCTCATACTGGGCGGACGACCAGCCCCGGTCCACGGCCAGCATTCTGTACATCTCGGCCGAACCCAATGCCCACAGCAGATCCGTCGCGCGCTCGACGGTGAGGTCGGAGCACAGAGCCTGCTTCGCGGACAATGATTCCGCTACCATCCGGGTGTCTTTGAGCCGCCGGTCATGGAGATTTCGCCGAAGGTCCGCGATTTCGGGATCAGCCGTGGCGGCTCCTATCAGAGTACCTTCCCGGCCCACCTCGAACGTGCTTTCCGCGGACATGCGTCGATGCGCGAGAACTGGACCTGTAACTTCGACTCTGTCCCGGACATCAAGGCCGAGCTACTGCGGTC
The DNA here is from genome assembly GCA_003244175.1 of Chloroflexota bacterium. GTDB lineage: Bacteria > Chloroflexota > UBA5177 > UBA5177 > UBA5177 > QHBP01. The sequence goes on along the minus strand of QHBP01000255.1, from coordinate 1,797 downwards.
GTGTTCGAGCGGCGACACGGTCTGGGCGGAGTGGGAATGGAAAGGCACGCGCGCCGATGGCGCACCGTTTGTGCACGCGGGTGTGACAATTCAGGGAGTGCGCCAGGGCCGGATCGCGTGGGTGCGGCTTTACATGGAAGCTGTGCAGGAGGCAAGCCCAAGCCTTCGAGCGTCGCTGAACGGAGAGACCGGGTGATCCTCATCGCCGGAGGCACGGGAACTCTGGGGACGCATGTCGTTCGCCTTCTTGCCGCGCGCGGGTTCCACGTTCGCGTCCTGACGCGCGATTCGTCTCGAGCACAACATCTCGAGGACGAGCTCGTGGAGATTGCGCTGGGTGACGTGCGCGATCCAGATGCCGTGGCACGGGCGATGGCCGGCGCGGATACGGTCATCTCGGCCATTCACGGGTTCGGCGACGCCGGTGACTACAATCCCCGAACAGTCGACTACGAGGGCAATACAGTCCTGATACAAGCAGCGCGAGCCGCCGGCGTTCAGCATTTTATCCTGGTATCGGTGCAGGGCGCCGCTGCGGATCATCCAATCGAGCTGTTCCGGATGAAGTACCTGGCTGAACAGGAGCTCAACGGAAGTGGGATTCCGTGGACCATCCTCCGGCCTACGGCGTTTATGGAGACCTGGGCGGACGTGGTAGCGAAGCCGCTGCTGGAGACTGGGAAGACACGGCTCTTCGGTCGGGGCCTCAATCCCATCAATTTTGTGTCGGCGTGGGACGTGGCCCGGTTCATAGAAATGACTGTGATCGACGCGTCCCTGCGTGGCAAGGTCCTGGAGGTGGGTGGACCGAAAAACCTGACCATGCGGGAATTCGTGCGGACATTTGAAACCGTAACCGGGAGGACCGGTGCCACGCGTCATGTTTCATTGCCGCTCATGCGCGTGATGTCTATCCTTATGCGGCCCATCAAGCCGGCGCTCGCGGGGCAGATCCAAGCGGCTGTCGTGATGGACACACGCGACATGACGGCCGACGAATCTGCAACCAGCCGCACGTACCCTTCGATCACGCCGACAAGTCTGGAGGAATTTGCGAGAGGGGTGCATGCAGCCGCCTCTCCTGCGGTCAGCACGTCGATTCCGCGGCGTCGCAGTGCTTGAGCCAGGGCGTGCGGAACATGCTCATCCAGCAGAAACCGAACCCTATCCACTCCCGCGGCGCTTCAACTTCTCGATCAGCGGTCCGCGGTTGTTTCGGCCGAATTCCTCAGCGAGAGTATGCTCCCGGGCGATAGCGCGCTCGATCTCATCACGGCGATCCCAGTAATAGGCTAATGCGGCGTGAACATCGACAAGGGTAATGGTCGGATAGTCATGCACGATTTCATCCGGTGACATGCCCAGCTTCTCATGCCAAATCACCACGTCCTGCACCCGGATGCGGTGACCGGCGATTCGAGCCTTCGGACCATCCGTGCCCTGGATGATTTCTATATGGTCCCGGATCACATCTGTCATTGGACTCCTTCAGATCAGACTCCGGTCTGCTCGATATTGTCGCACCACCTTGGTGTCCTTGGCCCCGGCGACGCGCTACTTTAACAATCCACTCGCCAGTGAAAGTCCAACCAGGACAAGCACGCCGCCGCTCAGCTCCTCACTCCATTGTTCCAGCCGCCTCCCGAGGCGATGGCCCAGCTCGAGGCCAATGAGGGACATGGAGACGCTGACGGCTCCGATGACGACCGCGGCGAGCAGGATTGGCACCTTGTACAGGCTGAGGGCAAACCCGACGACCAGGTTGTCCAGGCTGAGCGCGAACGCGGTGACGATCAG
>QHBP01000110.1 GCA_003244175.1 Chloroflexota bacterium | reverse complement strand
TACCCACGCCTCGGGTTCCAGCCGACTGGTACCACACACGAGCCGTTGGCCGTCTCCGCTTGGCGACGCGCCAGCGATGGCTTGACCTGCGGTCGTTTGAGACGCGCGAAACCTTACGTCGTGAACTGGCGCAGACGCTGCTCGCCCTGGGGCTTGAGGATCTGGACCTCAGCGGGGTGGTGGGCCCGAAACGGCAGCTCACGCAGGCCATTGCTCGTTGGGCGTACGAGCGCGAGTATCGGGGCCTTGCCTATAGCAGTCGGTTCGATGCAACCCTCACCTGCTGGGCCATCTTTGAGGGAGCTGCGTTCGAGCCTGTCAGGCCGTCCGAGCCCATCCTGCCGAACGATCCGGATCTGGTTGCGACGGCGAAACTATTTGGATTGAGCTTGTGAGTGTGCGGTTGGGAGATGCGGAGTAGCGACGTGAATCCATTTAGATTTGACGATGCCCGGCAGGAGCGCGTTTACCGTCAGCTCTTGCAAATGGGTCCAGGGCCGTCGGTGCTCTACAAGGATGCCTGTGTTCTTCGCACGCAGGCAGCTCCACTTGAGTCGACGAGCCATTTGGTCAATCACCTGCTGCGTGAGGCGAACAGCGGTATCCGCGCCGTGATCGAGGCAGCTGTTTCTGTCCGGACTCAGCTCCCTGAGAAGGGAAGCCCAGACCGCAATGCTACCGTTATCGGCATTCTCGCTCGGGAGCTGAGATTCGACCCCGAAAGCGGGGTTGGCGCACTCTGGTTGCGCGTCGGGTCTTTCCACGACGTGGCTCATCGAGACAATCTCGCTCCGCCACGCCCAGTGGACACGGAAGCAAAGCAGACGTGGGCCGATTACGATACGCTCTTGGATGCGATCTTGCCTCGCTTCATCGAAAGGTTTGCCGCAGCCTTCTATCCCCTCATGACGGAGCTAGCGGGGGCGCGAGCGTCCTACCTTGGACGATGTGAAGGCATTCCTGGGGCACGTCCCGCAGAACCCGGTGACGCTTGAGTACTTCTGTCAGCGAGCCACGTCGGGTTGGCTGGTGCCGCTGCGAGACAACGGATTCTTCAAACATCCGCAGCCGGTGGAGCGGGACGAGGAGACCGACACTGTTTCCTACATCTGGTGGCCTCCGTCGCGGTATCTTGCCCGGATCGCTGGGGATCCCCCCATGGCACGCGAGGTCACAGACACGATCCTGGGCCTCCCGCCGACGGACAACTTCCGCGTCTATGTCGACTGCGCGGAAGCGGCTTTGAAGCTGCCACCAACCATGGCTGCGGACTTGGCTCCGAAGGTCAACGAATGGCTCCAGGTCACGGATAGCCACCTGCTGCCCTCAAGGCTCGGGAACTTCATGGTCTACCTTGCGCGCGGTGGGGAGATTGCAGCAACCCTCGAGGTTGAACGAGTGCTCCTTCGCCTCGTTCCGACATCTGAACCGCTCCTATTCGGAGAGGGAACGAGGACGGAGGTGCGATCACATTTCGATCCCTGGGAGTATCAGGAGATCGTCAGGGAGCAGGTGCCGCAGTTCATCGAGGCTGCAGGCATCTCCGGTCTCGACGCTCTGTGCGGGGTACTCGAGGAGGCTGCCCAACACCTACGAACAGAGCAAGATGGGCAGGTTCGCCTGCTGTCGTCGTTGTACTGGCTCGACGCGGTAGGCGGACAGGAGCACTACCACGGGATGCGTGGCGAGGAGAAGCGGGCACTCGTGGAGGCGATCAGAGACGGTGCTACTTCGCTCCTTGAGTCGGGGACTGCCACACTACAAGAGGTTATCGAGGTTCTGGCCCGGTTCCAGAACGGGATCTTCACTCGGCTGACTCTGCATCTCCTCGGAGAGTACGGAGAGAACCACAGGGAGATCGTGGCCCGCTACCTGCTCGACCGCGGTCTGTTCGAGAGCCGAGAAGCGGGAGAGGACTACCGCCAGCTTCTGCACGAGCGATTCGCTCTGCTGGACGTGAGTGAGCGGGATACGATCCTCACCTGGATCCAAGAGGGTCCCCCGCCGGGGCGGGTCGAAGCCGTCTTCCGGAACTGGGATGGGCGCGAGCCCGCGGTCGAAGAAGAGCGAGAATACATCCGTCGATGGCAACGCGACAGACTGGCGCTGATCAAGGAGCACCTCGAAGAAGATTCCCTTGCTCTTTACGACGAGTTGGTGCAGGAATTCGGTGAGCCAACCGAACCAGCCCCGCGCCCTTCCGCGCGTTGGGTCGGAACGGAAAGTCCCCGATCTGACGACGAGATCGATGCTCTATCAATGGAAGAGCTCGCCAGCTTTCTTCGAACGTGGACACCTGATTCCTCACCATTTGCGCCCGACGACGAAGGTCTAGCAGCCGCTCTTCGTCGGGCGGTCGCTCGAAAACCGTCCCAATTCGCTGACAGCGCGGAACTCGTCGTCGACGTTGCCCCTATCTACTTGAGCGCGCTCTTCTGGGGATGGTTCGATGCACGCGAGGATGCCGGCACGTGGTCGTGGAAGTACATACTGGCTCTGGGCACCTGGGTGATAGAGCAGACAGACGACAGTTCGGTCGTGGACAGCCGGGGGTGGGCGTGGGCGCGACGGTCCGTGATTGCGCTCCTGACAGTCGTTCTGCGTGAGGTTCCAGATGCTGTTCCCAGCGATCAGCAGGACGCCCTCTGGGCAATCATTCGCGCGTTGACCGATGATCCTGATCCGTCGCCTGAGACCGAGGCACGACACGTCGCGGGAAAGAGCGACCTCCACAGCCTTGCCCTCAATTCGACACGGAGCGAGGCCTTGCGTGCGACTGTCTTCTTAGCGTGGTGGGTCCGGACCCACTCGCGACCTGTTCTGGAGGAGGCCGAAGCACAGTTCCTGGGGGCTCGAGTCCCTACCCGAGGTCAAACAGACGCTCGAAGCGCACCTTATGCCGCCGGGCGAGAGCTCAGTGGCGGTACGTACGGTGTGTGGAGAGACGCTGCCGTTCCTGGC
>QHBP01000021.1 GCA_003244175.1 Chloroflexota bacterium | reverse complement strand
GCCTCATATGGGTTGGACGCCGGTGAGAAAACCCCAATCGTCGCCACTCCGATGTAGATACCTAGGATGCCCAATACGGCGACACCATGGTGGGTCATCCTTAACCGCGGCAGGCACCATGGTAGTCCCAGCAGAAGGCAGGAATAGATCGCTAGCTGCTCGGTGCGAACCCCCTGTACCGGGGTATATGGGCCAAAGGCAGCGATAATGACCATCGCCGTGCTCAAAGAGGCGAGCCGGTGGCTCGAGTCGGGACGCGAAGCGCCGACTGCATGCGATGGCTCCGCTCTAGAGTCCGGGTCAGGTGTGTCGAGCATTCCGTACCTCAGGCTGTAGACGTTGTTGCGCCCGTTCCAAGAGTTCTAGTGTTGGCCAAGTTCCTTGCTACGCTAAATAGTCCGAGCGTCGTCGGCCGGGTCGCCCGAGTAGCGGTGGCGTAGTTGGTCGAGGATACTGTAGCCGACGATTCCGCGGCGCCACTCCTTGAATGCGCGGCCGGCCGCGCGCCTCCTCTCGGCTCGTTCGGCAGGATCGAGGTTGAGCAACATCTCGATTTCGGAAGCGAGACACTGCACGGACAACTCGCCGAGAATTCTACCGCCCCCCGCCCCCAACACCTGTGTCCAGGGCGTATTGTCCGCGCATATAACGGGACACGATGCCGAAAGGCTCTCCGCGATCGTGTGACCGAAATTCTCTCCCAGCGTCGGAAACAGGAAGGCGTCATAGAGGGAGAATTCCTGCCTCACTCGCGTGGGCTCGAGCTCCCCCAGGTAGCGCACACTGACGCTTTTCGGCAGCTCTTGAATGGCGTCCAGGCACGAGGCCCAGTACTGCGGATCCTCCAGGGGACCGAAGATATTAAGCCTGACTGGGGTTGAGATCGTTTTCAGCGCAGCAAGACTCAACAGCAGATTCTTCTTGGGTGATATTCGCCCAATATAGACCAATCGCACTTCTTGACCGAACGACACGTCGGCAGGTTCAAGCGCTTCGTCTGGCAGCGACACCTGGCTCTGATTGACGATCGTGTCAGCCCACGGGATGGCGGCGATGATCTCAGTCGCCTCCCGCTCCGTGAAGGCGTGCCAGGCGATATGGCCGCCTCGCAGCACGCGGGCCCAGAGTTTTAGGAAGAGGGCCTTCTTGCGCACCTTCAGCGATAGTGCCCCGGGCGAGAGCTCGCCTCGCGGGGCGATGAGCACCTGAGGAATTCGGAGGAGATGTGCCCGCGTCGCTCCAATCGGGACGAGACTCGAAATGGGATCCCAGAGGCTGTTCACGTACAGGAGATCGAATTGGGTGGTTCGCAATTTCCGCCAGAGTTCCCACCACTGACGGGGACTCCGAGTATTAAGATAGAAGACGCGTACCAAGCCCCTGTCTACCCACTTCCCGGAAAGGCCTGCGTATGCGACATCACTCCCGAGATCGCGATCGCGGGTGACCAGGGTTACCTTGACGTCGGATGAGGTGCTGTCCAGGATGTTCGCGACAGATCTCACGGGGCCCCCACCCCTCGATCCCGGCTCAAAGGTCCCCACGGTCACCAGGACCCTGAAGGGATGCGGCGGGGCCGGCGGGCTGTTCACTCAGCGAAGGCCTGCCCAGTGCGCATGCTCAAAGGCGGTGGACATGATGAAGTTGCAGGCGCGCAGGCTGCAGTTGTCCACGGTGTATTCGGTCGGGACGGTCGCGGACAAGTGACCAGACACCGCCGCGGCTATCGCACCCACTACGTTCTCTCGATGGAGGTCGTTCATGATGATCGAGCCCGTGTCCAGCGCCTCGGGTCGCTCAATGGACGAGCGCAGCGTGACCGCCGGGAACCCCAGCAGCGATGACTCCTCGCTGATGGTGCCGCTGTCGGAGAGGACGCAGAAGGCGTTCATCTGGAGGCGGTTGTAGCCGGCGAACCCGAACGGCGCCTTGAAGTCGATGCCGGACAAGTTCTCGGCGTGGTCGAGCGCTTCCAGCTTGATCCGCGTGCGTGGATGTGTTGAGACCAGAATCGGCAGCCGCCATTTGTCTCGAGCCTCGATCAGACATCCCAGCAGGGCCCGCAGCCGCTCCGGTGCGTCCACGTTCTCCTCTCGGTGTGCACTCACGACGATGTATTTGCCTCGCTGGAGCGACAGCTCATCAAGAACGTTGGACGCCTCGATCTTGGGGAGGTAGTGGTCGAGCACCTCCCGCATGGGTGATCCCGTCAGCATGATCCGCCGCGGGTGCAGACCCTCGGAGAGCAGGTTTCGCCTGGCGTGCTCGGTGTAGACCAGGTTGAAGTCTGCGATGTGGTCCACCAGCCTCCGGTTCGTCTCCTCCGGAACATTTTCATCGAAGCAGCGATTTCCAGCCTCCATGTGGTAGACGGGGATCCGCATGCGCTTGGCCATCAACGCGGCGATGGCGCTGTTGGTGTCTCCGAGGACGAGGAATGCATCCGGCCTTTCGTCCCGCAGGACAGGCTCTACCTTTCTCAATATGTCCCCCAGGACGGTTCCTAGGCTCGACGTGTCTACGTCCAGTACGTGGTCGGGCTGTCTCAGGCTCAACTCGTCGAAGAAGATGCCGTTGAGAAGGTAGTCCCAATTCTGGCCCGTGTGAACGAGCACATGCTCCGTCGT
>QHBP01000428.1 GCA_003244175.1 Chloroflexota bacterium | reverse complement strand
TTCAGCAAGCCCTTGGCGTCGGCAGCCGTGGAGGGAGCGACGACGTACAGACCGGGCACGTACGCGAACCAGACCTCGAGCACCTGCGAGTGCTGCGCCGTCAGCTGGTGGCCGGCGCCGCTCGGCGTTCGTACGACCAGCGGCGTACGAGCTTCACCGCCAAACATATAAGGAATCTTGGCGGCGTTGTTCACAAGCTGGTCCATGCCGACCATGATGAAGTTGATGGTCATGATCTCGGCGACGGGACGCAAGCCGGTCATCGATGCTCCCGTGGCAAGGCCCATGATGCCATTTTCTGATATTGGGGTAGCCAGAACGCGCTCCGGCCCGAACTCGCCGAGAAGACCCTCGGTCACCTTGTAGGATCCCCCGAAGATTCCGATCTCCTCCCCCAGGAGGAACACGTTCTCGTCACGGTCCATTTCTTCGCGCAACGCCTCGGTCAGTGCCTGGCGATACGTGATCACCGTCATGCGAGTCTCCCGTCCGACAAAAGGATAAAGCGCGTCGACACCGCGCTACACATTGGGCGCGGGGTTGACGTACAAGAAGTCGAACAGGCCCTGGGAATCGGGCTCCGGGCTCTGCTCCGCGAAGTCGACGGCGTCCTGCACTTCGGTATCGACGTTCTGCTCGATCGCAACGCGCTCGTCCTCGGTCATCAGATCGGCGTCGTGAAGCTGCCGATAAAAGCGCTCGATGGGGTCCTGCTCCCTCCAGCGCTGCACCTCTTCCTGGCTTCTGTAGCGCGCCGGGTCGGCGACCGAGTGGCCACGGTAACGATAGGTAATGGCGTCGATCAATGTCGGATTACCTTCCGAGGCTCGTTGCACCGCCTCCTCGGTGACCCGCTTGACCGCCATAACGTCCATGCCATCGACCTGAACACCATGATGTCCGTACATGTCACCGCGCTGCCACAGCTCGGGGTTCGCGGCCGACTCTTCCACCTTTGTTCCCATACCGTACTGATTGTTGACGATGGTCGTGATCACTGGCAGGTGGTAGATGCCGATCATATTCAGCGTCTCGTGCGAGGCGCCGTTGGCCATCGCGCCCTCTCCCGTCAGGCACAGCGTCACCTCGTCGGCCTTGCGGTACTTGATCGAGTAACCCACCCCCAACGCCAAAGGCATATGACCGGCGACGATGCCATAGCCTCCCATGAAGCGGCGGCTTGCGTCGAACAGATGCATGGACCCTCCGCGGCCATGAGAGACTCCGTCCTCGCGTCCAAACAGCTCGGCCATGACGCGGCGAGGCTCGGCGCCCCGCGCCAATAGGTGTCCATGCTCGCGGTAGTAGCTGACGATCCAATCCTGAGTCCGTAGCGGTTCGATGGAACCGACAATCGTCGCCTCCTCGCCGTGATTCATGTGACAGTAGCCACCGATCCGCGCGCGGGTGTACATCTCATAGGTCTTGTCCTCGAACTGGCGGATGAGGGCCATCATATGAAACATGGCGTGCAGCTCATCGCGCGATTCATGAAAGTCGACCTGCTGGTTGCCGGCCGTGTGAGGCTCAACCAGCCCGCGTTCCGCCTCTGTTACCATACGTCTCCTTGTCTTCTGCTGGACGCATTACGCGATAGATTTCATTGGGGTACGAGTGCGAGCCTCATAGGTAGCCGCCATCGACGCAAATCGTGCTCCGCACATTGCGCTTACACCCAAAGCGCATCATTCTACCAGCCACAATTTCGTGTAAAGGAACCCGGACGATACTCTCTTCGCAATCCATTCGCAGGAGAAAGAACAGGACGGCGGGGACCCCAGACGTGCCGGGAACCGCGCTCCCCGAAGCCGTCGCGCCGTTACGATCCGCCCACATCAAGCGTTGAAAGTCGTGAAGACAAGCGACATTCCGCGGAGGTATTACGTTGAAACACCGGTCCGTTCGCCTCTCAATCCTTGTGTCTGCTGGCGTCTTGCTCGCCGTGGTTCCGCTTTCCGCTTGGGCCCAGCAGGGACACTCTGCTCCAAACCGTCCGGTTCACCATCTCCCGCTGCTCTCGCCCACCGGCTCCCCAATCGCGTCTAAGCAAGCGGTCATCGTCTTCGGAATCAAAGGCGGGAACATCCGCCCCTGGAACGCCAGCTTCTTTAGCGATGGCTCGGTAATCGGCAACGGCATCAACGTTCGCACGGGTCAGCTCATGCAACCGAGGCCTGTTCTCAAGGGCCTTCTCAAGCTGGTCAACGCCGAGCACTTTTACTCGATGCGCAACAGGACTTTGTGCCCGAGGGTGCTCCCCGACATCGCCTCGCGCTACATCACGATATACAGATCCTCCGCGACCAAGACCGTAACGATTCACGGTTCGTGTTCATCCAACTTCAATCAGCTCTATGCGGTGATCGAGGAAATGGCTGGTATCGGTCGATAGCAAAGAGCGCCCCCGATCCCAAGGCGCATCGGGAGCGCTCTCCGCGTGAACGTTCGACTTCTAGGTTATTGTGAGCGTCAACGTTGCCTTGGGCGCGCTTTTCAGCCCAAGGACATACTTGCCGGCCGCGGTGACGCAGACATCAATGGCTCTTTTGGGGGGCAGCGGGGCAAAGAGCGGCTGGCCCTTGTAGGTGAGCTGCTGCTTGACCTTCGTCGTATTGCCTATCGAGAAGGAGTAGTTGGTAGCAGTGCACGTCCCACTCGCGTGCTTGGCTGTCAGCGCCTTGGGCACGAAATGGGTGTACTTGATGGTGCTGGTGGCGGGAACGATATTCGAGTTGGGGTGTGTGGTCGACGCGTTACCGGGAACTTGCGTAAATGGACCCGCCGCAGCGTGCACACCGATGGACACGGGAACAGACAGCGCCATGAGCCCTATGGTCAGGCCAATGGCGCCGGCCATGGGCGGCACACGGTGATCTTCACCAACGATTCACACTCACGTGCGGTGAAGAGCAGCCCGCGCGGCGAAATAGCCGCAAAGCCCGTGCACGCCTCCACCCGGTGGTGTGGAAGAGGAGCAGATGTACCGATCCGGCGCGGGCGTCGAGTACGGTACGATGCGACAAGTGGGTCGCGTGTAGAGCTGGCGGAAGTCCTGAATGCCCCCGTTGATGTCTCCGCCCACGAGATTTGCATCTCGACGTTGTAGGTCGTGCGGCGTCATAACGCTTCGCGCGAGCACCAGATCCGAATAAGCCGTGTTGATGCACAATTCTAAGCGTCCGCGTCACTCGTCATGCTGGTAATCGGTATACTGGGGCACATGCCCTCGACTAGCGGGCATATTTTTATTCCAGGACGTCCTCACGATGGCAATGAACAAATCGGTCACGATGACCGCCGACGGCAAGCGAGAGCTTGAAGAAAAGCTGGTGCACCTGAAAACCGTGAACCGCCCGGAGATAGCGCACAAGATCGGCCGTGCCGCCGACGACGGCGACCTGTCTGAGAATGGGGCCTACCACCAGGCGAAAGAGGATCAGGCGCGTTTGGAGGGCCAGATCGCGGAGCTGGAGTTCGTTCTGCGCAATGCGGTCGTGGCGCGAGACACAGGCGACAGGGTTGGAATCGGCAAGACCGTGACAGTGGAAGATGAGAACGGCAAGGAGCGCACGTACCGGCTTGTGAGCTCGCATGAAGTCAACACCGTGCTGGGCTATATCTCTGATCAATCGCCCATCGGCGCCGCACTCATGGGCGCACGGATGGGCGAGTCCGTACAGGCAGAAACTCCCGGCCGCGCGCGGACGTTGAAGATCGTCTCGGTGAGGTAAGTTCGAGTTCCGCCTGCATCACAATGCCAGCAGCTCCTGTAGCACCGCCGTTCCTTCAAATGACGGCAACACCAGATCGGCGCCACTCACCTTCAGTGCGTCAAGGTCATAGGGACCGGTGGCAACGGCGACCGTATGCGTTCCTGCCCGCCTACCGGCGTCGATGTCGAGAGGCGTGTCGCCGATGACAACCGTGTCTTGCGGCCGGACTCGGATTCCCGCGATACGCTCAACGTGGGCAAGCGCGATAGGCACAAGATGTGCACGATCCGCCGACTCTTCCCCGAAGCCTCCGCCCGTGAAGTACTTTGCGATGTCGGCCTGAGCGAGCTTGGTCCACGCGATTCCGGAGAGATTGCCGGTCAGCAGGCCAAGGACGCGACCTTCGCGGCGCAGCCCATCGAGGACGTCACGCACACCGGGAAGGACCGTGTGCGTGAGATCGCATGGCTTCTCCTGCACGTATTTCACCATGACCTCGAAAGCCGTTCTCATGCCCGCGGAAATCACATCCTCAGCCACACCATGAAGCCTTAACACCTCGGCGAAGATCCACGAGTCCGTTCTTCCCGCGGTGACGATGCCATCCAGTGACAGGTTGAGCCCATACACAGCACTACAGACGTGACTGAACGCCTCGCGATGCACGCCTGTCGCTCCTCTGAGCAGGGTCCCATCGATGTCAAAGAGGTACATCCTTCCTCGTCTCGGGCTACTCAAACCATCCGAGTGGCGACATCACACTCCTGCGTCGCTCGCGCTCCGGCCGGTACACCCATCGAATGGCGTTGGCGATGACGCGCCGCACCTCGGGCTGATGATAGATGGGATAGGTCTCGTGTCCCGGGCTGAAGTAGAAGATGTGGCCCGTTCCCCGGATAAAACAGCAACCGCTCCGGAAGACCTCGCCACCGGAGAAAGAGCTGATGAACACCAGCTCCTCGGGTTGGGGGATGTCGAAGTACTCGCCGTACATCTCGTGCCGCGGGATGACCAGTGCGTCCGGAACCCCTTCGGCGATGGGATGGGCGGGATTGACCTTCCAGATCACTTCCCGGTCTACGGCCTCGCGCCAGCGCAACGAGCAGGTCGTCCCCATTAGGCGCCGGAAGAGTTTGGACTCGTGGCCGGAGTGCAGCACGATAAGACCCATGCCGGACAGCACATGCTCATGAACCCGAGTCACGGCGGCATCGGAGACCTGCTCGTGACCCAGGTGTCCCCACCAGGTAAGGACGTCGGTGTTCCCGAGTGCGTCCTCGGTCAAGCCATGCTCTGTTTGATCGAGCGTTGCCGTCCCAACGACGACACCATCACCCAGTTCATCTCGGATGCCGGCCGCAATCGTCTCATGCATGCCAAGCGGATAAATCGCTCGCACGCGCTCACTTCGATGCTCGTGAAGGTTCTCGCCCCACACAGTGACACGAATTGGGGTGTTGGTCATACGGTCTCCAGGGGTTGTTCGATTCTTTTCTTGATTCCTCGCTTCGAGACAACGGCCGGTAGCTGCCGTCAGAGCTCAATCGCGACCCGCCGTCCGGTTGCGGCGGACTCGAGAGCGCCCAGCACCATGGACAAGCTCTTGATGTTATCGTGACACTCAGTCATTGGTGTTGCCCCCGTATCCAGGGCATGCAGGAAGTCGCGGAGAGAACCGGCCAGCCACGTTGGCATATCTGATTCCAGCTCAGCCGCGATCCGCGACTTTGTGGCTGGGAACACGCCCGGCTCCGCCACGATTTCCCCCTCGGGAGCCGTCTGTCCATCCCAGATCACCGTCCCCTGCGGTCCGACCGCTCTCCACTGCGCCTCCCAGGCGGTGTCGAGTCCCTGGCTGCACCAGCTTCCTTGGTAGATGTAGCGCAAACCACCCGTCATCTCGAAGATGGCAACCGCGCTGGCGTCACCCGAAAACCAGCTCCATGAGGGGTTGAAACCGTCACAGTACACCGCCACTGGATCGGCTCGGGAGAGGAAGCGCGCGGCATCGAAGGTATGGATCGCCATGTCGAGCAGAAGCGGGTTGGCCATGCCAAGCATGAAAGGGCTTTCGTGCCAGCCGAGGCAGAAGTCGGAAGTGAGGATGCCGAGCGGGCCGATGTGCTTCTCAACAAGCCGGCGGGTAGCAACGAGCCCAGCATCATGCCGTCGCTGCTGGTTGATCATGAGCAGATTTCCCGTTCGTTCAGAGGTCGCCACCATGGCCCGCGCCTGCTCCATGCTCTCGGCCATAGGTTTCTCGGACACGACCGGGAGACCAGCTTCGAGAGCTTGAATGGAGACATCGCAATGGGCGGAAGGAACCGTTGCGTTGACGGCGAAGTCCGGCTTGGCGATAGCGATAGCTCGGTCCAGATTGGTATCGGTGTGCACGTTCTGCAGGCCAAGTTGTTGAACTGCGTCCTCGGCAGCGCCTGGACGGATATCCACCCACCCCGCGATCTCGACCCGATCGCAGTTCTGTAGCTCTCTACCCCAGGCGCGACTCCAGTGGCCGGCGCCGGCTATCAAAGCTCGTCGTTTCTTCATCTGCTCCTCTTCCTATGCCTTTGCGCTCCCTCGACCGTGACACATTCACACGCCATCGCGTTCGGCCGGCAGCTGTGAATGCCTCAGTTTAGAGTTGTGCGAACGCTTGAATAGGAGAGAGACCGACGGCCCAAATCTAGGTTGAGGAATCTGTCCGTGCGGCAACATCTCTGCCCGAAACTAAGATGTAGGCCGAGTGGTCCCTCTCCGGCTGCTAGTAGTATCTCTCCCGTCCGTGACGTCATCGCTCCCGTGTGTAACATCGTGATTAACAGTCACTGGCATGCTAGGACCAACAAGAAGGTGCGTGCCCCGGGGGTTAAAGGGCCATGAATGCTACGGAGGGGAGAAGTACTACCTGTAGCCGGAGAGAGACCACACGGCCTACATCTAGGTCGGACGGCAAGGCCCCGCCACTGAAGGGAACGCGAGCAACACCGTGATGGACGGCACCTACACTCCCTCGCATCGGCGGGAAGGAGACCGTCGGCCCACATCGGGCTGAGACGGGCCGCCTGGGACCTCGCACGTGTAGCATGGGAGCGCCATGACGCAACAACGAACCAGCAACCGCCGGCTCATCGCCGTCGGTCTGGCGGCCGCTGCCATTCTCATCGCACTGGTGCTCGCCACCGGAGGCGGCTTCTCAGGCTCCAACAGCCCGCAAACATCTCCCACGTCGCCGCCTGCGCCTACCTCCGCACGAACGGCCCAGGACGTGAGCGGGGTTGTGTCCGTTCAAGTTCGGCATGTGACGCAACACGGCTACTCCTTTGTCTACATTGTGGACAACCGTGGGCGGGTGCCCATCGCCGGATTCCAGATCAATGGCGGCAGGGCGAATCTGTTCCACGTCCGCGGTCCTCGCGCCTGGAATGCATTTGGCGCCGGTGTCTGCGGGGGAAGGTACCCAAACGTGCTCGTCTACTGGTCGACCGGGAGCAGTCCTCTGATGCCCGGGCACAGCGCGAAGTTCAGCTTTCTCGTGAACACCGGTGGCGTGAGTCCGCTCCTCTACTCGCTCTCGCAAGGCCAATCCGTCCTATTCGGCCACGCGCGAGGGCCTCGGCCCAGTAGCCTGCCGAGTCTCGGAAGATGCAATGTCTGAGGAAGGAGAGACGATGCCCGACGCACCCTGGTTTAGATTGATGTCCGAGGACGAGGGTCAGGTCGCCGATCTGATCATCTTCGGCATACCTTACGACGGCGCGGCCTTCTTCCGCCGGGGAGCGGCGGAGGGACCTGACCGCATGCGAACGATCTCACCGCATCTGCCTCCGGTGACTGAGGCCGGTGATATCGTCGACCAGCTGCACGTGATCGACCTCGGCAACGTCACCGTGGGGCACGAAAACGAGCCGATCGAGGCGCTACACGAGCGCGTCACGCGTGCGTTCATGGCCGCGCGCGAGCGCGGTCTTCCCTGTGCTCTAGGGGGAGACCATTCGGTGTCCATACCCCTCTTTCATGCCGCTGCCGGCTGGGCGCAGAAGGAGATGGGCATCATATGGATAGATGCTCATCCCGACCTGTGCGATGCCTTTCAAGGTTCGCGATACTCGCACGCATGCGTTCTGCGTCGAGCGCTGGATCACCCGTTCATCGATCCGCGCAATGTCGTAATGCTTGGCGTCCGCTCCTTCGAGATACAGGAGGTGGAGTACATCCGTGAGCAGCCGATCACGATGCTCACGGCGCAACACCTTGCTACCCAAGACGCGCATCAGGTGGGTGCCGCGCTCGCTCATCGATTCGGCGACATGCCTGTCTACCTCTCGCTCGACATCGATGCCTTTGATCCTGCGTTCGCCCCCGGCACGGGAATACCGGATGCCGGCGGCCTGACGACGCGCTGGGTCCTCGACCTGATCCACGGTCTTGCCCCCCTCAATCTGGTCACGGCGGATGTGGTCGAGGTCGCCCCCAGCCTCGACGTCCCCAGTGATGCGACGTCACTGCTGGCCCTGAAGGTGATCCTCGAGCTGTTGGGAAACGTCGTGGCCCGCAGCAGCGACCGGACCTAGCTAATTATCAGCCGGAAGGACCACAAAGCTCCCGCCCTAGCTCCGCGTCCAACCCAAGCCGTCGCAGGATGAGAAAGTCCGCTTCTGCCATCGCAAGTTCGGAGGTGATCAGCGCTTGTCGCTCGGTCGTGAGGATACGGGCCACGGCATCGTGGCATGGCTCATCAGCGTCAGCCTGCGCATACAAGGCACTGGCGTCGACGATGAGGGCCACTTACTCGCGCCTGAACGACGCGTCGTACACATCGTCAGGATTCCAGGGAGTATATGACCTGCCCGCCCCGGCCCTTGCCAAGACTGTGGAACTGTCGCGGTTCGACGCCGGCGGTCGTCAGTACCCAATGGAGCCCATCCCGGAGCAGCTCAGCCTGGGATCGTCCCGTCTCGGCCGCCGCGCGACGAAGACTCTCCGCTTCCTCTTCCGTCAGATACACTGATGTCTTCCTCGTAGCATGAGAGTAGGGCATGTAGGGTAGAGATGGCAGGCGTACGGCAAAGTGGACCCGGCACCATTCCTTCGCTCGCTAGGTCTTTGTTCGCTCCTCCAACGCCACATTCAGAGACTCCTCAAAGGATGCACAGACCCGATCAACATCGGCCTCATTGTGTGCCTCACAGATGAACCATGGCTCGCGGGAGTCCGGCTCGGGCATCGCGCCGCGAGCAATCATGCCCACCGCGATCGCGTCGTAAAGGGCGTGGTCAGTATCCGCCCACCCGCGATAGTCCGTAGGGCTCTGCTCGGCGAACATGATGCCGAACATCGAGGGATGCCCCGTGAACACGTGAGCGATGCCGCGGCGTGTCAGTAGCTCCCCGATGCGACTCTGCATGGATTCGCCCGTCGCGCGGATGTGCTCCAGCGCGTCGGTGTCTTTCAAAATCGTTAATGTCGCGACGGCCGCGGCGGCGGCGATGCGATTGCCGGCATAGGTTCCGCCGTGGCTCACGCTGTCCGGCAGCAAGCTCATGATCTCGCGTTTCCCCCCGAAGGCGGCGGCGGGATACCCGTTGCCCATGGCCTTGGCGTAGCTTGCGATGTCCGGGGTTACGCCGAAGAACTCGGCGGCCCCGCCGCGCGCGAAGCGGAACCCGGTTTTGACCTCGTCAAAGAACAGGACGCTTCCAAACTCCTGCGTGATCGCTCGCACGCCCGCGAGAAAACCCGGCGATGGCAGGATGCCCTGGGCGTTGCCCAGCACCGGTTCGATGATGACCGCCGCGATCGACTCACCCTCCCGCTCGAAGATCGCGCGCAGCACGTCAAGATCGTTGTAGGGCGCCGGAATGATCGTCTTCGCAATGGCCTCTGGGATGCCGCGGCCCCAGGCCAGTCGGGTCGGGTTGGTCCGATCGCCCAGGGTGGAGACATCGTCCGGTAAGACGCTGATCAACGCGTAGTCATGGACACCGTGATACTGGCCCTCGAACTTCACGATCTTTTCGCGTCCGGTAAAGGCGCGCGCCAGGCGCATGGCGTGCATTGTCGCCTCGGTGCCGGAAACCGTCATCCGCGCCATGTCCACCCAGCCGGTGAGCTCGCAAATCAGCTCTACGCACCGCACCTCCTGCTCCGAGGTGAGGGAGAAGCTGACGCCCTTGCGCATTTGCTCGTTGACGTAATCGTCCACGCGATCGTCGGCGTGGCCGAGAATGACCGGACCGTATCCCATGCGCAGGTCGATGAATTCGTTGCCGTCGACATCCCAGATGCGGCCACCCTTGCCGCGGTCGATGTAAATAGTGTCCTCGCCCCAGGCCCGGAAGTTCGAGTTTGTCCCGCCGGGAAGAGAGCGCGTAGCCCGTCGATACAGTTCCCGCTGCTTCTCTCGACGTAGCTGGGTTGCGGCGATAGCCGGCTCGGTGATGGCCATGATTCCTCCTCGGTACTGACCTGAGCATGTTGGTCTGGAATTGACCCATAGTGACCTGTTCACTATGATACGAAATACGAAGCCAGATTGTCATCTCACTACTCATTACGTAGAAGAAGAGGGAAATTACGACGAATTCGTCAAATGGCAAGTAGCGGCGGTCCCTGGACGCGCTCGATCGCAAAATCATCTCCCTGCTGCAGACGGATGGGCGCCGCCCGTTTTCCGACGTGGCCTCCGCGTTGAGCGTCTCCGAGGGAACCATCAGGCAGCGCTATCAACGGCTGGTGAGCACGGGAGTGCTTCAGATCGTGGGAGTGGCCGACCCGGCAAAGGTGGGCTTCCACAGCATGGCGATCATCGGCATCGCCGTCGGCATCGGCGGAGCGCGAAGCATCGACAGCGTCGCGCAAGACGTGGCGGCTTTTGCGGAGGTCAGCTACGTGGTGATGTCGACGGGCACCTTCGATTTGCTGGCCGAAGTCATCATGGACAGTAACGAAAACCTGGCCCACTTCTTGACGGAAAAGCTTCATCGTGTCGAGGGTGTGACGCGGACCGAGACCTTCATGCTGCTGCGCGTGTACAAAATGAATTTCGGCGGCTGGAGAATTCTGGACTCTGTGGACAAGAGGTAAGAAAGGGGATCGACGTGGTTACGACAACAGCTCGCGAATTTTCCATGTATGTAGGGGGCGAATGGGTCTCGGGCAGCGGGGAGATGATGGATATCGTCAACCCCGCCACCGAGGAGGTGGTCCACCGCGTCCCGCGCGCCACCCGAGAGGATGTGGATCGTGCGGTCCGCTCCGCGCGTGAAGCCTTCGACGATGGACGTTGGTCGGGACTGGGATGCGGCGAGCGCTCCGCATACTTGAACAAGCTGGCAGACATTCTGGAGAGGCGAGCCGGCGAGCTCGCGCGCCTGGAGACGGAGGCGACGGGCAAACCGATTACCCTGAGCCGCGACGCCGACCTCCCGTTTGGGATCGACAATCTCCGATACTTCGCAAGCGTCGCTCGCGTCATGGAGGGTCAGGCCGCCGGCGAGTACGTGCCTACCCACACCAGCATGCTGCGGCGCGAGCCGGTCGGGGTCATCGGTCAGGTTGCGCCCTGGAACTATCCCTTCATGATGGCGATCTGGAAGATCGGGCCGGCGCTGGCCGCTGGCAACACCGTCGTGCTCAAACCCGCCGAAAACACCCCCGCGACGTCGATCGAGATCGCTCGGGCGGCGGAGGAGGCAGGCTTTCCGCGCGGAGTGTTGAACATCATCACCGGCGATGAGGAAGCGGGCGTCGCCCTCACCAGCCACGAGGGAGTGGATATGGTCTCGCTGACCGGCGACACGCAGACCGGCAAAAAGATCATGCAGCAGGCCGCCCCCACCCTCAAGCGCCTGCATCTGGAGCTGGGGGGCAAGGCCCCGTTCGTCGTGTTCGCCGACGCCGACCTCGATTCCGCCGCCAACTGCGGTGCCATTGCCGCCACAACCAATACGGGCCAGGACTGCACGGCGGCCACCCGCTTTTACGTCGAGCGCTCGGTCTACGATCAGTTCGTCGACCGGATGGTGCGCGCCATGCGCGACGTCCGGGTGGGAGACCCGTTCGACGAAAGCACCAACATGGGGCCTCTGATCTCGAAGGAGCAGCTCGAGCGTGTCGAAGGATTCATCGAGCGCGCCGCCCAGGCAGGATACAAGCCGGTTACCGGCGGGCACCACGTCGAGGGACAACAGCGAGGCTTCTACTTCGAGCCCACGGTCTTCAGCGACGTGTCCCAGGACGCCGATATCGTGCAGCACGAAGTGTTTGGACCGGTCGTGGTTGTGCTGCCTTTCGACTCCGAGGACGAGGCCTTGAAGCACGCCAACGGCGTCGTGTACGGGCTCGCCGGCTCCGTCCACACCAGCAACGTCTCGCGAGCGCTCAAATTCGCGAAGCACCTGCGTTTCGGCACGGTGTGGATCAACGACCACATGCCCCTGACCTCCGAGATGCCGCACGGCGGGTTCAAGCAAAGCGGCTTCGGCAAGGATTTGTCGATCTACGCACTGGAGGACTACACACAGATTAAGCACGTCATGGCCGAGCTGACAGGCCAGGCGTACAAGAATCCGACGCCGGACGAGCACATGGGGGCATAGAGATTTAGGGGGAACGACAAGACACGCCGTATGCGACACTCGGTTTGCGCCTGTCAATCCACGTATATTATGTTTGTGATATAGTTCACGAGATGCCTTGAACAGTCGGGTACACCGAGGAATACCTGCAATGGTGGACCACACTGCACGCAAGCGAACGGCGCCGCGTTCTCGCCGCGGTTGAAATTCTCAAGGAGATGGGGCCGGCGACACCTCGACCGGTCGTCGACCAGATCAGTGGCTCAGTACACGCCAACATGAAAGAGCTACGTACCGGAACCATTCGCGTCCTCTTCGCTTTCGATCCGCAGCGAACCGCCATTCTCCAGCTTGGTGGGAACAAAAGAGGGCAATGGAATAAGTGGTACGCGCAAATGGTCCCACGTGCGGATCAGCTACTTACGGAACACCTGGCTACAATCCACATGAAAGAAGACGACGATGACAGTTCGGAATTTTAACGAGCTGGCTGAGCAGGTTCTAGCGGAGCCGAGCGCTCGACAGGAAGTTGACGAATACAAGCGCGCGATGTACGCCGCCATTGACATTGCGCGGGCGCGCGATCTCCGCCACAGGAGTCAGGCGGAGGTGGCCCGTGAAATGGGTGTCACGCAGGGCAACATTTCCCGCCTCGAACGCCAGGATGATCTCTATGTTTCCACCTTGCGTCACTATGTGGCAGCTCTCGGTGGCCGGTTGGAAATCAACGCCGTCTTCCCCGAGGAGACCGTGCAGCTCACACCGGTGGACAGCTTCTAGCTCTTCCCCCGCCGTGTCCAGATGGAATGAGAGCCATGATTGTCGTGGATAATCTCGCCAACCACCCTGGGCTGGGAGTATCAGCGGTCGACATTGCGTGGTCCGAATGGGGAGACGGTCTAGCGGACGAAGAATATCAACGTTGGCTGCGCCTCGCGGCAGAAGACGCTGCATCGAACTCCAAGTTCTCGGCCTGCTTTGTGGCCCTTGATGGCGAGATGCCTGAGGGCGTTGTGCAGCTCCATCAATTTGATATCGAGGAGATGGCCGATCGTTCTCCTTGGGTATGCGGAATGATCGTGAAATCGGGCTACCGCGGTCGGGCTGACCCACACAACGAAACGGGGGACGCGGGGTGTCCCCGCGGGTGGGTATAGTGATAGGGCCGGTGCGTGACGGCGCGCCGCGCGTTGACGACAAGCGGATGGAGAAGGCATGGGGAAGATTCGCGCCGGCGCTCTGGTGGTTGCATTGCTCGGCGCCTGGCTCGTGGCGCCACAGCATCCTTTCGCGGCACGCGCTCAGATGGTCCAACCCACATCCTGCACGCAGCAGCCTCCGGCCTATCCGATGCAGGGCCACTACACGGGCATCTGGCACTCGGACGGCGACTACCACTTCTCGGTCTTTGGCACGGATCTCGACCTCAAGGTCACGATCGACGGAAAGCTCGACGTCTATGTCGCTCCCGATGGCTCTGTGTCCGGAAGCGCGACGGGTAACGTCGATGCACCCATCACCGACTACGGGCATCGCGACATCTCGAGCGGCATCGGGACAATCTCGGGGGGGATCAGCGGCTCTCTGGCGAACGGCGGCGCGCTCACTCTGTCCCAGCCCGTGATCGACATGCACTGGGGCACGTTCGGGGGCGGCCACGCCGTCGAGCGCACCATTGTCATGCCCGAATACAGCTTCGGCACCACGGCCGTCGATTGCATTTCCGGGAGCGGATCCATCACGGAAACCAATTTCCCTGAGCAAAACGTGGTGGCGGATGGCGCGGGTCAGGTGACCCAGGCTCCCGGCATCGGGACTGCGACTGGCTCATGGAACTTGCAGAGCGATGAGGCACAGCGTTTCGCCGATCTTTCACAGCGGGTCGACGCTTACATCTCCTCGGCCAACGCTCTCCTCACGTCCGGCTCGACCCCACTGTACGGAGCCGTTCTCACGCAGACGCTGATACAGCCTCTGCAGGCGCTCGAAACCGAAATTCGCGCGAGCCCAGATGTCGAGCGTTGTCTGCTGGCTCGTCTGGCTGTTTGGGAGGGATCGGCTCTGCCGGGACTTTTTGCCCAGGCTCAGTCGCTGGCTTCCTCTCCCACCTTGGTTAACGTGAGAGAGGCAGCCGATGTGCTCAGAGTTGCTACGTCACTCGACGGAGATTGCGGCTTGCCGGACGGTGGAGCGTCTACCTCGATCCTTGCCACCGAAGCATCAATCCTCGACAGCGCTCTCTCGATTCGTGACTGGCGCCTGGCAGCTCTCGCTGCGCGCGAGATGCTCTTCGGCGGCACGCTACCTGCCACGGTACTAGCTCGGCTCGACGGTGGGATCCACGCCCTTCTGCTCGCCACCAGTGACGATGCCGGCATGCTCACGCTCGCTCGTTTTGCCTATGCTTCCGGAGACAAGAGCGATGCCCTCGCACTACTCCATATGGCAGCCAGAACAGGCGCGGCCGTTGAGCGAGCTCATGGCCGCGCCAAGAAACACAGGAAGAAGCACAGACGCGCGAAACCGACTTCTGCCGCGACACCCACTCCGAGCTCCAAATCCGCGGGAGCCGTTCTCCTATCCAGCATCACGTCTATCCGCGGCAGCAGCTCGGGAGGCTCAGCTCTCACTCTTGCCTGGCAGCCCGTGACCGGGGCCGCTCGGTACGTCCTCTTCGTCGCGTCCGACTCCGTGCCGGCGTGGGCCTGGGCGGGCAAGGCGACATCGGTCGTGTACGGAGACACATCCATCGAAGGAGTCGACGGTACAGGCGGGGATCCATGGCCGGTGGCGCTGCCGAGCTCGTATACGTGGAGCGTGCTCGCCTTCGATGACTCCGGGAAGATTGTGGGCATGAGGCTGCCGGCCTGAGAGAATGTCTCGGTAGCTAGATGTCGACCTCGTCGACCAGGATCACCTCGAGGGTCCGCGGACCGTGCACCCCCTCGACCCGATTAAGCTCTATGTCGGAGGTGGCGGAGGGCCCCGAGATGAAAGTGAGGGGTTGTCCTCGCTCCGCCGCCGGGCGTAGCGCTCGGATGCCCTCCGGTACCGTCCCAACGATCTGCTCCGCCCGCACCATGCACAGGTGGTAGTCAGGCAGGAGTGTGATGGCGCGGCGGCCCTGATACTCGCCTCCGTCGAGGATGATCGTCCCCGTTTCGGCGATGGCCAGGGCACTCCCGGTGAGGACGCTGCCGGCCGCGTCGAGCTGCAGATTCGACAGGTTGCCGTCGGCCAAAGCCTCGACCCCGTCCGGAAGCCAGCCGGCCGGTCCATCGTCCGGCACCACCATCTGCCGGACGCCGCGTCTCCGGCAAGCGCCTGCGATTACGTCACGCAGTCCGCTCTTCGGGATGCGGCGAACGGTCACGCCGTAGTCGGAGACACGCTCGACGAAGCGCTCGATGACCGCTTGACGGGTAAGGTCCGATGCGACGCGGTAGCCGCGATGTGCCTCACCCGCTTCGGCGGTTTCGCCGGGCGGCACGTCCCGGAGCGCCACCCTGATGCGATCGAGCACCTCCTCACGCCCGTCCCTCACCGCCGCTTCCTCCACCACTCACGGAAAGTCTCGTTTGCCACGGGGGGCGCATCGCGGGTGGCTGTCCAGCCTCCCAGCATGCCGGGTAGCCAGGAGATCGCGCCCCTGCGCACCAGCGGCCACTGCCCCCGGCGGGCCAGCCGCTGGCCTCTCTCGTACCGTTTGCGGTCGGCAAAGATTCTCGCCATCAGCTGCATGGTCAGGTTCTCGGTATCGGCAAGGCCGTGCGCTATCCCTTCCTGCTGATGCCGGACCGTTTGCCCACGCAGATGAACCAGGACCTGGGGGATGTTGATGGCGACCGGGCACACGTCGTAGCAGGCGCCGCAGAGCGTGGACGCATAGGGAAGAGATCCGGCCTCCTCGACGCCGCGTAGCTGCGGGGTCAGGATGGCGCCAATCGGTCCCGGGTAGACCGAGCCGTAGGCATGGCCACCGACCCGCGAGTACACAGGGCAGACATTCAGGCAGGCGCTGCAGCGGATGCAGCGTAGCGCCTGCCGGCCGATGGTGTCGGCCAGCACCTTTGTTCGCCCGTTATCCAGCAGGACGAGGTGGAATTTTTCCGGGCCATCCTCCCTGCGGATTCCCGTCCAGAGCGAGGTGTACGGGTTCATGCGCTCGCCGGTCGAGGAGCGCGGGAGGAGCTGAAGGAAGACTTCGAGATCTTCCCAGGTGGGAATCACCTTCTCGATTCCCATCAGCGTGATCAGCAGGCGCGGCAGCGTGAGGCACATCCGCCCGTTGCCTTCCGATTCGACTACGCAGACGGCTCCCGTCTCGGCCACGGCGAAGTTGGCTCCGGAGATGCCCACCTCCGCCCGCAGGAACCGCTCACGGAGATGGAGCCGCGCCGCCTCGGCGAGATCCGCCGGCTCGTCGGAGAGCTCCGTGACATCCATGGTTCCCAGGAACACGTCGCGAATCTCCGCCCGGTTCTTGTGAATAGCGGGAACCAGAATGTGCGATGGCGCATCGTGCGCCATCTGGACGATTAGCTCGGCGAGGTCGGTCTCGATGGCTTCGATGCCGCGTTCGGCCAGGGCATCGTTCAGGCCGATCTCATCCGAGGTGATGGACTTCACCTTGACCACTTCGCGTGCTCCACGCTTTTGCACCAGGTCGCCGATGATGCGATTTGCCTCTTCCGCGTCCCGTGCCCAATGGACCTGCCCTCCCGCGCGCGCTACAGACTCCTCCAGCTGCAAGAGGTAGGTGTCGAGCCGGTGGAGCGCGCGGTCCTTGATCTCGGCGCCCGCCGCTCGCAGCTCCGGCCAATCGGCCAGCTCTCCCACCACGCGGGCGCGCTTATCGCGGATCGTGCTTGTTGCCGTGGCCAGGTTGCGTCGAAGCTGTGCATTGCCGAGCGCATCCCGTGCCGCCATTGGAAATGGCACCATCGTGCCGGCGTCGCGCGCCGGCGTCATGACAGTGACGCCTTCTCGATGCCGGCCAGGATCTCCGCCAGGTGAGCCGTGCGCACCCCGGCGCGCTGTCGATGGAGCGCGCCCCCGATGTGCATCAGGCAGGAGGTATCCGCTGCCGTGCAGACCTCGGCTCCGGTGTCGAGAACGTGGCGCACCTTGTCGCCCAGCATGGCCATCGAGGTATCCGCGTTCTTGAGCGAGAAGGTGCCGCCGAAACCGCAGCACTCCTCCGCCGCTGGCAGCTCGACCAGGTCGATGCCACGAACCTTCCTCAGCAGACGCAGCGGCCGGTCTCCCACGTGCAGCACCCGCAGCGAGTGGCAGGTCGGGTGATAGGTGACGCGGTGCGGGTAGTAGGCTCCGACGTCCTCCGCGCCGAGCACGGTGACCAGGAGCTCGGAGAGCTCATAGAGGCGGGGAATAAGAGCAGCTACCGCGCGGGCAAATGCCGCGTCGCCACTCAGGTCCGCCAGCCGTGGATAGAATTCGCGCACCATGCCCACACATGAGGCGGAGGGGGAGACGATGACCTCGTACGGCGAGAAGACGTCGGCGAAGTGTTTGGCCAGCGGCATGGCTTCTCGCTGGTAGCCGGTATTGAAGTGCATCTGTCCGCAGCAGGTCTGCTCCTGCGGAAAGTCGACCTCGTGACCCAGGCGCTCCAGGATCTCGACGGTTGCTCTTCCTGCTTCCGGGAACAAGGTGTCGTTGAAGCAGGTGATGAAGAGGGCTATGCGCATGATGTCTCTCAGGTTTCAGTATCGCGATACGACCTTTGGCGAGGACATCGGCTCTCAGGGATCACGGCCGTACCGCAGGTGCAAGGTCTGTCCGCCATCATGGTAGGTACTCATACGCAGGAAGCGTGAGAAAGTCGACGAAGTCGTCGCTGAGGGAGACCTCGTCGCACAGCTTGGCAGCGATGTCGTACTTGCCTGAGGAGTAGGCCTCCTCGCCGACGTCTTCCTTGATCTTCTCCAGCTCGTCCTGGAGCAGCTGCCGCACCAGATTCTTGGTCACCTGGCGTCCGTCGTTCATGGTGGCGTTTTGGTGGACCCACTGCCAGACCTGAGCGCGCGAGATCTCAGCGGTCGCGGCGTCCTCCATCAGATTGAAGATGGCGACGGCGCCCTGGCCGTTCAGCCAGGACTCCAGATAACGAATCGTCACGGTGATATTGAGGCGCAGGCCTGCCTCTGTTATGTTGCCTTCGGGTACGGTGAGCAGGTCCTCCTGTGTCGTGTAGTCATCGTCGCGCTTGCGGTCGATCTGATTCGGGCGGGGCATCATCTCATCAAAGATTTTGAGGGCCACCGGCACCAGTCCCGGGTGCGCCACCCACGTGCCGTCGTGGCCATCACCCGCTTCGCGCCGCTTGTCGTCCTCCACCTGAGCGATCGCCTCCTTCTGGGCCTCGGCGTCGGTCTTGACGGGTATAAAGGCAGACATGCCGCCCATCGCGTCGGTGTCGCGCCGGTGAGCAGTCTTGATGGTCAAGAGATCGTACGAGCGCATCATGCGGGTTGTCATTGCCACCTGCACACGATCGGGCATCAAGAAGTTGGGATGGTTGCGGAACTTCTTAATGATGCTAAAGATGTAGTCCCATCGGCCCGCGTTCAATCCCGCCGAGTGCTCGCGCAGCTCGTACAGAATCTCATCCATCTCGAACGCGGCCAGGATCGTCTCGATCAATACGGTCGCCCGGATGCTGCCGCGCGGCACACCGAGCTTGTCTTCCGCACCCGTGAAGACGTCATTCCACAGCCGAGCCTCGAGGTGACTCTCCAGCTTGGGGAGGTAGAGGTACAGGCCGGTCCCCTGTCCGACCAGGCTCTTCACGTTGTGGAAGGCCAGGAGACCGAAGTCAAAGAGGCTGCCCGAAGCCTGCTTCCCATCGATCAGGACGTGCTTCTCGGGGAGGTGCCATCCTCGCGGCCGGAGCATGAGCATGGCGGGTTCCTCGCCCATCCGATATTGCTTCCCTTCCGGACCGCTGAAGCTGATCGTGCGGTTGAACACATCGCGAACGTTGATCTGTCCCTCAACCATGTTGCTCCAGGTGGGAGCATTCGCGTCCTCGAAGTCCCCCATGAACACCTTGGCCCCGGAATTGAGCGCGTTGATCGTCATCTTCCGCTCGGTAGGTCCGGTGATCTCGACACGGCGATCCTGCAGATCGTGAGGGACTGGAGCCACGGACCAGGCGCCCTGGCGAATCTGTTTCGTCTCGGGGAGAAAATCCGGGAGTTTCCCATCATCGATCTGCCGCTGTACGTCCTGGCGCCGTTGCAACAGTTCCACTCGTCGAGGGTTGAATTCGCGGTGCAGCTTCGCGACGAAGCTCACCGCTTCCGGTGTCAGGATCTCGGAATATTCCTTCGAGATCGGAGCGTTGATTTCCACGCCCTCTGGGTAGTTCGTCTTCTCCGCGGTCGCGGTTCCGGCCTCATCTGTCATGAGATGTCTCCTTTAGGGGATTGAGTGGGCGGTCGGGGACTACCGTCACAGAGACACTGGTAGCAATAACGATTCCAGCGCCGGCCAAGTAGCGACTGCCGAGCGATCCCGAGGATCGATGCATCGAGTACCTTGACAACATGGACCGACTTCACATTGGCGCCGAGCCGGCGCAGGCCGGCCGTGATCTGGTGGGAGATGATGGATGAGCCCCTCTCTCTCCCCAACGGAGAACTCGGGAGGCGTATGCTGAAGTCGGCGGCAGACCCGTGAGGGTCCTGTCCGGGCAGATCAGATTCGCGTCGTGGAGTGTTGGAAGTTCTATTCGGAGGTGGCGCCGATGTTCCATCAGGTACTCGATCCAGTCGCGCACAATCTGTTTTTCACCTTCGTCGTCGGATTCATCCCGATCGCCACCGTGCTTGTCTTGCTCGGGATTGTACGCGCGCCCGCCTGGATAGCTGCTCTGGCCGGACTCGTGATCGGGTTCCTTATAGCCGTCACGATCTGGCAGATGCCGGTTGGCCTCGCTTTCAGATCCGCGCTGATGGGAGGCGCCTTCGCGCTCTGGCCGGTCATGTGGATCGTCGTCAACGCGCTCCTGCTGTACAACATCGCGGTGCGCACGGGGCATTTCGATGCCTTCAGACGCTGGATGGTATTCAACGTCCCGCCGGACAGACGGATTCTCATGCTGGTTGTAGCATTCAGCTTCGGAGCGCTGCTCGA
>QHBP01000075.1 GCA_003244175.1 Chloroflexota bacterium | reverse complement strand
GCGGAGGGCCAGTGATGGCCCCCTTCTTCCCTCTCGGCCAAGTAGTCGCGACGCCGGGCGCGATCGCCGTCATGGAGGCCGCCCGGATTGACCCGGCCGAGCTGCTCGAGCGCCACCAGTCCGCTGACTGGGGCGACCTCGAGGAGGAAGACCGGCGAGAAAACGCCTTCGCCGTGAGCCGCCGGCTGCGGATCTTCTCCGCCAATGGGAAGCCGCCCGACCGCCTCTGGGTGATCACCGATGCCGATCGATCGGTAACCACGATCCCGCGTCCCTATGAGTATTGATGCGTTCGGAGAGGTCCTTCCGGGCCTTTCGTTCGCCTCGGCCACGTGTTCTTTTCTTCTTTCCTAACCGTCGGGCTGTGGTCAGGCACGAGCGAAGCTCGAAGGGGTGTGGGCGGCTTGTCCGTCCATCGCCCCTGGTGGCTGTCCACAGCCTTCGGCGATCTACTACGGATGTCTAGAAGACATCTATTGACGTCTAAGCAAGCCCTTTGGAACTCCAATGCGGTACGCCCGATGCCCGTGGCTCGTACGTCGAATGCCCAGCGGGCATACGTTGAATGCCCAGGGACAAGTACGTCCGGTGCCCATCGCGACCGACGACCCTGTGGAAAACAGGGTTGCCGGTCGGCGTCCACTGGCTGGGATGGGCACTGGACGTATAAACCGTCATTGCCGATCGCCTAGCCGTGGGAGTGCTCCCTTCGCCTGAACCCCGGATGTAGTATCCGACGCCCCGCGAGCGTGGGTGGCTCGGCCGCATGGGCACTGGACGTACAAACACCGGCGCCGGCGTCTGGGAGGCGACAAACCGATGCTGCCCAATACGCCCAATGCCCATCTTGTCTCGAACGGTCTCCGGCCCATAAACTGCTTCACGCCCGCCTTTCACGCCAACGTCCTACTTGAGGGGTTCTTGAGCGACACGCCCATCCATATCGGGGAGCTGCTCCCAGCTGTCGCCATGTCATTGGATCTCGAGCGTGCGGCGGATCGGAAAATCCGCGTCGACTCGAGCAAGTATGCTGTGCTCGAGAACAACCTCACTCGCAAGGGAATCTGGGCTACGGATGGCGGGCGTCGGCCCAAGCCGACCGAGACCGTCCATCAAGAAGTCCTCACCTTCGAGACAGAGGACATCGTTGGCCGCTTGGTCATGGAGTCGTCGCTTGGCCAACTGACCGTATTCGAGATGGAGCTGGTCAGCTGGATCATGGCGAAATGGGTTCAGAAGGAAGTTCCCGAGAGTCCAACCGTCGAGTTCTTCGAAGCCGAACTGGCGCGCGAGTTCGGTGTGCAATGGGGCGGAAGCCGGGCAAAGTTCCAGAAAGAGGCCCTCCGCAAACTCGACAGAGTGCGGTTCACCGCGGAGGTCTGGTCGGAGAAGACCAAGACGCTCGTGACCGAACACTTTGGCATCTTCGACAGGATCACGATCGTCGAGCGGAAGAACAGCCGTACCGGGCCTGCCATCCGTCCAGTGCCCATACGCGCCCGCTTCGGCGAATTCATCCATGAGCAGCTGAAGGCTGGCCAATACCGTCGCTACTCCTGGCAGGTGCTTCGGGGCGCCTTGAAGACGCCCTTGGCAAAGCGGCTATACGTCTTGCTGGACGGTCAAAAGGGACGCGAAACTCATCAAGGCTGGCTGTACGAACACACAGTCGACGAGAAGCTACTGAGCTCACTTGGGGTTCGTGATCGGAACATGTCCCGGGTTCGAACCAGCTTGCGAGCAGCATGCGATGAGATCAGGACTGCCGAACCCCAGCGCTACCTCCGCTGCGAGGTACGGGAAGGCGCACGGAGCTGGGTCCTCTCCGCCCTGAAGAAGCCCTAAGGGCGAGTTTCTAGGACCGCCATACCGTCTTGTAGCGGCATCGGAGTCGGTTCCTCTACTCGGTCATCGGGCTGACCGCGGTCATCCGTGAGCCCTAGCACGTCAGTCAGGGCACTCACCATCTCATTCCAGGCAGGGCCGGAATCCGCCACGTCGGCGCAGCTGTCACGAAAGATGACAAGGTCTGCCCGGACGGCCTGAAGCCACTCTTCAAAGGACGCCGTGCGCA
The DNA here is from genome assembly GCA_003244175.1 of Chloroflexota bacterium. Classification (GTDB taxonomy): domain Bacteria; phylum Chloroflexota; class UBA5177; order UBA5177; family UBA5177; genus QHBP01. Next base: position 2,183 of record QHBP01000075.1, on the reverse strand, counting down.
ACCCAGCGAGACGGGTCGTCGCCAGCGCAGAAGGGCTGATCTCGAGCAGATGGATTCCGGGATCGACGGCGCGCCAGGTGAATGGCAGCGTGAAGCGGGTTGGCCGTCCCGCCGGACTCCGCCGACGAGCCTGAGGGGACTGCTCGGCCTCTTTGGCCGGGCTTTGTGCGCCTCTCACGTTCGCTATGGCGTCTTGAATAGGGAGGCCAGCGCGAACTTGATCATTGACACGGCCGATGAACGCAACCTTCGCATCTCGATTGGGGAGGTCAGCGATGGCGTCGAGGGTGGCCTTCCGCTCCTCTCGGGACTGCGGGCGAAGGCCAACCGCCACCGCCACGGGCTCACCGCGCGCCTGAAGGGTCTGCCGAGCATCAGGATCCAAGCCCAGCACTGCATTCATCTGGCGTACCCAGCCCACGCTCTTGTTCAGCTTCGCCGCCACCTCATCGTCCCCGACAAGGCTGAAGGTCTCTCGGATGTGCTGAAGACCGATCGCTGCGTCGACGGGGGCGAGGGCGTCTCTGTGGAGGTTGGCCAGGTATGCCTCGAAAAAGGCGGTGTTCTGATCGGCGGCCTCAACGAGACAAGGGAACTCCACGATTCCGGCCTGCTGTCCTGCCCGCCAACGGCGCTCACCGTCGGTGATGGTGTGACGTCCGGTCTCGTCCGCCGGTCGAACCCGAAGCGGCGTCAGAACACCGACATCCGATAGGCTGGCCGCCAGTTCGCCGAGAGTGTCGTCATCGAATTGCTTGCGAGGCTGATGGGGGTCGGGCTGAAGGTATTGGGCCTCGATCCAGAGTAGATCTCCCCGTTGCGCCAGCTCTGGGGAGCGTGGCGGCGAGGAACGCAGTGTCAGGGCCTGGCGGGCGGCGCTTCTCATGCCACACCTGCCATCGCCGGGGCCAAGCTCATGACGTGATGGGCAAGGGACGCATAGGCGTCGACGGCAGCCGACAGTGTCTTGTCACGGCGGCCGCCATATCGCTCACGGAAATCGCGAAGACTCATGTGCAGCGCGCTGGCTTCTATGACCCGTGGTGTGAATGGGACGACAGCCGGGGCTAGAACGTGGCCAAAGCGCTCTCGGATGAGGGCGAGACCATCCGACTCGATACCCGAATTGGGGCTCCTGCGGGTAACGCTGACGGCGACACGCCCTGGGTTGATCAGCGACGGCATCTTGAGGTCACGGCGCATCAGGTCAGCTTCCTCAAGCATGTTCACGATGTGGTCTGCATCGAGCTTGGCCGGCGTGGTTGGGACGACCAGGACGCTAGCGACGGCCATCACGTTGAGTTGGACCATCTCCGAGTGCCCGACATCGATGACCACGTACCGGTAATGGCCGACCAGGTCGCGCAGGGCGTCCTCCAGCACGTACTCACGCCGCGTTCGCTGCGCCAACTCACGGTCTGCTTTCCGCATCTGGGGATGGGTGCCGAGAAGGGAGAGATCAGGGCTGACCTCGCGGATGTAGGGCGCCATGGACGGGGTCGGAACCTGACGCAGGACTGCATCCATGCCGATGTTCGGTTCCGAGGAGATGCCACAGAGCTCAGTAAGGTCAGCCTGCTTGTCGGCATCGATGAGCAGGACAGAACCATGGCGGCACAGTTCGGCGCCAAGGTTGTGGGCCGCCGTTGTCTTACCCACGCCACCCTTATCGGCCATGAGGGCGATGATCATGACGACCGCTCCTGCCACAGGAGCGCCGCATCGACTTCGCCGGCGCGGGCGACAAGGGCGTCGATTAGCTCGCTATAGCTCGGCTTCCGATGGCCTGCCTTCACCGTCTGTGCTTGGAAGTCGAGAAGCCGCGCAATGGTCTGACGGCGCAGCGACAGACGAACCTGTTGCGCGGAGGAGGCGGGAGTGATCGTATGCAAGGTGCCCTCCGGATGCGTGAAAGTTGGCTGCAGCGTAGTCGGTTAGGAAGGCCAGCGTCAAGGCGAAGGTGAGCGATGCCTAGCAAAACTACCCGGTAGTGCGAATAGGTAAATGTGAGCGTTGACTAGAGAAACTACCCGGTAGCGCCAACCCTGCAACTAGCCGACTGGCGGCCTCGGGCAACGTCACGACGGGTGAGCGCTCCCCAGGACGCTGCGGGGACATCGTGCTACCGGGCGGGTGATTGTTCACCCCGAGAGTGAAGGCGGGGGCCATCACTGGCCCTCCGC
>QHBP01000440.1 GCA_003244175.1 Chloroflexota bacterium | reverse complement strand
AGATCGTGGTCGACTCTCACGAGCACTACGCCTACCACTTCAAAGGTAAACCGGTGCGCACCGTCTCCCAGGCGTTGCCCTGCGGCGACTACGGCGTGATCCTCGACGGACAACTCGTCGCCTCCGTTGAGCGCAAGTCGCTGATCGATTTTGTGTCCAGCCTCACGAGCGGGAGGCTGCGCTACGCCCTGGGGGAGCTCGCCGCTCTGCCTCGCGCCGCCGTGGTGGTCGAAGACCGCTACTCCCAGATCTTCAAGCAGGACCGGGTTCGACCCGCACTGGTCGCCGACGGCCTGGCCGAATGCCAGTTGCGCTGGCCGAGCGTGGCCATCGTGTTCTGCGAAACCCGTCCGCTGGCCGAGGAGTGGACATACCGCTACCTGGCGGCGGCACAGGTATGGGCGTGCAGCGAGGCCGGCGCAATCCAACGCATCACCCCAACCGCCGGCCCGGAGACAACGCCCGTCTCAGGCCCGTCCACCACCGAGGTGCGGGCATGGGCACGCGCCAACGGCATCGCCGTGCCCGAACGCGGCCGGCTGCACGTCGAAGTGTGGCAGGCGTGGCGAGCCGCGAACGACACATGACCCAGGCCAACAGGTACGGTGCTTCGCCACGCCTACTTGAATCCCGGCGGCATCCTCGTGAACGTCGAGCCGAACGTCGGTCCAAGGGTTCGACCGCGGTTGTCCCGCGCCCACTTATACTCCGTCCTCCAATAATCGCAAGACAACGCCAGCGTAGCCGCGTGCCGCCGACGCCAGATCATCGATCTCGACGTACTCGTCCACCCGGTGGGCCAGCGTCTCATCACCGGGGCCAAAGCCAATGGTTGGGATGTTCAGCTCACCCGCCGTCGCGCTGCCGTTGGTGCAGAAGGCGTAGTGCGTGAGCTCCGCGGCCAACCCGGCGTCAAGCAACCCAGCCCTTGCTTGGCGTACGATGGTGGCGTCCTCGCCGTAAAACCAGGCAGGCGCGAAGTTGGCTGCGTTCACCTCGAGCCCGGTATAGGTGGCAAAGTGGTCCTCGGCGATCCGCACATCGGCATGCGCCTCGGCGGCGGCTAGGGACTTGTCGACAGCCACGCGGATCGGAGCCAGCACATCTTCCATGGTTTCACCCGGCAAGGTCCGGCGGTCGAATGTTGCCAGGCAGGAATCGGGCACGACCGATAGAGCCGGGTACGGGCGAGAGAGAATATCGGTAAGAACCAAGATTCCGTCGCCCAGGACGGGATGATGCGCTAGCGATTGCCCGCGCAGCGCGAGAATGACATCGATCATCGCCTGCGCGGCATTGACGCCCAGCTCGGGCCGTGAGGAGTGGGTTGGACGGCCGTGTGTCTCGATCACCATCTCCGCACGGCCACGCTGTCCGCGTGCCAGACGCAGTGAGGTGGCCTCGGCGATGACGACGTAGTCGGGGCGCACGCGCCGTGCCACCGCTGCGGTCATCGGCCCCTCGATCATCTCTTCCGCCAACGTCGCCGAAACGACAACCCGGCCACGAGATAAACGTTTGCGCACAGTGGCAACTCCATGGACGACAGCCGCCAACGGCCCTTTCATGTCCATCGTGCCGCGCCCGTACAGTCGCCGGTCCGCTCGTTCCCCGGCAGGGTCGTGGCTCCAGGCGGCAGGATCGGTTACGCCCACGGTATCCAGGTGCGCGTCGATGAGGACGCACGGCCCCGATTCCGCTCCGATCGTTCCGATCACATTGCCCCAGGCATCGACCTCGACTTGGTAGCCCAGCCGAGTCATCTCGGCCGCCACCTCCCGCGCTGCAAGCGCTTCTTCCCCGGAAAGGCTCGGAATGCGTACCAGCCGCAACGCGAACTCGGCAATCTGCTCAGGGTCAATGGCGGTTACGGTCAAGATGTCCCTCCACCTCCCAGAGCCACGCAGCACAGGGCCACGTCAATGAACACACCATCATAGACGCGTCTGCCGCCAGCTCTGGACAGCAGCAGACGGACTCCGGCTGCGGGAGCCGATTGCATAGGTACGTTGGCGCCATAAGAGTGAGGGCGACCGTTGCGCGCAGGCCGCGCTCATCGCTAGACTGATAAGCACCACCGGCAGGTTAGCACCCACGGGCCGAGATGGCGGAACCGGTAGACGCGCCGGTCTCAAAAACCGGTGGCCGCGAGGCCGTGAGGGTTCGAGTCCCTCTCTCGGCACCACAACTCAATACGTCCGCGGTCGTGGCGGAATTGGTAGACGCGCATGGTTCAGGTCCATGTTCCCGTTCAGGGAGTGGAGGTTCGAGTCCTCTCGACCGCACCAGATCAATACCGGGAGCTGCCGCAGAAGTGGCGAGTAGCTCCCAATATTCGTTTCTTGAGCAAGTACGGAAGCATTGGGCTGTTGCAGGCAAGGGGAGGGACGGGGGCTGCCGAGTCGGGAGCGTGCAGGTATGACTGATCAGGAACTCATCGACAAGTACATTGAGCCGAATCGCCAGCGACCTGGTGCGGCTGAGGCCCGTGTCGCCGAATATGGGGTACCGGTTTGGGCGCTTGTGGGCCAACTCGAAGCCGTTCGTAGCGATGTCGCCCGCGTGGCCCATGACTACCAGTTGCCGCGCGAGGCTGTGGAGGCGGCTCTAGCCTACTACCGCCGGTATAAGACACTCATCGACGCGCGCCTCGAGGCGAACGCTAGTTAGGCTGGCTTGCCCGAGTTCTACATCGATAACAATGTGGCTCTTGAAGTCGCTGGATTCCTGCGCGCTGCCGGCCATCCCGCGGTCACTGCTCGCGACCTGCATCGGGAAACGAATAGCGACGACGAGCAACTGCTCGTTGCGTCCCAGCACGGCCACGTGTTCCTAACCCACAACGAGACCGACTTTATTCTCCTGCACGATGCCTGGCAGCGCTGGTCGGCCGCGTGGGGAGTAACGGCACATCACGCCGGTATCCTCATCGTGCCCCAAGGGAGAAGGTACGGCGTCGATTGGGAACCCGAGGAGGTATCCGAGGCGGTCATCGCTTGTCTGCAACAGTGCCCACCCGTTGCGGGGCACCTGTTCCGTCGCAAGGAGGCGGAATGGGAGCGACGGGAGGGACGGGATTGGATCCCGTGCGGCTAGAGCCTAGGGAGGATGCTATCCACGCGGCTCCCGACGAACGTCATTGGCATGAGGGCAGCACCCAATCGCATGACGGCACACTCGACAATGTCTCGGCCACGGTTCTACGGCGGCGCCCAACGGGGAGCGGGCTCGAACCGCAGATAATCCTTGAAGTCGTGCAGGTTGTCCAGCATCTCTTGCACGCTGAGATCTCCTCGGTTGCCCCGCTGCCACACCGGCCGATCGACTGTCCCGACGACCAGATAGTCGTTGCCGATCATCTCCGGCTCGCGTTCAAGAAAGATGCCGACGAGATGCGCCTCCAGCTCGTCCTGGTGGGCGATGAGGAGATCGCAGAACGGACAGTACCGGCAGGTCTTGTTCAGGTTCAGGAGAACCGGCGCCTCCAGGTGGATGACGAGTGGCAGCTTGCGCTGCTTGGTCTTTCCACCACAGTTTGGGCAGGAGGTGAACCGAGCGTCCTGGTAGGGGTTGAGGAAGAAGTAATGGCGAGGCGGCTGCTTCCCAAGCCGGGTTTTGCCCTGACGTTTCCCTGGCGACACTTCCCATTCTCCTCCTTAACGTGGCTCTCGGCGGCTTGCCCCTCTCTACGATCTGCAGTGCTCTCTTGTGTATGCCCAAACCCGGCTTGCGATGTACGTTGATCACGTTCAGCGGGTGGAGCGGACAACAGCAGAGCGCATAGAGAACGAGGCGACTTCCTGGGGTCTTTCTCGACAGCGAGTCCACGGTGTCGTCGGCGATTTCTTGGACAGCCTCCCGACGGCGATTGAGCGAGCCTCCGATGAGACCATCGGCCTTCCATTCGAATTGAGCAACGCCGTCATTGAGCAGATAAAGTGTGTACGAGGTCGCTGAAGCCAAGCAAGATTCGGCATAGATCGGTCGATTGGGTTACAGCCACACCACACCTCCCTTTACCGAGTCGTCATATGCATGAGCTTCAAGAAATGCAGCGATTGCGTCGGCGAGCTTTCCAATGCCGGATCTGCTGCGTGGGAACCGAGACGACGAGGTTAAGAGTAGACCACAATGTTGCTCGCTCCGAGCGACCCTGACATGGTGAAGCGGCATGAAGTCTTTCACGTTTTCCGTCAACAGCACACGGCCTTCCCGCTGCGCCCACTCGAAAAGGACATCATCCCGGAGCTCTCGCCGTTTCGATTGCTCCACCACCGCGACAACGTCGTATCCACGTCCACGAAGTTGTTCAGCGATCCGATACGAGTAGTGCTCGTCGAGGACGAGCTTCACGCAGTCAGCACGTCCTGGCTCCGGCGCCAGGCGGTTTCGGCCTCCTGGGCTATCTCTTCATTACGTTGGATCCACCGGTCAACCTCGTCTTTGTAGTCGAGATAGTACCCGACCGCGGTCACCACGGCCTGTGGAGAAATGCTGAGATACTCTGCAGCGGCCATCGTATCCCCTCCCTCATTGTCGACGGTTTCCACTACTTCCCACACGTCAAGGCCACGGCCGGCAATGCCCGGACGACGTCCGGAGGGTCCATCGCGAAAGACGATTCCCGGGTGTTCCGCCATCCGCACCCCCTCCTGGAGATAGCGCTCGGCGAGCGCTGTCTTTGCTTGCCCCTGCCGTTCGGCTAGTTGGACGAGCCGACGGATGGTGTCAGGCGCGAGCCGCAGCGTGAAATGCTCTTTGCGTGCCATAATGTTACACAGTGTACCATAGTGGACAACCACAGGTGAAAAGGTCACCACCGCCGGTTCGTTAAGTCGCGGCCCTCGCAGGCTCAAGAGAGCTACCAGCCCGCACATACTGTTGACGTTCTGTGTGGACATGGTAGGGTGGAAGGGCAAGAGATTCTCGTATTTCAGGGAGGGCACCGAAGCGAAGCTCCGCCATGAGGAGGCGAGCTGCAGGCCTTGGTGGGGCATGCTCCTGAGTCAGTCGGCTCGAATGTCTCCCCAGAGAACCGGCGCCACACGTCGAGCGCCTTAGAGCCGGCGCCAGGCGCTCACGGGCAGTCACAATGTCTTGAGGCAGGAGGAGGGCAACGCCGCGGAGGCCGTGGCAGGGCAGTTGTATACAACATGACCAGGAACGGAAGGAGACAGTAGGTGAAGTCAAAGCTTCTAAGCTTGATGACGATCATCGGCATCGGGGGCATCGCGTTCCTCGGGCCGAGTAAGAGCGTTTTAACGGTTCAGGCCGGAAACTCGATGAACCTGACCCCATTGCAGCAGAGGCTCATTTCGGGAACGGTGTCTCTGGAT
>QHBP01000300.1 GCA_003244175.1 Chloroflexota bacterium | reverse complement strand
TTCGTCTTCGGCTCTGTTCTGCGGCTGGGTCCTGGGATCAGCGAGTATTACCTCCCGTTTCTCGAGCGCGAGTTTCCCGAGTTAGCGTCGAGGTACAAGGTGCTCTACGCGCACAATTACGCTCCCGGAGGTTACGTGGAGCTGGTCGAGGGCAAGGTGAAAGCTTTGAAACGGCAATATGGGCTGGCAGACCGTCCCTCGTCTCGCAAGGCGAGGCCGATGCCGGTCTTAGCGAGTCAGTTAGGGTTATTCGACGCCGCTGGCTGAGTTTTCGTGGCATCCGGCGAGTTGATCGACCGACTTTGGACCGCAATTTACCGATGTGCGAGGCCGGCCGGCCCATCCTCCAGCACGTCTTCATACAGCCGCATCGTCTGCTGCGCGGCGGCATCCCATGTGGGTAATCGGGCCTGGCAATCGTGGGGAGAGGCGGCTGCCTGCTCGATGACTCTCGCAAGCTCGCCCGGTGAGGAGAGCGGACTGAGCAGGCGTACAGCAGACGCTCCCGTCATCTCCTTGATCTCCCGGTGAGCAGGAATGTCTGAGGCTACGACGGCGGAGCCGGCCGCCACGGCTTCGACCAATGTCATGCCAAACGCTTCGGCTTCGGACATGCTGATATACACGGATGCCGTACGATACCAGCGGCAAAGGTTCTCCTCGGACACGCTTCCCAGGAACGTCACACGGTTGCCGGCACCCAAGCCTTGAGACACGCGTCGCAGGCTCGGAAGCGCGGGTCCATCTCCTACGATGGCGAGAGAGTATGCGGGCGGCAGCAGCGCGAGTGCCTCGATCGCAAGATGCACGTTTTTGTATCGTTTGAGCCTTCCAACCGTGAGCAGCACGGTCCCTGAATGATTGAACGGGGAGGACTTCCGGAACGGCTCCGGGTCGACGCCGTTGGGGATGACCGTCATTCGATCGGCCGCATGAGGAAAGTCGCGGCGTACCAACCCCGCCTCATACCCGGAGACACAGACGACGCGCGAAGATCGTGTGAACAACAGGCGGCCCACGGATCGATACGGGGCGTGGAGCGGGCGTCCAAGGGTGCGATGGCCGGCCCCGTGATAGTGCGGCGTCAATACGAGAGGGCAGCGCCGGGCGAGGAGTGCCCCTGGTGACGACAATGCGTGATAGTTGTGCACGTGAATCAGATCGTACTCACCGCTTCTGGAAGCCAGATATCTCCACAGTGCCGGAGAGAATGAGTACGGCTGCCACCAGAGGGGCACGATGAATCTTCGCACCGTCACCCCGTCGATGGTCGACGTGGTCGCAAGAGTTCGATCCCGCAGCTCCGTCAGCACCTCGACCACGTGTCCAGCCGCCGCGACTCGGGACGCTATGTTGGCGACATGCGTTTCGACCCCACCGCGCGAGGGAAGGTAATGCGAGCAAACGTATCCAATCCTCATGCCCGCCGCGATGCGGAGTTCACAGAGGCTCGCGCGGCCGAAACGAGACCCCGGTCCACGGGTTCGACCTCTCCGTGACCGCCTGGTGCATGAAATCCCAGGCTTTTGCGAGATCCTCCTCGCCCTGATGTTCGTGGAGCCAGTCGGTCAGCCGGCTCGCCTCGGTGAACGCCTCCTCACGACTCTCCAGAAGGGGACCATCGATCCCTGCTACATATGCTTGACGTTCGTGATCCCACGTAGCGAGTGTCACCAGCCATGCGCTCTGCTCATCCGACACGGCAGGCACCACCAAAACGCCGTATCGGGCCCGCCCACCTGCTATCGATCTGCTATCGTCCGGACTCATGATCGCTCCTCAAACCCGGCCTTCCGACTTCAAAACAGTAAACGTTCATGCCTGAATCGTACCCGCTTTGACACGGGGGGCCGCGCAGGAGTTAGCTCGCGGCTCGGTTCCCCTCGCCCATTTCCTCCACCGTGGTCTCGAGAACAGCCAGAGTCGCAACCTCTTCAGGTCGCAGGCCGGGGTGCCGCTCGGTGTCGTACTGTTCGATCGCCAGGTCCCACACCGGAACCAGCGATGCGTTCATATAGGCTTCAATGATTCCCGGATGCTCGTACGACTTGCGACAGATGGCCGCGGTGTTCCCCAAATGGTCTGCCGCCCTCTTGACAGCCTCCACGACGTTTTGTTTCGCCTGCGTGGCGGATTCACATGTGCCGAGAGCGTGAAGATGACTCGCCGCCGTGGTTGTCCCATGCCAGGTGCGGAAATCCTTAGCTGTGAAATTCTGCCCGGTAATGTGGCGGAGATAGTCGTTGACGTCGGCGGAGTCGATCGTCTCTCGCTCGCCTTCCCCGTTGACGTATTGAAATAGCTCGTGTCCGGGAATTTCCTCGCAGCGCTTTACGGCACGCGCGAGGCGTTTGTCGCGCACATCCACCTCGTGCTCCTTCCCGCTCTTGCCGCGAAAATGGAAGCGGATCATCGAGCCCTGTATGTCGACATGGTCGGTGCGCAAGGTCGTGAGACCAAATGATTCATTTTCACGAGCGTATTCCTCATTCCCTACGCGAATAGCGGTGGCGTCAAGCAGCTCTACCACCGTAGCCAGAACCTTTTCCCGCGACAACGCATGAAGCGCCAGGTCCCCGTCGGTGCGCTCTCGGATCATTGAAAGCGCCTCGCCAAAGGCGAGCAATCGCGTATACTTCGTCTCGTCACGTACCTCCCGCCAGTGGGGATGATATCGATATTGTTTGCGGCGCTTGGCATCTCGTCCCGTCGCCTGGATGTGACCGCGGGGAGACGGGCATATCCATATTTCTGTCCAGGCGGGTGGGATACCCAGCGAGGAGATGCGCTCCAACGTCTTTTGATCCGAGATACCATCGCCGTGCGTAGAGACATACGCGAATCCATCTCCGTCTCGATCGCGACGTATGCCGGGACGTGCGTCGGTGAAGTACCGAAGGCCGGCAGCGGTGGCGGCCTCAACTGGATCCGAGATGAGAGGAGGCGCGCTGTCCTCGGACGTGTTGAACTGTTCGACTGCCAAACCTTCGTCCTCGTTTCTGTGGTGTGCCGTCACCAATGCAAGGAAGGTGCCAGGCGCCCGATCTGTACACGGGCAATGGAATCTGCGATACATAAATGTTCCGGCGATACTCTTCCGCCTGCCGGTGGTGCTGGGCTGTGCTACTCGGAATGGATCATGCAACGCGGCAGACTCGTCAGGCAATGAGCGCATCGCTGGTGCGCTGTGTCGAGTGTCGTCATCAAATGTTTGGAAGGATCATGATCCGTGCTTGACGGAGATGGCCGAGAGAAGGAAACGCTTGGCAGCTATTGCCCCTTCTTCGCCCTTCCCTCGTCCACGCTGCGAGGTGGGAAGTGCCTCGCGCATGATGAGCCGCTGAGCGTGAGCACGAGGTATGTCGCGGAGTACTGCCGCAGTGACCGCCACGTCGCCTGCACTCTCTACGAGACGGCGTCGCGCAACGCCCGAGCGCGGATTGTCGAATCCCACCCCGTCCACTCGACCGACTCGGTTCCGTTAGCGCTCGGCGCAGGATCCGTGCTTGAGGAAGGCAACGGAGGCACGGGGCCAGCCTCCCTTCGGCCCCGCTCCAAAGGCGATCGTGAGCCGCAGGTCATCGACGCCGTTCCTGTCAACGGGCGAGTGGCGGACCGATCCCTTGGCGTTCCCTGGCATGGGTCGACTGAGTCAGCGGCGCTCGGTCCAACAGCAGCGAACGAGAGTACGGGACGCTCCGGTAGCAGCTCGCCGATGAAGGCTTCCTTGGACCTCGAGGCCACAAAGACGGCTACCCCGCGTGTCATTTCCGCACCAATCGTAGGTGAGCGGGAACGCGTTCACGGGCCGCTTTCGCGGTCGCGGAGGGTTGTGGCCTCAGCGACCATTGCGGCACTTGTTGTCGTGGGCGCCTCACTCCTCATT
>QHBP01000335.1 GCA_003244175.1 Chloroflexota bacterium | reverse complement strand
CTCGCGCGCGATCCTGGCGAGCGGGATTTTCCCGCAGCAAGACCTTGGTGCGTACTTGATGATCTTGTACGCAGCCATCCGGCAGCATGGCATTCCCGAGACCTTGATCAGCGATAGTGGCGCGGTATTCGTCACCGCGAAGCAGGCGAAGGCGATTTACGCCGCCTTAGGCATCGAGAAACGGGAGATCGAACGCGGACGGCCATGGCAAAACTACATCGAGACGATGTTCAACGTGCAGCGGCGGATGGCCGATTGGGACTTCGCCAAGGCAACGACCTGGGCGGAGTTGCTGGCGATCCACGATCAGTGGATGGTCAACTACAACTACCAGGTCCATTGGGCACATCAATACCGGGAGGATGAGTGCTCTACGCCGCGCGAGGTGCTCGGCTGGCGGCAGGGTCGACCAGTGACACCGGAGGAACTGCATCGGCTCTTCTATCGCACGCGGTTCGGGCGCTACGTTGATCGGCTCGGGTATGTGCGCTTCCGGCATTGGCGCATCTATGGCGAGCGCGGACTGGCCAAGGAGCACGCGGCGGTCTGGCTATATGGAGAGACGTTGACGCTCGAGTTCGCGGATGAACCGCTGGCACAATATCGCGTGCGGTATCAGCCGGATAAAAAGCAACTGCGAGCCGTCACGGAGCCGCGGCTGTTCGAGACATCGTTCCCATCGCCGCAGTTGTCGCTGTGGGAACTGGACGATGCGGAATGGTTGAAGGTGATCCGACGCGCGGACTATGCGCCACGACGGCCACGGCAGCGACCGCCCGTGCAGGCGAGTTTGTTTGTGTAGGCAATGGACGCCGACGTTCGCCATACCGACAGCACGTATATGTCAACCAGGTCTTGGCTTAGCCTGCTACGCGCCACGGCAATCGCGACAGGAGCCACTGACCCAAGCCGCGTTGCTTCTCTGATGACCGGCTACGATTCGCCACTGCTCCTGCAGATATGTGCCGGATAGGTCACGGCTAGGTTTGAGAGAGGCTTTGCTATGAAGCACACAGACAAGGTGTGGTTGCACATGATCTCTATCCTTACCCGATGCGGGCCGTTAGGCTATCGCCGATAGACTCGAACAATCCCACGCTTTGGATCCAGACGCAGCCAATCCCCCGTGTGAATCGCCCGCACGGGGTCCTGATTCAGCTCATGCACGAGGGCAATGGCGGCGAGCACCGCACCCTGGACCATGATTGGATTCGTCCGCGTGAAGATGAGACCCTTCGGTGCAACCCCGCGCGCTTTCATGTCAAGCAGTGCCCACGCCGTCGCCACGCCGCCCTTCGCGGTCGGGAAGACGAGGATCTTGTTCACGAGGCTCTGACCGTAGAGAACGTGGCTTTCGCGCGAGAAGATGCCCCGGCGCCGGTCAACGTCGTAGCGCGCGCTGAATCCGTCTGTCGAGACTAATGCTTCTCCTTCCACCATCTCGCCGACGCCGGGATGGCACGTGAGGATGTGGATCTGCGCATCGGACATGGTATGGTCGTCTTCCTCGCGTTGTGGTGCCATCTGCAGTTACTCCTCATCGAGCCGCCCGGTCAGCGCCGCCCGTACACAGACATCGGTGAGGCGGAAGATTGGGTTGTATCCGTAGCCCGCGATGATATTGGCGAGTTTCGCCGAGTTCGTCACGAGTGTGCGATAGCCAAACTTGAGCGCCAGCTCGCGCGCCGTGACGAGATAGAAGCAGACGCCGCTCAAGACAAGGCCGCCCGCTTCCTGCAGGATCCGCACATGCCCGAGCCGTTCCGCCGCTTCCCGGTTCTGATAGTTCGTGGTGAAGATGAGGCGGGTGTTTGGGGCGGCGCGCTTCCCAACGAAGGCGTGGGCGAGCTCCTGCAATTCGAAGACGGAGAGTTGCGGCGTGCCGAAAACCACGACGTCCACCTCCGGTTTCTCCGGCGCGAAGGAACGATAGAATGCCTTCAGACTACCCCGAGGCACCGCCACTGTTTCGCTGGGTGCCTGGCCCGCGAACGCCTCGCCGACAGTGTGCGCCTCGGGAGTGACACCGACGAGATGGAACATCGCGAGCGATCCATAACTGGCGAGGGACGCGCCGAGGTGTTTGATGTCATCGGCGGCGGGCTGCGTCTGCACACCCGTAATCACCGGCACCTGCCAATAGTCGTTTACCCGCCGCCCGATGACGCCCCCGAGTGCGCCCCAGTCCGTCATACTGTGCGGCTGGTCCTCGACCTCTACGAGCACCGTGCCGCGCCGCTGCTCGGGTCGGTGATAGCCATAGTTCGGCGTGCGCCCGGTGATGGCAGCGGCAAGCGCCACGGGACCGCCCTCGAAATTCGTCCGTGCTCCGGCAACCGCATTCGCGTAAATGACCGTGCCGGTGTCTCCCCACGCGAGATGCTCGCCAAATTGCGGTTGGACGATCGTCTGATAGTTGATGCAGGTGTTAAGCGTCATGCCATGCATCTTCTCCAGCGCGCGGGAGAGGCGCATCTCGCGCTTGTACTGCCGCGCATCCTGCCCGAGATCTTCCCAGTGTTCGAAATCCACGCTCCGTGGGTTGATCGTGGTGGGGACACGCGCGACAGCACCGAGATCGGCCATCTCCTC
>QHBP01000196.1 GCA_003244175.1 Chloroflexota bacterium | reverse complement strand
TGACGCATTTTTGCATACTTCCTACATGGAGGCCATGAACGGTGTTTGCCATTGTCATCGTCGCCGTCATGTCGGTGTGTCGGTAGTCGCACCCCTTCTCCTTAAAAGGTGGCCCTTCGCGCCACGCGCGGTGCGTCCGTAGTCGCACCCTTCATGCGTTGTGGATGCGTCGGCCTCGCAGACTTGCCCCCATGCCCGACCCTTCCCTGGGGGTCTCGGGGGGCGGAGCCCCTGAGGGTATTGTTAAAGGGCCGGTAAGACCTGTGAGACGGCCGGTGTCTAGCATGAAAAGTATCCCTTCGGCGGTTGTTTTTCCGCCACCGATCCTGGAGTCATACCGATGCATCGTCGTTTCAGGTTTTTTGTGCCGGCCGCCTTACTGGGCCTTTCGCTTGCCTCGCGCATGGGCGGGCAGGGTGCGGAGGTCCGGGACGCTCATGCGTCGGCGGGAAATCCTTCGATATCGAGGCGGCTCGAGTGGTCCGAATCCTCCTAGAAGACGCTTTTCTCGGGGATGCTCCAAACGCAGAACTGTGCGAGAGGAGCAGAGCATGCCGTGGACCGGATCCCCAGCGCAACTCTCGTGAGTACGGGGTCGGACTCTGCCGGCGCCGTAACCCTGAACGTCACGCTTGCGGGAGCGGAAAGCGGGGCCTTCATCCTGAGTCGAGGCCCAAGGATCGTCTCGCGGGACAATCTACCATTGACGTTGGCCCAACTGACGGGGGGCGACCACCTGGTAGCCGTTGGGCAACCCGACATCGAAAACGCCTGCGTGTACCGCGTGACACAGGTGCGAGACCTTGATGTGGGCCGGCAGGTGCTTCAGGGAACCGTCGTGTCGGTCGACGCGGGCGGAGGCACGGTGACGCTTGCGCCCATTAGCGGAGCTTCATCCATTGTTCTTTCCCTGGGCAAGACATCGAGCGTGCGGGGGCTCACCGGAGAGGTGCTCAGTCTCGCCGCCCTGCCCCAATCCGCGGGAGTCACGGTTACCGGGACGTTCAACACCCGCACATCCACGTTCTTGGGTGTCCGCTCCATCCAGGAGACGCGTCTTGCCATTCCGCTGGACGTCACTGTGTCTCGACCGACCGTGCAACCCAGCGCCATTGAATCCCTTGTCGTACAGACCGCGCCCAACGCGACGATCTCGGTCGTGACGAGCTTCCCCGGCGCGCCGTCCACCACGACGAAAGCCTCGGTCGACGTGGGAGGCGTGGAGTCGGTAACCGTGCCGGTACCTCTGGACGCTTATGCCTCGGACAGCCAGACGGCGACGGCATCGGTACAGGCGACGGTGGGCAGCCTCACCCGGAGTGTCGACGTCACGTTCAGGGTGACGGTGCCACGCCTGGCTCTGTACCTGAGCAGCAATCGGATCCACACGGGAGAGAGTCAGCGAGTAACCACTGTCAGCCATCCCGGCCGTCACGTGCGAATTACCGTCGTGTTTCCTAACCGAGCGACATTGGGCGAGACGCGCAAACAAACGAGCACGGTCTGGTGATCTACGCCTTTACGGTGCCGAAACATCGCATGAGCGGAAATGATCACACCGTTGTGGTCCGCGCCACCGTGGTCGGCCGCCGTCACGCGTCCATACACGCGAGCTTCTACGTGCTGACGGGATAAGATCGAGCCGGCACGGACGTTTGAGTCAAATAACGGGCGCGTCCTCACGGCGTGGCGTGCGCCGGCGTGACAATAACTCGAACTTTCGATCACTCAGGCTCAGAATGTAGGTTCCTCGATCCACACGTTGCAGTTGCACCTGACTCGACAGAATCTCCGAGGAAAGACTCTGCAATAGCTCGTGCCTCAGGTAGCCTTTGCCGCTATCGGCATCACGGTAAAGCCCGGTCGTCGTTTCGAGGACCGCTTTCAGCGTCGCCATTCCTCTCCCCGCAGTCACCTGTACTGCACACAATGCAGGAGAGTGGCGAGCTTGTCAAGATGTCATTGTAAGCTGGTTCATAGATGAGGGTACGCCGAGCACCTGTTCCAGTGCCTGGACAACTGCGGGATCGAACTGCGTGCCGGCACAGCTACGCAGCTCCTCGATCGCCGCTTCCTTCGATCGAGACTTCTGGAATGGGCGGTCCGACGTCATTGCGATGTAGGCGTCGGCCACGGCGAGGATGCGCGCGGACATCGGGATTGCCTCCCCCGCCAGGCCATCAGGGTAGCCGGCTCCATCCCAGTGTTCGTGGTGCCCTCGAATGGCGGGAACGAGGGGACGAAGTGCCGGGACGCGTCCCACTGCCTCCCCGCTGACGTTGGGATGTGCTCGCATCGCATGCCACTCGTCCTCGAGCAAGGGCGACGACTTTTGCAGTAGCTGAGCGCCCATGCTCACCGCCCCGATGTCCAGAAGCCGGCCGGCGAGGTCGAGCATTCGTATCTTCGTGGGATCCATGCCAAGCGCCTCGGCTAACGCGCGTGACAGAGACGACACAGCGCGACCTCGCTCACCCGCCGCTGGATCTGCTGCCTCGATCAGGATCGCCAGCGCTTCGACGATCCCGGCCAGGGCGTCATCGTCTCGAGAGCGAGGCGAGCGGTCCGCGTCATATGGAGGCAGGTCTCCCACCATGCACACCCGGTTGCGTCCAAGCCTTTTCGCCGCATACATGGCTTGGTCGGCCACTTCCAGAAGCGCGCCACGGTCGCGAGCGTGGTGAGGATAACCTGCCAGACCGATGGAGCAGGTTATGCGGCCCCCGCCAACCGCGCGGAAGGCGTGGGAATCGACGGTGCTGCGTGCGCGTTCCGCGACGATCAAGGCCTCATCGATCTCGGTACTCGGCAGCAGAGCGACGAATTCCTCCCCACCCCACCTGCCGAGAGTATCGCCGGCGCGTAAAGCGAGCCGCACCGCCGAGGCGAATTCGCGAAGGGCCGCGTCTCCCAGCTGATGCCCGAACGTGTCGTTCAAGGCTTTGAAATGGTCAAGATCCAGGAAAAGCAGAGTACAGGACCGGCCGTGCCGCTGGCATTGCTCGATCTCCTGGTTCAGAGTCGTAATGACACTGCGATGGTTGGGCAATCCCGTAACGGGGTCGGCGGTCGCCAGGCTCTCGAGGCGAGCACTCTTGTTGCTGAAAGAGATTAGCTCTCGGTACGCGAGAAACTGATGCACGAACACGAGCTCGATCAGTACGGCGCCGACAAAATAGAGCCCGGGCTGCAGAGCGCCGCTCGCATCCGTTCGCGCCGCGCACACCAGGAGGACAACCACGGCGGGAATCAGAGCATTGGGCATTAGATATCGCCACATTTTCGGGGTGGCCAGATTCATCAGCGCGACTTCCTGAGCCGAACTTTCCGCGACAGCCTTGGACAGGTACGCCGCAGCCACGCCCAACGCTATCAGCGCCATTCCAGTGAGCCGTCCTGCATCCAACAGGAGCGATGATGCGGCGAAGCCATGTACCGCCTCGTAGTAGTAGCTCGTGTCGGAGGCGATCAGGACGGAAACTCCCGCTATCAATGGAAGCGCGATGCGCCATATGCCGGAATCGCGTAGCCGCGCCCAGAGAAGCAATGACGCGAAGAGTAGTGCCAGGTCCAGCGCCGGATACGCGACACGGATCAGCTCTTCCGGCGTGTAGGTCGAGTCCCGCACGACTTGGGGCCCGAGCACAAAATACCAGCTGAACGCGGCCACCGCCGTGATGATCATCAGCGCGTCGATCAAGGTTCGGGTACGCGTGGCCTTCGGCAGCGGGTGATGCGGGAGGCAAACGAGGCCGGCGATCACCAAGACGTATGACGTCAGGTACGCGATATCCGACCAGTGCCACGCATTCAGGTGGCTCACGATCGAACCGGCTCGAGCAAGTGTGAAGAGTCCTAACCCATCACGGAGTATCACGGAGTCCTCCTCCCGTTCAGCCACCAACCACGATATGCGCCCGCGCGCCCAGCCGCAAGCCACAAAGGTTGCGGGGAGGTTACGAAAAGGTTGCGGCACGATCGCGTCGCCATATTGGTACGAAAGCAAAACCGGGAGTTCGGTTCGCCGCGACTAAACCACGCCCAGGAGCCGCATGACCGCCGTTTCCACGTGAGCCCACTCGGGCGCCCGCGGATCGATCAATTCAAAGTGACCCGCTCCGGGGAGCCGAACAACCTGGACGGCATCTCCCAAGTCCTGGGCGCGGCAGGCGTATCGCTCGCTCGTCACTGGGGGTACGATTTCGTCGTCCGCTCCGTGGAGAAGGATTTGTGGTAGACCTAGGGGAAGAAGCGCGGCCGGCGACCCGGCTTGGTATCGTTCGGGACGGCTCGCCGGCGTGCCGTCCAGCAGCGCTTCAACCGCGCCACTCCCCAGGTGCAAATCCCACGCCTGTCGAAGATCGGGCATTCCTGCCAGGGAGACGGCTCCGCGGACGGGTAGCGGATCCGGAGTATAGAGCTGCGAATCGACTGAAAGGTTGTGACGCGCGGCGAGCCACAACGCCAGGTGACCGCCGGCGGAGTGACCCAGCACGATGATGCGATCGAGGTCGAGGGGATAGCCGGCGGCGAGCCTGCGCACGTGGTCGGCCGCGAAAGCCACGTCGCGGAAGGTGTCCGGCCAACCTCCGCCGGAGTCGCCGATCCGCCGGTACTCGACGTTCCACGTGGCCATCCCCGCCGCCGTCAGTCTGGCGGCCAGATGACCGGCGTGGGTCAAATCGTACCGCGCGCGCCAGAAACCACCGTGAACGACGACGACTGTGGCGTGTGGACCGCGACCCGACGGCAAGCGTAGCTCACCGAACTGCTGGTCCTCGCTCCCGTAGGAGAGACGGACATCGGCGGGAGGAGCGGGCCGCGACAGGACACCACGCGACATGCGGATCAGGCGCAGAACTCCGAGACGATGTCGTGCAGAACGTCTATGCCCCAGGCGAATCCCTCGATAGGGATGCGTTCGTCGTGGCCATGGATCAGGTGCTCCAGGGGAAACCCCTCCGCCACCCGCAGCGGACCGAACCCGAGGCACCTGGTCCCCATCCGGGCAACATGTTTTGCGTCCGTTGCGCCGGCGAGCATGATCGGGGCCACGATCGAGCCGGGAGCGTATCGATGCATCACCGAACGGATCGTTTGGAACAGCGGATCTCCCGGGGGATCCTCGAGAGGCTCGCTCATGTCCGTTGACTCTATCTCGTACCCGGGGCCAAGAATGCCGCGCACCTCACCCAGAAACTCTCCGGCTGTCTGCCCGGGCAGGTAGCGCCCATCGACGAACACGTCGGCCTCGCCGGGAATGACATTGATCTTTCGACCCGCGCGGAGACCGGTGGGTACGACCGTGTCGTGGGTGATGGCGTGCAGGTAGTGAGCTAGGTCCGCCGGCAGGATCTGCATGACGCGATCGAAATTATGCTCGTCGAGCGCGTGCATATCTGGTGGGAGGCTCAGCGCCCGGCAGAGCTCTTTGAAGAAGGCGTCGACGGTCGGCGTGGCACGGAACGGAAACCGCGCCCGCTGCAGCGCGAGAACCGCCTCGGCGGCCTTGGTGACAGCCGTGTCCGCCCGCGGCACGGATCCATGTCCGGGCCTGCCAAGAGCGCGCAGGCGAAATCGGCACGTCCCCTTTTCCGCGGTGCGCACGTCATAGAGAGCCTTCCCAGCGACGTACATGGTCGTGCCGCCCCCCTCGCTGAGGCCATATTCGGCCTGGACGAGACTCCGATGGTGATCGACCAGGAAGCCCATGCCGGCCCTGCCGCCCACTTCTTCATCGGCCGTCGCCGCGAAGATGACGTCCCGCCGGAGACGGACTCCGCGCCTTCGCAGCATCAGCATCACCATGAGCTCCTGGACGACGAGGCTCTTCATGTCCAGAGCGCCACGACCCCAGATACAGCCATCCGCCACCTCACCCGAGAACGGCGCCAGCGTCCACCGCTGCGGCTCCGCCATGACAACGTCCATGTGACCGTAGAGGAGCAGGGGTGGGAGCGCGCCCGTTCCCGGATAACGCGCCACAACGTTGCCCCGTCCCGGAGCGGACTCGCGCACGATTGGGTCGTATCCGTCGCGCCGCAGCACCTCCGCGAGGTACTGAGCCGCTTCGGTTTCATTGCCTGGAGGATTGGTCGTATCGATCCGCAGTACATCACGCAGGTAACGCACGGCCTCGTCGGTTTGCGTGGAGCCGCCGGTCTGGATCGTCTCGGTCATCAAGACCTCCGCAGGTGGTGTTGCCGTATCTGGCAGCCCCGTTCACCATACTAATACCCGGCGATCAGACCACCGACGCGGCGTGCTCCACGGTCCGGACCAAGACATTGATATCGAAGGGCTTGGCGAGGAAATGCTTCGCTCCCGCCTCCCTTGCCCGAGTAGCTGGGTCGTGCATGGCCGTCATGACCACGATAGGCAGGATCCGAGTCTCAGCATTCCCCCGCAGGCGTCGGGCGACTTCGAAACCATCCACCCCCGGCATCATGAGGTCGAGGAGCACGACATCCGGGTGGAAAGCGATCGCGTCCGCAAGAGCGCTCTCCCCCGACGCTAGACGTACCTCGATCCCCTCGAGCTCGAGCACGTCCTCGACAAGCTCGGCCACGTCGCGCTCGTCCTCGACCGCGAGCACCCTTTTCACTGTGAACATCTCACGGTCATGACCTCACCGTTGCCCGACGCGGTGCAGGCTCCGCGGGTGTCTTCCTCTCCCTATACGATACCGGATGCAGGTGGTCAGCGGCGCGCGGCCTCCCACTCATCTCGCAAGACTTCGAAAACAAAAGCATCGTTCCATTGACCATTGCGATAGATGTAGCGCCGCCTGCGGCCAATCTCCCGGTAGCCCGACTTTTGCAACGCACGGTGCATCGCGAGGTTGTTGACGAGCGATTCGCTCTCGAGGCGCTCCAGGCCCAGCTCCTCGAACGCATACGCGGTGCGCAAGGCCACGGTCTCACTTGCATATCCCTTACCCCATTCCGCACGCTCGCCGATGAACATCCCGCTACTTGCATGGCGATTGATCCAGTCGATGTCATGTAACCCCGTTCCGCCTATGGTCCGACCCTGGAGGACGATGCGCCAAAAGACCTGCGCCTCGCCGCTTGCCGCCCGCTCGAGCCACTCTTCCTCCTGTTTCTCTCCAGGAACGAAGCGCGCGAGAAGTGTCCGTGTCACCTGGGTGTCGGCAAACCAGGCCAGATACAAAGGAATGTCCTCACGGCGCGGAGGCTCCAGGCTAATGGACTGCCCTCGCAAGATTGGTCCGTACATCCGCGGTGTCTCCAGACGGAGTTGAACGGGGGCTTCGTGGCCTTCTAGACTGCCAGACGCGCGCGGGGTACTTCAATGCCAGAGGACGACGGCGTGATCCGTCGTGCTCGCTACACTGCCCATGTATGGGAATCGTCCTTGGCCTTCTTACCGCCGTCTGCTGGGGGACCGCCGACTTCCTCGCTCGTTACGCCACTCGTCTGGTCGGGACGTATCGCACGCTCCTTTTCATGCAGCTGCCGGGGCTTGTCGCCTTGAGTGCGTACATGCTGGCGAGTGGCGAACTGGCTCGGCTCGGCGATTCGGGCTATCGTTCCGCCTGGGCCTGGGCCGTGGTTACCGCTCTGACTGGGACGGCGTGCTCTCTCTCCCTCTATCGCTCCTTCGAAGTGGGCGTGTTGTCGCTTGTCTCTCCCATCGCCGCCAGCTACGCGGCCGTAACGGTGATTCTTGCCGTGCTGAGCGGCGAGCACATAGGTCTCCTCCACACGATCGGAATCGTCACCACCATCGGCGGTGTGGTGCTGGCGGCGGCGCACCTCACGGCTCACGGGGTGGATATTCCGCCTCACTCCGGCCGGTTCCCGCCGGGCGTGATGTGGGCGATCGGAGCGGCCCTGGGTTACGGCTTCACCTTCTGGATCTTCGGTTCCCGGGTGGCCCCCGTCCTGGGTGGCGTCGCTCCAGTCTGGGTCACTCGCCTCGTGACGCCGCTTACCCTTGTGCTGCTTGCCCTTCCCGCCAGACAGAACCTCCGCGCGTCGCTGTGGCCGGCGTGGAAGCTTCTGCTGGGAATCGGCATTATCGACACGTTGGCCTTCGTCTCCGTAGCCTTCGGCTTCACGACGGGTCAAATCGCCATTGTCAGCGTGCTGGCCTCTCTTTTCAGTACAGTGACGGTCATCCTCGCCTGGATCTTCCTGCGCGAGCAGCTGTACCGCAGCCAGTGGACTGGAATCGCATGCATCTTCGTCGGCATAGCACTGGTCAGCGTACGAGTTTGAGGGTCGGGTCCGGCATATGATGGATTGTGAGCCTCATCGATTCCCTTGGCCGGCCGCTCCGCGACCTCCGTATCTCCGTCACCGACCGCTGCAACTTTCGCTGCACCTATTGCATGCCCAAAGAGATCTTCGGCCGGGACTTCCCGTTTCTTCCTCGGGCGGAGCTGCTCTCCTTCGAGGAGATCGTTCGACTGGCGCGGATATTTGTTCCCCAGGGAGTCGAGAAGATTCGCCTGACCGGGGGCGAGCCTCTGCTGCGGCGGGACATCGAGCACCTCATCGCTATGCTGGCAACGATTCCTGGACTTCACGACCTGACTCTCACCACCAACGGGTCGCTCCTGCCACGCAAGGCCGAGGCACTCAAAGCCGCGGGCCTCCAGCGCATCACGGTAAGCCTCGACTCGCTCGACGACGCGATATTCTCCTCGATGAACGACGTCAGCTTCCCGGTGCACAAGGTGCTCGAGGGCATCGACGCCGCCGATAGAGCCGGCTTGCACCCCATAAAGATCAACATGGTTGTGAAGCGCGGAGTCAACGATCACCAGATCATCGACATGGCACGGCACTTTCGGGGAAGCGGTCACACTCTCCGCTTCATCGAGTTCATGGATGTCGGGAACTCCAACGGGTGGCGTTTGGAGCATGTCGTCTCCGCGGACGAGATCACTCAGGCGCTAAACGCACTCTGGCCCCTGGAGCCGGTCGCGCCGCGCTATTCCGGGGAAGTTGCGCAGCGCTTCCGCTACGTCGATGGCCAGGGTGAGATCGGCATCATTGCTTCCGTTACGCGCTCTTTCTGCGGCGGTTGCACGCGTGCCCGGCTCTCTGCGGACGGGAAGCTGTACACCTGTCTGTTCGCTCAGAAAGGACATGACTTCCGCGAGGCGCTTCGTCGAGGAGCGACGGATGCCGAGATCGAGGAGATCGTGCGTTCCGTCTGGCGCCCGCGTGCCGACCGGTATTCCGATCTGCGTGGTCAGGAAACCACCGGCCTGGGCAAGGTCGAAATGTCCTACATTGGCGGCTAACAGGGTCGCACCCCAAAGCATCATCATCCACACAACAACCGGCACCGAGTCGGTCACCCTGAATCCTCCGGCGACGAATCGTCGGTTCAATAAGCTTCACGCGGTCCTGTTGGCCTCGGTGGGCTTCACCTTGAGCTGCCGGTAGAGCCTGCCCTCGAGGGCAGTGCGCCTCCCGCCCACCGTCTGCGGGCCGCGTGGTCTGTCTTCAGCTCCCGGTAGCATGCCCACACTGTGTAGGCCGCGTGGTCCCTCTCCCGCCTTCCCCTACCATGTCGGCGCCCTTTATCTTGGACGTCGCCCACACTCTCTCCGACGAGGACGTGCTGCCACTCGGGTTAGAGACGGTGGACGAAAAGGATGGACACTACCGGCGGAAGCCGGAGAGGGACCACGCGGC
>QHBP01000410.1 GCA_003244175.1 Chloroflexota bacterium | reverse complement strand
GCGCAGTCCTGATAAGACTGAGGCCCCTGGTTCGAGTCCAGGATGCCCCACCACATCCGGGGATGTAGCTCAGTTGGTAGAGCGCCTGCTTTGCACGCAGGAGGCACGGGGTTCGAATCCCCGCATCTCCACGTGGCACTTTCCGCACTGGTCCTGCCGTACCTAAATTAAAACGGATGTCGAGGACCGGTCCCCACGGAATCTGAGCCGAGCCGTGCCGGAGACCACATACATCGCGGGGGCCTTACCGATCAGGAGGCGAGCCGGCCCGCTGGTCGTCTACGTTGAGCCGAGATGCTCGGGCCTACAGGCAAAGGACGGTGAAGTGTAACACCGATATATCACGTGGACGGGTTAGTGGGCATGATGCCCACTAACCCGTCCACGTCACATGATCACTGAAACCGAGCAGGTTTCGCGCGCACTCGATGATGCCGCCAAGCGTTGGCCAGCAGAGAGCGGTAATCGCAACAAGCTTCTGTTGCGGCTACTCGAAGAGGGGCACCGAGCAGTTCTCGGGCAGCAGGAACGCGGAGTGGCCGCCCGGCGGGAGGCGATTGCTCGTACGAGCGGGGAGCTCACCGGGGTGTACGGTCAGAACTACCTGGCCGAGCTGCGTGAAGACTGGCCGGCGCGATCGTCCTCGATGCGTGTGTGCTCATCGCCCACCTGGACGGAGCGGATGCTCATCACGACCGTGCCCGCGCTTTGCTGCTCAGCGCCGCCGAGGAGCCTTTGGCGGCGAGCCCACTGTCCCTCGCCGAGGTGCTGGTCGGTCCGGCTCGCGCCGGTCGCTTCGATAAGGCCATCGCGGCACTGCATCAGCTCCGAGTGACCGGCGTAGGCCTGGGCGAGGGCGCGCCCATCCGACTGGCGGTGTTGCGCGCCAGGACCGGTCTAAAGCTACCCGACTGTTGCGTGCTGCTCGCAGCCGAACAGGCGCAGGGCGCGGTCGCCACCTTTGATGACCGCCTCGCCGCGGCTGCTGGCGAGCGAGGGTTTGTCGTCCGGCAGTGATAGCCGATCGCTGCTCGAAGATGTAAACGACGCGGTCGGAGGTGGCCGGCCCGTCTATACCGGCCCTTCCACTGTCATGCCGAGGGCGATAGCCGCTGTGGACATGCGCGCGTCGTAGGTCACGACCGCCCGAAGGTCGGCGCCAAGGGTCCTTGCCGTCGCGAGATGTACAGCATCAAGGCTTCGCAGAACGGCACCCACGGCTAGCACAGCTGCATCGTCGAGCAACGCGCCGCTGACATCCACTTGGTGGATCCGGCCCAGGACCCGACGAGCATGAGCGATGGCTGGAGGACCGCCGGCTGCAACCGCCCGGACCACCTCGGTGCGAGCCAGCGCGCTGCTCACGCGCACGTCGCCTCGGTGCCGATGCAGGTAGCGGCGCAACCCGTCGGACTCCGTCTCGTGTTGGACGAGCTTTACCACCGCTGAGCTGTCCAGGTAAAGCCTCAGCGCTCGTCCTCGCGTGCCGCCGCCAACGCGGCGGAGGCGTCGATACCGTAGTCCACGGGGTTCTCGTCGAGCAGATCGGTCTCCTCGTCGAGTTGAGAGACTCGACCAGCGATGAGTAAGTCCTGCCACGGGTCACTCCCGACCGGCACGAGCCGAGCGACCGCGCGGCCGCGGTCGGTCACTTCGACAACTTCGCCGGCTGCGACCCGCGCGAGATATCGACTGGCGTGTTGTCGGAGTTCGCGGATTCCAATTCGTTCCATGTGCTACATAGTAGCATCTCAACAGCGGTGCCCTGACACAGACAAGGCAGGCAACTCGTCCGGGTCTCCACGGAGAAGAGGATGCCGCCGGGTCGAGCCTCGACCCCTCGAAGTCAATCCGCTCCTCATGAGAGCCGTACGAACGCGCTCCGCGAGGGTCCACACGGTCCTATAATGGTCCGGGCCGGCAGTTCTGCTGTCATCATGTTGCGTAAGGGATCAGGAGTCAAACGTGACCCAAACAGGAGCGCAGAAGTACGCTTTCTTCCAGGGAAGCTTCGTCCCCCTAGAACACGCGAAGGTCAGCGTCATGACCCACGCCTTCAACTATGGCACCGGTGTCTTTGAGGGCATTCGCGGATACTGGAACGAGCAAGACCGGTGCGTCTACATCCTGCGACTGCGGGAGCACTACGTCCGATTCTTGAAGAACACCAGGATGGTGTGCATCGAGGTTCCCTTCGATGCGGACGAGCTGGTCGAGCTGACGCTCAAACTCATGTCGATGCACGACTTTCGTGAGGATGTCTACATCCGTCCTCTGGCCTATAAGTCATCGGAACAGATCGGCGTTTCCATGAAGGGCGTCAAGGATGACTTGACCATCTTCTGCACGCCGTTCGGCAACTACATCGACATCGACCGCGGTCTGTCGCTCTGCGTCAGCTCCTGGAAACGCACGGACGACAACGCCATTCCCGGCCGCGCCAAGGTGACAGGAAATTATGTCAACTCGGCTCTCGTCAAGAACGAGGCCTTGATGAACGGCTTTGATGAGGGCATCTGCCTCAACAGCCAGGGCTTCGTTGTGGAGGGGAGCACGGAAAACATATTCATCGTCCGCGACGGAGCGCTCATCACGCCGTCGGTCGCCGATGGCATTCTCGAGGGGATCACCCGGGACTGCATCATTTCCGTAGCCCGAGACGAGCTCGGTCTAGACACCATGGCGCGACCCGTGGCCCGCACCGAGCTGTATTATGCTGACGAAGTATTTTTGACGGGGACGGGAGCTCAAGTAGCGCCCGTGACGAGCATCGACCACCGAGCGATAGGCAAGGGGGACGTTGGGCCGGTCACGGGTAAGATACAGACGCTCTACCTCGATGCAGTTAGAGGTCGGATCCCGAGGTACATGGACTGGCTGACACGGGCGAACATCACCGCCATGTCCGGGATGGCTCGAGTCTCGGCGCGATAGCACCACGACGTCGCACTCGCCCCAGAGCCGCATTGGCGGGTGCCGCGCTCGCGGCCTCACTCATCTTTGTCGTTGCCCGGCAACAGTACTCCCCCGTCGCCGCAATAATTGCGGGCGTGGCTACGGTCGTCCTGTTGGTGGACGTGGCCGCGCTACGGCGCCGGCCGGTATGGGCGGCCGCTCTTGCGCTCAACGTGGCCCTTACGCTGCTCTACTTCTGGTCATGGGATGAGTCCCACCTGGTCCTCATCCATGTGACGCGAGCCGGCGCGGTGGCCAAAATCGACGGCGACACGATCAGCATGCTGCAGCCGGTGACAGCCGGTCAGGTCGGTCTACAGCAGGCGGCCTATGGGAGCTACCGATTCCAGGCGACGGGCGAAGCCGTCCAAAACGACGTGACCACTCCGCTCGCCCGCCTGGCACGTGCGTTGCGTCTGTCCGCTCCAACACCTGCCTGGTCCGATCTCGCCGTGAGCTCGCCTTCCGGGTCTTCTCGCCTTAACGCCACCTCCGCTCTGCCCCTCCAGTCCCCGCCGCAAAGCTGGTCCGGCGACGGGAACGGACAAATAAGCGGCGGCGAAGGAGCCTTCGCCCTCGCCAAACCAGCGTTCGTTCCGCCTTATACGATCACGGTCCGTCTCTCCCGACCCGAGGGTTCGCAGAACATAATGTTCGGGGTCGGGCCAGCGGGGCGCGGCTACGCCCTGCAGGTGCGATTTGACCAGCCCGACTCTCTATTTGTTCGGTGGGACACCGGGTCTCTCGGGCCCGCGGTCGGCGCAACGGAGCTGCGAGACATGAACCTCATCGCCAATCTCCAAAGAGCGACGCGCTCGCTTCTTGTGGCCTATCCATTCGCGGCGCTCTTTCTGCTTCTCAGCCTTGGGTTGTACCCGGTCCTGCTGGGGCTATTCACGGGCTTCAAGAACACGTCGACTGACGACCTCGAGAGCGTGAGACGATTTGTCGAACGTCCTCGCTTCGCGATCATCTTCGGTCTGTGCCTCATTGCCTGCGCCCTTGCGGCGACGGGGGCCGTCTCGACCTTCCTGCTGGACCGTATGCCTCACGTTCAGGATTCGGTCGCCTATCTCTTTCAGGCAAAGATCTTTGCCGGTGGACATCTCAATGCGCCCGCCCCGGCATCTTCGGTCCAGCCTTTCTTTCTCGAGGAGTACATGCCGTTCTACGGCGCCAAGTGGTTCTCGCAGTACCCGCCCGGCCATCCCCTGATGCTCACCCTGGGGGTGTTGCTCGGCGCTCCCTGGCTCGTAGAGCCCATCCTGGCCTCGGTCACCCTGTGGTTCGTATACCTCCTGGGAAAGCGAGTGTACGGCAGCGCGGTTGGCATCATCGCGGCTTTGCTCGGACTGTCTTCTCCATTCTGGCTCTTCCTCGGCTCGAGTTTCATGGCTCACGCCACGGGTCTCTTCTTTGGAGCAGGATGTTTCCTGTCCTTTGCGCTGGCGGAGAACACAGGCGTCGGAAGAGCCGGGGGAGGACAGACACGGAGGTCTGTCCCTACGGCATCGGCGGAGAATCCACGCGACGGACGGGCCGGGAGAGGCGAGACACGGGGGACTGTAGCTCCAGGGTCGGTTCAAGACACCGGCAAAAGGCAATGGGTCCTGGTTATGGGATTCTGCGCCGGGATGCTGTTCCTGACGCGCCAGATCACCGCCGCCGGCCTACTCGGACCGCTTGCCCTGTACGCCCTTTTCTTCAGCCGGCGCGGATGGAAGGCCTATCTCCCCGCCATCGGTGCATTCTGTGTCCCGGCTGTCTTCTTGCTCCTGTACCAGTGGGTTCAGATGGGCGGACCTCTCGAGAGTACCTATGCCGCCTGGTCTTCCCACTACACCCTGGGCTTTGGCCCCGATGCCTCCCCTTCGGGACCGTTTACAGCTGCCGACGGCCTCTGGAACGGCTACCAGAATTTGTCGATGCTCTCGGTTCATCTGTACGGATGGCCGTATGGCGTCGCCCTCGCCTTTATGGCTCTCCCCTTCGTGCTCGGCGCGGCACGGCGCTGGGACTTCCTGCTGCTTGCCTCATTCGCCGGCATCGTCGGCATACACATGCTCTACTGGTGCGGCTGCCTGATGTACGGTCCTCGCTTCTACTATGAGGCGCTGCCCTCGATTTTGCTCCTCAGCGCCCGCGGTGTCGTCGAGCTGTTTCGGCTCCCACTTCGCGTGTGGACGCGATTCCACCTGGCCTCCGACGCCAGCGTCGCGGCATTCTTTCCGGCGATGCTGATCGCCGCCCTTTTCATTTACAACGGCCGCTTCTACATGCCCGCGCAGCTGACTCTGTACGACAAGTACAACTACTCCAGCAACGCCGAGCTGACCACTGTCCGGCGCGCGCACCTGCATCACGCGGTGGTCTTCGTCGTAACCAACCCGCCTGGATTCTGGGCTAGCTACGGTAACGTCTTCTTCGCCAACGATCCGCGCCTCAAGGGCGACATCGTCTTCGCGCATGACATGGGAGTGTCCAATCGGATCCTGTCGCGCTTCTTCCCGGGACGCGGGTACTATCGTCTGAACGGCACCACCCTGACGCGCATCTCCTAGGAGCCGGCATGTCGCAACCCTTGAAAGACCAGCGAGCGGACTACGTGGTGAAGATGTTCGGGGCCATCGCGGATCACTACGATCTGATGAATCGCGTCATGACCTTCGGGCAGGATCAACGGTGGCGCCGCCAGGCGGCCGAGGCGGCCCAGCTCCACCCGGGGGACACAGCGCTGGATGTCGCAACGGGAACCGGAGACCTTGCCTTCGAGCTCATCAAACATGTCCAGCCGCGCGGGCACGTGGTTGGCATCGACTTCGCGGAGCCGATGTTATCCCTCGCACGCCGCAAGGCATCGATCCGCCGCATTCCCGTGTCGTTCGAGGCGGCCGACGCGTTGAATCTCCCATTCGCCGATCGGTCCTTCTGCGGCGTCACCTGTGGGTTCGGCCTGCGCAACGTCGAGGACCGGACGCGAGCGCTTGCGGAAATGGCACGGGTCACACGACTCGGCAGACGTGTGGTCATCCTCGAGCTCACTCCGCCGTCTAGTGAGCTGGCCAGAAAATACATGGACGAGATTGTGCCACGAATGGGGCAGCTCATAGCCCGCGCGCGAGAGGCCTATTCGTACCTACCGGAGTCGGTGAAAGACTTCCCCGATGCGCAGCATCTCGGCCGCATGATGCAGAACGCGGGCCTACGGCAGGTCAAGTACCGGCTGATGAACTTCGGCACGGTTGCCCTTCACTGGGGAGAGCGAGCCTGATCCAGGAGTAACGCCGTCTCACCGAATACCAATGACTTATCGACTCCCTGGCGAAGACGGCGGCAAGAGTGACTCGAGAGGTGAGTAACGGCAGTGAGAATCAAGGCGATAATCCATACAGTCCCGGATAGTGAGGGAGGTGGATTCTGGGCAGAGGTGCCGGCACTTCCCGGCTGCATGACGCAGGGCGACAGCTATGAGGAGCTCATGCAGAACGTCCAGGAAGCGATCGAGGGCTGCCTGTCTATCGAGACAGAGTCGTCGGTGGACCGCATTGCAAGGTTATAGAAACCGCCGTGTGAGAGTCGTATCCGACAGTTTCCTATCTCGTGTCTGACTTCTCCGCCCCCTCGGTGATGACGGCTTGCGCCGCCGCCAGTCGAGCAACGGGTACCCGGAAAGGCGAGCAGCTTACATAGTTCAAACCGATCTGGTTGCAGAACTCGACGGAGCTTGGATCGCCCCCGTGCTCGCCGCAGATGCCGATCTCCAGGTCGGGTCGCGTCTCCCGTCCGGCCTCGACCGCCATGCGCATGAGCTTGCCGACTCCATCCCGATCCAGCTCCTGGAAGGGGTTCGTGGGCAGAATGCCCCGCTCGACATATCTGAGCAGGAATCTGCCCTCCGCGTCGTCGCGGGAGTAACCGTACGTCGTCTGGGTCAGGTCGTTGGTGCCGAAGCTGAAGAACTCGGCGTCGCGAGCGATCTCGCCGGCCGTGAGCGCGGCGCGTGGAATCTCGATCATTGTGCCGATTTTGTAATGAATCTCGACACTCGACTCGGAGAGAACCTCGAGTGCCGCGCGCTCAATGCGGTCGCGGGCCACCGTCATCTCGTTCGCATGACCGACGAGCGGCACCATGATCTCGGGCCGGACGTCGACGCCGTCTTGCGTCAGCTCCACCGCGGCCATCATGATCGCGCGCACCTGCATATCGATGATGGCCGGGTAGAGAATTCCGAGACGGATTCCGCGCAGACCCAGCATCGGGTTCTGCTCGCGCATGCGGTTGACTGCCGCTAACAGCTCTTCCTGCTTTTTGAGCTCGGCCTGATCTCCACCCTGAATGCGCAGGGTCGTGACGTGCACGATCAGCTCCTCGAATGAGGGGAGGAACTCGTGCAGGGGCGGGTCGATCAGCCGGATGACAACGGGGAGACCCTGCATGGCTGCCAGGACCCCCTTGAAGTCCTCCTTCTGAATGGGCAAGAGCTTACCCAACGCGTCGTGATACCGCCTCACCGCGTCGGACGAGTCTCGACGCTCGCGCACCCGTTTCAAGCGCTCTTGCAGCCGGGTGTCTGAGGCATTGGCCGCCGCTTCCTCTTCCAGGGTCTGCAGCTCGACGTCGAGCTCCGACGCGTCGTCGGCGGACAGGATCATCTGCTGCACAATCGGAAGGCGCTCTTCCTCGAAGAACATGTGTTCGGTGCGGCATAGGCCGATACCCTGGGCGCCGTATTCACGCGCGCGCTCGGCGTCGCGTGGATAGTCGCCGTTTGCCCACACCTGCAAGCGCCGGATGCCGTCCGCCCACTCCAGAATCTGGGCTAGCTCGCGCTCCTCGTTGAACTTGGGCGCAATTGCGTCGATGGCGCCCAGAAAGACCTCGCCGGTCGCGCCGTCGATACTGATCTCGTCGCCCTCGGACACCGTCTTCCCGGCGGCGGACATCGTGCGCGCTCCTAGGTCGATCCTGAGTGCGTCGACGCCGGCGACGCACGGCTTTCCCATACCTCGGGCGACAACCGCGGCATGGCTGGTCGCGCCGCCACGGGCGGTTAGAATGCCCTTTGCCGCAATCATCCCATGCACATCGTCCGGAGAGGTTTCCGGCCGCACCAGGATGACGGCTTCTCCCGCGCTGCCGCGTTCGGCTGCCCGGTCAGCATCAAAGACGGCCTTGCCCACCGCCGCGCCCGGAGAGGCGTTCAAACCTTTCGCTAAGAGCCGGCCGTCATCAACCGCCCGGTGTCGTGCGTCTTCCACAAATCGTGGCAACAGAAGCTGGACCACGTGTCGAGGGTCCACCCGCAGCAGGGCCTCCTCCTTAGAGATCAGACCCTCTTGGACCATGTCGACGGCCACCTTGACGGCGGCTGCCGCCGTCCTCTTGCCGTTGCGCGTCTGCAGCATGTACAGACGGCCGCGTTCGATGGTGAATTCCAGGTCTTGCATATCGCGGTAGTGCCGCTCCATGCGCGAAGCGATCTCCTGGAATTGCTCATACGCCCGCGGCATCTCCGTGTCGAGTGTGCTTATAGGCTGAGGAGTCCGGATGCCGGCGACGACGTCCTCTCCCTGTGCGTTCAGAAGATACTCGCCGTAAAGTCGTGCCTCTCCGGTCGACGGGTCCCTCGTGAATGCCACACCCGTTCCGGAGTCGTCCCCCATATTGCCGAACACCATGGCCTGGACGTTCACGGCGGTGCCGAGGTCGTCCGCTATGCCCTCGGAGCGCCGGTAGGCTCGCGCTCGATCGCCGTTCCAGCTGCGAAAAACCGCCTGAATGGCGCCCTGGAGCTGCTCATAGGGGTCGCTGGGGAAATCCCGCCCAGCTTCGCCACGAATAATGTCTTTGAAGTCGGCGACCAGACGCCGGAGGGCGTCCACGGAGAGATCGGCGTCCGAGGTCACTCCCAATTCGCGCTTGGTCGCGTCCAGGCGGTGCTCGAAACGATCCCCCGAGATGCCAAGCACGATCTTGCCGTACATCGGAATAAAGCGTCGATAGGCGTCACAGGCGAACCGCCGGTTCTGCGTCAGGTCGGCGAGACCGCGCGCGGTCTGATCGTTCAATCCCAGGTTCAATACGGTGTCCATCATACCGGGCATAGAGAACTTGGCGCCCGATCGCACGGACACGAGGAGAGGATTGGCGGCGTCACCAAACTTCTTTCCAGTCTTCCGCTCGATGGTCCGAAGCGACTCTCGCGCCTGGTCCCAGAGTCCCGGCGGGAAGGAGCCTCCCGCCGCCAGGTATGCGTTGCACGCCTCGGTGGTGATGGTGAAACCGGGAGGCACGGGTAGTCCGGCACGCGTCATCTCGGCGACTCCCGCGCCCTTGCCGCCCAAGAGCTCTCGCATGCTAGCGTTTCCCTCGTCGAACAGATATACCCACTTGTGCGCCGTTCGATCAACCGTTTGCTGGTCTGCCAACGTCTGTGCCATAGTCGTACCCTCTCTATGCCCGGATAACGCTTTACGTTCTTTGCGTTATGGCTCTATAAACATGGCCATATATCAGGTCGCAAAGTCGACCAATTATACCCCCGGACTTTTGAGGGTGTGGCTTACAGTGGGCCGAGACGTTCCAGGAAAAGATGGAGCAGGGAATCGACGTCATGCCGGTCCTGCTCCATGGAGTCTCGATCGCGCACGGTCACTGTGTTGTTCTCGAGCGTCTCGAAGTCCACGGTGATGGCCCAGGGGGTGCCGATCTCATCCTGACGGCGGTACCGCTTGCCAACGTTTCCAATATCGTCCCAGGCAACGGTGAAATACGGACGCAGCGCATCGTAGACGGACCGCGCCTTCTCCACGAGCGCCGGTCTGTTGGCCATGAGGGGGAACACGGCAACTTTGTACGGAGCCAGGCGGGGCCCGAGCTTCAAGACGGTGCGCCGATCTCCGGGCTTGGTGCCTGTCTGTTCCTCAGCGTATGCATCCAGCAGCACCACGAGGAAGCTGCGCTCCAATCCCGCGGCGGGTTCGATCACGTAGGGAACGAAACGCTCCCGCGATTCCTCATCGAAGTAGTCGAGGTCGGCCCCCGAGCCCGCGATGTGCGCCTTCAAGTCGAAATCCGTTCGATCCGCGATCCCCTCCAGCTCTTTTGTGCCAAAAGGATAGGCGTACTCGATGTCCGACGTCTGCTTCGAGTAGTGAGAAAGCTCGGACTTCTCATGGTCCCGGATACGGACGTTTTCCGCGCGGATACCCATATCCTGCGTCCACCAGCGGAACCGCTCCTTACGCCAGTAGTCAAACCATTCATCGTCGGTCCCGGGTTTGACGAAGAATTCCAGCTCCATTTGCTCGAATTCACGGCAGCGGAAGATGAAGTTGCCGGTCGTGATCTCGTTGCGGAACGACTTCCCAATCTGAGCTATACCAAACGGCACCTTGTGAGGCGTCGTTTGCAACACGTTGCGATAGTTGACGAACGTGCCTTGCGCCGTCTCCGGCCGCAGATAGGCGACGCTCGCATCATCGGCCACCGGCCCGACGTGCGTTTGAAACATGGTGTTGAACTGACGTGGCGGCGACAGGTGACCGCCGCAGCTAGGGCAGACGTCGGATTCGACGTCGTCGTCACGAAACCTCCGCTTGCACTTTTCGCACTCGACGAGTGGGTCGTTGAAGTTCTGCAGGTGGCCCGACGCGGCGAAGACGGCGGGCGGCGCGATGATCGAGGAGTCGAGACCGACGACGTTGTCTCGCATCTGCACCATCGCGCGCCACCAGGCGCGCTTGATATTTTGTTTCAGCTCGACCCCGAGCGGACCGTAGTCCCAGAAGCCGCTCAGGCCGCCGTAGATCTCGTTGCTCCCATAGACAAAGCCGCGCCGCTTCGCGAGAGAGACGACCTGGTCCATGGACACGGCCCGTTCCTCACCTGCCATTTCGCCGCCTTACGTGCTTGCTTGATCGATAGTAGACATTTTGCTGCGATGACAGGCCATACATCACCTCCCTCCGATGCCTCCGGGTACCATGGGCCCTGATATGAATCCTCAGGGCATCCTCACGCCTCGATTGATCTTGGCCTCGCCTCCCTCATATATGTTCACAGCCCCCAATCCTGGACCGATGACGCCGGACAGAAGCAACGCCTACCTTGTGGGCTCCCCGGCTGCCTGCATCGTCGATCCGGGTCCCGACATTCCCATCTATCAGCGGGCGTTCGCCGCGTGGATCCAGCGCCACAATCTTGTCCTCAGCTGCATCGCACTCACACACGCTCAGCACGATCACATGGGAGCAGCCGAGATGTTACGAGAATTGACGGGACACACTCCGGACCATCTCGTGTACTGGCTACGCGAAGAGCGTGTCGCCTTCACGGGGGATCTCGTCTTGGGGGAGGGATCAAGCTTGGTCGCGCCCCCAGAGGGAAACATGAAGGACTATCTTGCAGAGTGATCGCTTGATCGAAGTGCCCGAGGTACGCGCAGTACTCCAGGCGCTCATCTCACTGCTGTGTGTCCTGGCCGCCACGATAGCCCTCATAGTGGCCGACGACGCTTCCATGCGCGCGCAGGCTCGCGAGCGATCGGGATACTACCGCGGGTCGTTCATCGATCGCGCCGGCAAGCTCCTCGTCTACACCTCGACACGAGGACGAGAGCCGCGTCAAGTTTCCACACTGCCCAGCTTGAGCTTGCTCACCGGCTATAGAGACCCGCAAGGTGCGTGGCACGGCCTGGAGAGGCGCTTCCAGGCCCTCCTCACCGCTCGGCGGGCACGGCAGGATTGGCGCACGTTCTTCCTTCGGCTGCGGGGCCAGGCGCCTCGAGGCGGATCCGTGAAGCTGACTATCGACTCGCGTCTACAGCGAGTTGCCGAGAAGGCCCTCGGGTCCGCGCGCGGTGCAATCGTGGCCATCGATCCGTCGACCGGAGGCGTGCTGGCCATGGTGTCCAACCCGTACTGCTCTCCGACTGAACTTGCGTCAGCGGCCTCCCCTGAAAGGTGCCGCCGCGATCAATCCAACCCACTGTTGAACCGCGCCGTGGGACTTGCGCTTCCCCCGGGTTCGGCATTCAAGATCGTCACTTTGACCGCGGCCCTCGATACCGGCACGTTTCGCTTGAGCTCGGTCTTCGCCGGGGCGGATGCCTTTGGCCCCAGCCCGTACTTCAACAACCTGGACTATCCGTCCAATGTCACTCGCGCCGATCTCACGCAGCTCACGCTGTCCCAGGCGCTCGCCTTCAGCGACAATTTCACATTCGCACACATCGGCCTCACACTGGGCGCACCAACTCTATTACGTTACGCGCACCGCTTCTACATCGGGAAACAGATCCCGTTCGACCTGCCCGTGACAAGGAGTCATATCGCGGCTGGGAATCCTCATCCGTCACCGGCGCAACTCGCACAAAGCAGTTTCGGAGCGGAAGTCGATCGGGTCACGCCGCTCCAGATGGCCCTCGTCACTTCCGCGGTGGCAAACAGAGGCGTGCTGATGGCGCCGCACTTGGTGGACAGGCTCCTGGATGCCGGGGGACACGTTCTTCACGCCTTCGCGCCGCACTCTTTGGGCCGGGTCATGAGCGCCTCTACCGCGGCATCCGTGACGACTGCCATGGAATTCGTGGTCAATCACGGATCCGGTTACCGCGCTCAGATCGCGGGAGTGCGAGTGGCGGGTAAAACGGGTACGGCAGCAAGCGGGGCGTCCCTGCCCCATGCGTGGTTCATCAGTTTCGCTCCGGCGCAGCACCCGGTCATCGCCGTCGCCGTCCTGCACGAATTCGCCGGTGAGGGGTTCAAATATGCAGCTCCGCTTGCTCGACAAATGGTGGTGACTGCTTTACAAGAGCGCGGATTCCGCGTACGCTAACCCCGACGCAGGGAGGCGTTGGCTATAATGCGCGCAGATAACGACGGAGGTGTCTTTGGGCAGGACAG
Organism: Chloroflexota bacterium; assembly: GCA_003244175.1. Lineage (GTDB taxonomy): Bacteria > Chloroflexota > UBA5177 > UBA5177 > UBA5177 > QHBP01. Next base: position 31,163 of record QHBP01000410.1, on the reverse strand, counting down.
TGGTACGGCGCGTCAGCCAATCGCGCGGACGTAGAGCGTCGGATGGTTTGATTTATGTCGGGGCTGCCGCCATTCTCCTTTTTGCAATTGTCGGCGTGGTCAGCGCAGGCGCGTTTGTCGCCAACAAGGTGTCAAGTGGCAGCACTACCGGGCATAGGAAAGCGGGACACGTGACGGACGTGTCACCGGCGTTGCAAGACATTGCGAGGGCGCAGGTACAGGCAACGGCCATCGTCAAGACCGCCCTGCAGGCCGGACATCAAATCGTAGGCCTTGCGACGCAACACGCAAACAAGCAAGCCTCCACCATTGTGTCCCGGGCAGAGCGGACGGCGGCGGCGCAGAGCCCGACGGCTGTACCCCAGGTCCTGCCCCCGGTCACGGCCCCAGGCACTGGCAATGGCGGAAGCACCGCACTCGGCGGAGCAACATCGATCCCGCTGACACAACCGACCACTGTCGCGCCCAGCCAGACGAGAAGCGGGATTCCGGACCTGAGCGGCGTTCCCGCGAGCTGGCTGGTCGTCGGCTACAACGCGACGTTTGGGGCCGGCCCGGGAAGCGCCGGAAGCATATCGGTCATCAACCGAAGTGCGAAGTCCTTTGGGGGTGTCGCGGAGGTGGTGTATGCCGGCGGCCAGAAAGCGTCGGCCTCATTCTCGGATCTCTCTCCGGGGCAAACGGCGGTTTTGCCTCTCAGCGGGCCGGCGTACACAGGGGGAGGCTATCATATAGTGATGGCTAACGTACGTTAGCGTCATTAAGCGTCAAGGGGCTTTTGGCACACAATTTGCCGCGTTAGCCGGCGGGCATAAGGTCGGTGCGGAAAGAAAGGATTGGTGAAGGGCGTGGTCGTTACACAGCAGGGCAGACCGTCTCCGGTGATGGATGCGGGGCCCGATCCGTTCGTCACGGCGCAACGCCAATTCGATATTGCCGCCGAGTTTCTCAACCTCGATCCCGGCGTCCGGTCCATATTGAGGGAAGTGCAGCGAGTCCTCGAGGTGAACTTCCCGGTCCACATGGACGACGGATCCATCGAGATGTTCAAGGGGTACCGGGCGCAGCACAACCTTCATCGTGGACCCACGAAGGGTGGAATCCGCTATCACCCCGGCGTCACCCTCTCCGAGGTGAAGGCGCTGTCGATGTGGATGACGTGGAAGTGCGCCATCTTCAAATTGCCGTACGGCGGCGCAAAGGGCGGGGTCGTCGTAGACCCACGGCGTCTCAGCCAGCACGAGCTGGAGAATTTGACGCGGCGCTTCGCCACCGAGATCTCGGTCTTCATCGGCCCCGAGAGAGATATTCCGGCTCCCGACGTGGGAACCAATGCACAAACCATGGCGTGGATCATGGACACGTACAGCATGCACAAGGGCTATTCCGTTCCCGCGGTGGTAACGGGAAAGCCGCTGAGCATTGGCGGCTCGGAGGGCCGTAATGAGGCCACCGGCCGAGGCGTCATGATCATCACCATTGAGGCGCTCAAACACCTCGATCTTGACTATCAGAAGGCGACAGTAGCTATCCAGGGGTTCGGTAACGTCGGCAGCCACTCTGCTCGATTGCTGGCCAAGGAGGGCGTGAAGGTCGTGGCGGTCAGCGATGTCACGGGTGGCATTTACAATCCTGCGGGGCTCAACATTCCGGATGTCCTGCGCTATGTGGAGGAGCATGGATCACTTCAGGGCTTCCGCAATGCGGAATATGTCACAAATGCGGAGCTGCTGACGCTGCCGGTCACCGTGCTGATTCCCGCCGCCCTCGAGAACCAGATTACCGAGACCAATGCCGGCCAGGTGCGAGCTCGCGTAATCACCGAGGCGGCCAATGGGCCCGTAGACCCGGAAGCCGACGAAATTCTGAATGATAACGGCATATTTCTCCTCCCCGACGTCCTCGCAAATGCCGGCGGCGTGACTGTGTCGTACTTCGAATGGGTGCAGGACCTTCAGAACTTCTTCTGGAGCGAGAAGGAGATCGATCAACGGCTCGCAGATATCATGCGGGACAGCTTTCGGCGGGTGCTCGCGGCCAAAGAGTCGCACGACGTCAACATGCGCCTGGCGGCCTATATCCTCGCCGTGAAGACGGTCTCCGACGCCTCCAACGCCAGATCGATCTACCCATAGGGCGTCGACTCGCACTGGGGATCACGCATCCTCCGCACGTCGTGGCTCTCACGGCTTCAGTCGGCGTACGCCTCGAAACTACTGCATCAGCGGGAGCGCAAACGAGAACCGCGCGCCCCGGCCTGGCTCGCTGACGACAGTGAGGCGGCTGCCGTGGAGCTCGACCAAATGGCGGGCCACAGCCAGGCCAAGACCCGTTCCTTCCGCTCTATTGCGTCCCTTATCGACTTTGTAGAAGCGCTCGAAGATCCGAGCCGCTTCATGGGGATCCATACCCACGCCGGTATCGACGATCTCGAGGACCACACTTCTACCCTGGCGCGCGGCGCGAAGAGTGACCTCTCCCCCTTCGGGCGTGAACTTGATGGCGTTGTGTACCAGATTCATCAAGACCTGCTCCAGACGTTCGCTGTCGGCCTGAACCGGTGGAAGGCCGGGGTCAATGACCAGGCGAACGTGAAGTCCTTTGTCTTTCGCCGCGGGGTCCAATCGATTGGATACCGCGCCAAAGACCTCGCCTACGTCGGTCGCATCCAGCTGAAGCGCCAGGCGGCCGCTTTCCAGCCGTGAAAGCTCGAGCAGCACCTCGACCAGACGCATCATGGAAAGTGTTTCGACCTCGATGCGTTGCAGAAAATGCGATGCCACTCCCGCATCCCGCATCGCCCCGGTCTGCAGCGTCTCCACCAGCAAGTTAATCGACGTTATGGGCGTTCTCAGCTCGTGCGAGACGTTGGCTACAAAGTCACGTCTGACCGTTTCCAGGTGTCGGAGGCGCGTCACGTCATCAATCGTGACCACCACGTAAGACGGCTCTCCCGTCGCCGCGATAACGGGAATCATGGTGTACCGGAGCAGACGGTCGGGGTGGGGAGCATAGCTCTCATACTGAACGACCCTGCGATCGTGAAACGCATCACCGACCGCGAAGGCCACGTCGATGTCGCGCACAACGCGATTAAGAGAGGAGGGGACATCTTCTTCAGGGCTCAGCAGGCTTTTGGCGGCCGGATTGCAGGCAAGGACAATTCGCCGCGAACCTACGACCAGGATTCCCTGCTCCGTCTTGTCGGCAAACTGCCGAAAGAGATCCTGGTAGGGAAGAGCAGCGGACTTGTCCGAGGGCGACATTGGCACTATCGGCGAGTGCCGCCCGGTCTCAGTGGCATGACCTGGTGCTACACCAATGCCACCGACTTGTCTTCGCCTACCGCCGCCAGGTTGCCGAACGCCGTAGTACACTGCGGCCCGGCAGCCGAGCCGACGGTGTATCCGACCCCGTGAATGGTGCGTATGACATCGTAGACTCCGCCTTGTTCCATCTTTGCCCTGAGACGCCGCACGTGGACATCCACCGTGCGCGGTCCGACGAACTCGTGCCCCCAGACGTCCGCGAGCAAGCGCTCGCGTCGGAGAGCCACGCCGCGGTGCCGAAGCAAGTAGTGCAAGAGATCGAACTCCTTGGGATGCAGGGTTAGAGCAAGCCCATCAACCTTCGTCATACTCCTGCCCACACTTGTATCGTACCACCGGGTTTGGGCCCCCTAGCTTGGGCCGTGTCATGCGGCACACGTTATCGGCACGACGGCGAATTCGCCGCGGATGTTCCAGCCGTTCCCCAGCCGGCTTACCCACACTTGATAGACTCGCGCTGAAAGAGTGGACACTCTCCGCGCAACGCCCGTCGGCGGGACGGACGCAGGAGGGCATTGCCACAGCGATGGAAGGACACCTCTTCCTGTGAACGCAGATATGTCCATCTCGCACGTCGGCGAGTTCGGGCTCATCGAACAGCTCCGACGCCTGTGCCCTGCCGGCGCCTCGGTCGTGGGTATTGGCGATGATGCGGCGGTGCTGGACATTCCGGGTGATTCATACATGCTGGCAACAGTTGACATGCTCGTCGATGGGGTTCATTTCCGGCTGTCACACATACCACCCGAGGATCTCGGTCAGCGCCTTCTTGCCGTTAGTGTGAGCGATATTGCAGCGATGGGCGGCGCGCCGACTTTTGCTCTCGTGTCGCTGGCGCTACCCCTGGATATCGGCCTTCCACTCGTGACCAGCTTGTACGACGGGCTCTGTGGTGCGGCAGAGCCTCTAGGCGTCGGAGTCGTCGGAGGAAACGTTACCCGCACACCCGGCCCCCTCAGCCTCGACCTAGCCCTCTTGGGGACGGTACGGAAGACCGACGTGGTCCTCCGCCGGGGCGCTCGTCCCGGAGACATTCTGGCGGTGACAGGACGTTTGGGCCTGGCTGCCGCGGTACGACTCCTCACGGAAACAGGGATGTCTGCGGAAGCTGAGCGCGACCGCCTCGGACCGCTGGCACGTCTGAAGGCCGGGCAGGTTCTGGCGGCATCACACCTAGCGCGAGCCATGATGGACATCAGCGACGGACTGGCGGGAGACGCGCACCGGTTGTGCGCAGCCAGCGAGGTGGGCCTTCACATTCTGGAGCGCCATGTACCGGTAGATCCTCTCGCCAGAGGCGCGTCGGAAACACTCGGCCGCGAGCCGGCCGAGCTTGCGTTACACGGTGGGGAGGATTACGAGTTGTTGATCGCTCTCGACCCGTCCCAGGTGGGACGAGCACGGACTTTAGTAGAGCCACTGCCCCTGACCGTCGTGGGAACGGTGATGCCCCGCGAGTACGGGGTGATGATCGAGCGTGTGAACGGCAGGGTTGATCCACTTCCGGATGACGGCTGGAAGCACTTCTAGGCAGTCTCCTAGATCTTCTTGTGCGGGGTCGCAGCCGCCCCGCTCCCATCGCTCAAAAACTCGACATCGTAGTCGCCGAAGAGGGCCGGCGCCTCGACGCGCATAATCTGGAGCACCGCCAGGGCAACTCTGCGAATCTCGGGTTCCGCATCCGGCGCGCCGCGATATTCGACGAAGTGACGAAGGGCGCGGGCGTTGGCCGTCATGAAAATCTTCGTCTCGGTAGCGTTTGGCAGCACGCTCCTCGCGGCCTCGCGCGCCTTCTTCCGCTTGTCACGAATTGGAAGCGCAGGATATTGCTGCTTGATGGCCTCCGACAGTCCCTGGGCGAGACGCACGTAAGCGCCGTGGGACATCTCGACGGCCTGCAGCCAGATGTCGTGCAATTCCGGATTTGCGGCGATGATATCGGGCTCAACATACGCTGCATCGGATTCGTCCACGTAGCGTTGGGAGAGCTGCGAATAGGCCCATCCGGCGCGGTGGCGAATGAGCTCGTGACTGAACGACCTCGAGACTCCCGTCACAATAAAGCTCCAGGCTGCATGTTCCAGTACGCTTCCGTGCTCCATGGCGATGATGTTCGTCAAGTAGTCATGGTTGGAGCGACGTCCCTGTTTGTCCCCGAAGGATAGATAACATACGCGGCCGGCCAGCTCACACAGGAGCTCGCTTCCCGTCTCGCCGTCCGTCTGCCACGTCGTGGCCTCCTCGTCCAGGAACTGCCGGACGACCTCCTGGTCGACTTGGGTGCGGCCGACGAGATAAACGCGTGGACGCGTGACGATCTTCATGGCCCTCCTCTCGCCCGCAAGACAACACAACGGGCCCCGACCTCGCCGTTATTTTTCCTCAACACGCTCCACAGTCAGTGGCGTTGCGGAGAGGAGGACACCAAGAAAGCCGCCCATGACCATGCCGATGCGAAGCTCGAGCGATGCGGCGGGGACAAACAGCAGCAGGATGAAGACGAGAGCGATGGCAGGACGAACGAGACGCGTGGAGACTCCGGCCATGGTCGTCGCCCAGGCTCCGGCCAGCGCCAGAATCGGTCCTAAGAACAGCCCGACGACAAACAACCCTTACTCCCGGTGATAGCCTAGACAATGGTATCACCGGCTGCCCGAGGTCGCATGCGGCTCGCGGTCAACATCGGCAACACAAACACGGTTTTCGCGATTTTTTCGGACATGGGGTTGCGCACCCCATGGAGGGTGACAACACATCCCCTCCGCATGCCGGACGAGTACGCTCTCTTGCTGGACTCTCTTCTCACCGGCGGTGGAATGAGGACGGACGACCTCGACGGCATGATTGTGAGCAGCGTTGTGCCGGCGGCAGAGCACTCACTTGTTCAGGCTGCCGCCACGCGCTGGGGGTTGAGCCCTCTCGTGGTCTCTCACAACATCGAGCTCGGCATCGAGCTGCGCTATTCGTCGCCACATCTGCTCGGCGCGGATCGGATCACAAACGCTGTTGCCGCCACCATCAAGATCGGATGCCCGTCGATCATTGTGGATCTTGGAACGGCAACGACGGTCGATGCCGTCTCCGTGGATGGAGCGTTCGTAGGCGGCGCCATCGCTCCCGGACTCGGCATTGCGGCCGCGGCACTTTTTCAGCAGACGGCACAGCTACCACGCGTTCCTCTGGAGACCCCGCCGTTCTACATCGGCACCGACACCGTGAAGTGTCTGCAATCTGGTCTTCTCTACGGCTACGCGGGGCTCGTGGACGCACTGATTGACGGCTTTCGACGTGAACTTAAGATCGATGCTCCCGTCGTCGCGACAGGAGGGCTGGCGGGATACGTCACCCCCTATACCCGCAGGGTCCAAGACATGGATCCCAATCTCACCCTGTTTGGCCTGCAAGCCATCTATCAACGGAACCAAGCGGCGAATGCTCGTCCTCGCGCCGGCTAAGGTCAACCTGTCCCTTGAAGTGCTCGGCAAGCGGGCGGACGGCTTCCACGAGATCGTGTCGATCATGCAGACGATATCCATCGTCGACACCCTCGATATCAGACCGTCGGACAGGCTTGAGCTCCAATGCTCGGAGCCAGCCCTCGAGTGCTCGGACAACCTCGTGCTGCGCGCCGCCCGGGCGCTTCAGACCAAGGACGCGGGCACCCGCGGCTGCCGGATTGTGCTGCGGAAAGAGATCCCGATTGCCGCCGGACTTGGCGGTGGGAGTAGCGACGCCGCGGCCACCTTACGCGCGTTGCCCCGGTTGTGGCAGCTTCCTCGGTCGGAAACGGATCAACGTCGCCTCGCACACGACCTGGGGTCAGACGTGCCATTTTTCCTGCGAGGGGGGACGGCGTTGGTGCAAGGGCGCGGAGAGCGCGTCCGTGTCATACCCGGATACCACGAGCAATGGTACGTGCTCGCTGGGCCGCATCTTCACGTCTCGACCGCCACGGTCTATGGCGCCGTTCGCGATGGGGAATGGACCGACGGCCGCGCAACCAGGCGCGTCGCGGCTCGGCTGGACGCCGGAGGCGGCGGCGGGCTCGGGATCAACGGGCTGGAGCCCGCTTTGTTTCGACTCTATCCCGAGGCGAGAACATGCTATGACGCGATACGACGGGTCACGAGCTCCGCAACCCGAGTATCGGGAAGCGGGCCCACGGTGTTCAGCCTCATGTCCAGCGTCGACGAAGCGCAGCGAGCCGCGTGGGTGATGCAAAAGCAGGGCTACTGGGCCTGCACCGCGCATTCTCTCCCGGAGAACGCTGAATGACACGTGTTTACCGTTCACACCTCGGCTTCGGCATGTATATATGCGTCGCTGCCGCGGGATTGCTGTTCTCGGGGTGTGGGTCCGGCAGCTCAGTGGACAGTCTGCGATCGCATGTGAACACGCTTCAGACCGCGATTCAGCACTTCAACGCCGACCCGGGGGGCAGTCTAAGCGCCATCGCGGCGGCGTGTAGTGTGGGCGCTCGCCGCTTGAGAGTCGACGGCACCGCGCACGCCTTTGCCTCCGCGTCCAGACGCGACGCGGAAATCCGGGCTCTGGAGAAGGCGGCACATTACGCCGAGGCCGGCTTCTCGCACTGCGCGGCCGGCGAACGTCGTCTCGACTATCCTCTCATGGTGCGGGCATCCGCGGAGATTGCGCAGGCCAATTATTGGATCCATCAAGCCCATCGAGCCACCAGGTAGCGCGCGGAGTACAACGCTCGGGTGCCGGCCCTGGGGCCGGCCCAGGGGCCGGCCCTCCGTGGGAATCTGTTGCCCGAGTGGCTCGCCTGCTCGCGCGTTACCTCTGGCCTCGTTGAAAGAGCAAGTCGAGGTATTGCTCCCACGGCCCCGGACGGTAAAACACGGGGACACTTGACAGGGACATGAAGACCATCCCGGCTGATGACCACACGGTCACGTACGCCGCCCCGCTGCGTATCTCGATGTGCCAATCTTTGTACTCTCTCGTCACGTCGGCGGCGTTGTGGCCAAGAGCGCGCAGCACAGCGCGCGCCTTGACGTGAACCGCCCTCGGATTACCCACGATAGGGCGAGGGAAGGACATGCCGAAGGTTCAGGCCGCTTCTGTTGCTCGAGCTCAGCACCCGAGGCCGGAGCTTTCAGCCCTGGAGGCGCTGGTTCGGTGCGCCGTCTCCTCCGTCAAATGGTTCGCCGTCGGTCCAATCAGCTTCGCCCTGCACTTCCTCGAACCAATAGGATCCGGCCACATCGGAGATAACGTTGTCGGGTACGTTGATGCCCGCCTCTATGCTGATTCGGCTCCGCTCGCCCTCGACCTCGTGCCACACCCGAATTTCCCAGGTCACGCTACCCTCCTTGCTAGGTCGTTGCTAGGTCCTTCTTGAGTCTTCGTCGTGGGACCCACAGATCGTGATTCAGATCCCGAACGTCAGCTTTCGACAGACAAATGCGCGTGGCCGTTTGATTGCGGACAGAAATGCGAGTCGCCGGTTAGCGGCCGGCCACACATAGGACAGCGCGGCCGGCTCCGTCCGACGATCTCGCCCAGCTCGTCTCGCATCGACTCCATCTGCGAACGCGCGGCAACGAGCCGGATGTGCGTGAGATCGAGAGCCGTCTCAAACTCCGCTGCCTCGAGGGTGAACCCAGAGACGCCGGAATCGTAGCCGACAGCCAGGGTGCCCACTCGTACGTCCAGATCGCCAGAAAAAGCAGAGTCGCACGACGCACGAGGTCCGTGTCCAGCATTGCTGGGCACCCGCTCCAGCAGTTCCTGAGTGGCTGTCAGGAGCGCCACTATCTGTTGCTTTTCCAGCCACAAACTCACGGTTCCTGCTCCGGCGTCGGCGTGCAACCGAAACGTGCGCTGGCCTGGTTCACCAAACGATTCGGCGTGAATATTTGGGACGACTCCCAGATCCAGGCGCTTGTTTTCCACGTTCGATTATACGAGGACTGTTACCAGCGGTACGGCACCGACTTGTGACGAGGATCGGGAAAGTATTCCATCTCCGCAAGCCGAGCCGTCCGTCTGATCAACGCCCGCCACTCCTCGAAGCTCAGCAGCTCGCGGAGCTCCGAAGACTCCTCGGCCTCGAGGGTCTCAAGGCATCCCAACAATCGCTGCACGTCCGCAAGACATTCTGGAGGGATCCGCTCCCCAGCGAAGTGCCATAACACGGTACGCAACTTAGGGTGCACATGGAAGGTCAGCCCATGGTCGATTGCCCACAATTTGCCTCCATCTCCCAACAAGCAATGGTCGGACTTTCGATCCGCATTGTTGAGAACGAGGTCGAGGAGAGCCAGTCTCTGCAGCTCGAGGATGTCGACATCTCCCCTCGAGTACGACTCGATAAAGAGCTGAACAGATCCCGGGCCAAATCTCCCGTGGCTGATCACCGTCGGTGGGACCAGGCTCCATCCCAGCATGCGGTCGACCAACCAGCTGCCGGCTTCCCGTCGATAGAGCGTTCCCGTTGGAAAATCGTACAGCGGATACTCCCCTCGCCCGGGCTTGTAGACCGTCAGGCTGCGGCCAACCTCCCCCGCCTCCAAGGTGACGAGAAAGCAGTGGTTACTGCCGAAGTAAATGGGCTCGATGGTGGCGTGCTCAGAGTCTCGAAGCAACCGCGTGATATCCGGCCGGTGCGGGTCCCACGCTTGTCCTAGCCCCTGGTAGCCGAACGATGCTGGATTGAGTGAGGGTCGTTCCATTGTTTTACGCGTTCCAGTCTACCGGCACGCTCCGAGGCAAAGACGTGAAGCGGTGCTATAGTAACGATTACCGGCGAATCCGCCGGGAATCTCGGCGGAGTTCCCCACACTCCCCCTTATGCCTGACCACCTGTCTTTTCTCCGCGAACAGGCGCGATCTCTCCCCGAGGCACCGGGCGTGTACTTCTGGCGAGACGGTCGTGGACGAACCCTGTACATCGGCAAGGCCGTCAACCTGCGTGCGCGCGTGACCTCCTACTTTTCCAGGGCCCAGCACGACTCCAGGGCGCGCGCTCTCGTCAAGCGAGCACGGTCGATCGACCATGAACTGGCATCCACCGAATTGCAGGCTCTGTTCCGGGAATCAGCGCTGATCAAGCAAGTGAGGCCGGAGCTGAACCGCGCGTTACTGACCGCGCGGACCGCCCACTATTTGAAGTTTGACACGTCGCAAAACGACCCCTTCATGCAGGCCACGACGCACGTTGATGAGGACGGTTGCCTTTACTTCGGTCCGTTCCGGACGGTTGCCGTGCTTCGCGAGACGATGAGCTTTTTGCACGCCGCCCTTCCGCTTCGCAAGTGCACCAGGGTGAAACCTCGCTGCAAACCCTGCTTGTATTACCAGATGCACACCTGTGCGGCGCCGGTCTTGGACGAGGTTCATCGGCAACAGCATTGGGAAGCCATCGGCCGGCTGTACGATCTGCTCGATGGCCGCGGCGATCTCGTCGTCGCGTGGCTGGAGTCGAAACGGGACCGATTGAGCGAGGCATTGATGTTCGAGAGAGCAGCCGACATCCAGGTCAGGTTGGATGCGCTGAACCAGCTCCTGTCAAGACAAATGATTCTGGAGGCGGCCGTCCAATGTCGGTGTGTGCTCATCGCCGAGACGAGCGGAACCCACGAGGGCCGGAGACTACTCTTGGTCGCGCATGGCAGCGTCATGTCCATCCGTACCGCCATTGGATCCGGAACCGAGGATGTGGTCCCGTGGGTCAGGGCTCACGAGCCTCTCATTGATGCTCTTCAGCGACAGCAGAGCGACGTGGACGCAGCCGGCGTCCTGGAGAGATGGCTGCGGTGCAAGCGGCATTGTGTCCGCTGGATCGCCATACCTCACCGCTGCGAACCGGCGGAGCTGCGCGAGCGTATCCAGTACGTGCTCGACACGATTTAGGCCTCCGCGGTGGCGAAAAGCGCGTCTCCCCGAAGCAGCTAGCTCTGCTCGGCGAGCTTTTGCGGGGGCACCAAGCGAGGCAACAAGCTGAATTACGATGCTCCGCGCTCTTTGCGCTCCAACGACTTGCAGAAAATCTCGATCTCGCCCGGCGTCAGGCACAGAAAAACGATGCCGCCGACGACGCCGCCCACAGCGATGACCGGTACCGCGACAAGCTGGTTGATCCCCAGCTCCTGCCGCATGACGAAGTGATCCTTCCGCGCCAGCACGACAGTTCCCAGCAGCTGCTCGTGCGCGTCGTACACGTGCATGCCAAACTTGATTGGCGCGAGGCGTAGCGGCCGCCGCTCCCCTACTATCTCAGGACTCCTACACGGACTTCGTTGTATTAAAACGAAAGCCGGCCAATATGTCAACTCGACTCTTGTAGCCTCCACAGGGGTTTTTTGGCCCATAATTCGCTTAATTCCCACATGTGGCATTAATCGCCGATTAATCCGAAATTCATCTTTGTAATTGAGGCGCCTGCGTAGGAAAATGGGGCAGGTGGGTATAGGAGGAGCCGGGACTGTTGCGAGAGCGTCCTGCCGAACGTTGTAAGTAGAAGCAGGGAGGCTCCCCGCCCAGTGGCAATAGCTTTGGAAGCCGCATTCATAGAACAGCTGCGCAGGCAAGAAGAGGTGGCGTTCACCGTCATCTACGAGCGTCATCGCATGCAGATCTACAACTATCTCTACCGCCTCAGTGGCAGTCGTGAGCTGGCGGACGACCTGACCCACGACACGTTTTTGAGCGCCTATGAATCGCTCCCCAAATTGCGCCCGGACTCCAACATTTCCCCGTGGCTGTACCGGATCGCGTCCAATAGGTTTCGCGACTACCTTCGAAGAAAAAAGGTAATTTCGTGGCTACCGTGGGGAGATACACCGCGAGAGGAAGCGGCTCTCGCCTGTCGCGGCGAGGAAGATAGGCTGCCGGAGAAAGAGGCAGTTCAGACAGCGCTGAAGGCGATGAAACCGGAATATGCGATCACGCTGGTTCTGCGGCTCGTGGAAGGCTTTTCCTCGGAAGAGACGGCCTCGATCCTGGGCGTTTCCCCGGAAGCGATCCGGATGCGTCTCTCCCGGGCGCGGCAAATGTTCAAGACCGCCTACGCGGCTGACGGACGAATGGTCGAATCATGAGTCACTACTCAAGTGAAACCCTGTCTCGATACATCGACGCTGATCTTATGCTACCGGAGAGACACAGTGTTGAGCGCCACCTTCAGTCGTGCTCTACTTGTCGGACCGAGCTCGCCGGCCTGCGACGCGTCGATCGAGTCTTGACCTCCTGGGGAAGCGTAGACCGGGCGATGCCCGCCTCGACCGACATGCGCATCCTGCGTGCACTTCAACGCCGGAGAACGCGTGCGACCCGGCTGGTGCACCGGATTTCCCCGGCAGCTCTCGGAAGCGGACTGGCAGCGGTCATTGTCGCTTTGAGCGTCAATCTGAGCGTCATGTCTCATGCCGGCTCGCACGCCAATGGATTGCCTTCCTCCGCGCTTTCGCCTGCTATACGACAACAAGCGGCGCAGCTGCAGCGCGACAGGATTGAGTCGGCTATCCTTGGTGTGCGGATTGCTCCGCAAGATAACGCCGCGGGACGCCACCAGGCACTACTCTCGGTCGAGTAGCGTCGCTGCAAACGGAAAAGGCGCGTTGGCGGCCGACGCGAGGATCGATGCTGCACCATATTCGGCGCCTCTTGAGTGCCGCACTCCTGTTAGTCTCCGCTTTCGCCGTCGCGTTCGCACGCACCGGCGCACATGCGGCCGTACACAAGTCGCCATCCGCCGGCGGGCGCGCGGGGGTGTTGCGCCTCGCCATGCTCGACACTCTGCCGAAAGTTGACCCGGCGCTCGTCACCGACGACGAGAATGTGCAGCTTGCCAATCTCCTCTATGTCGGCCTGGTCCGCCTGGACGCGAGCTATCGGGTGGTTCCAGCGGCCGCTTACAAGTGGACCGTATCGCGCGACCACAAAACCTATACCTTCTCATTGCGCAAAAACCTTCGATTCAGCAATGGCCACCCCCTCACCGCGCGCGATTTCGCGTATGCCATGAGCCGCAGCCTGAATCCAGCCGTCAAGTCGAGCGCGGCGCCCACTTATTTACTCGACATCCGGGGCGCGCCCGCAATGCTTTCCGGCAAGACGAAGAAAGTATCGGGCATACGCGTGGTCGACAACCACACGCTGCGCATCACCGCGCGCTGGGCCGTGCCTTATTTCTTGATGGAGCTGACGTATCCAACGGCGTTCGCCCTCGATTCCAGGGTCCTCTCGAAGCTCGGCGGGATAGAGAGCTCGGCGTGGTACTCGAACCCGGTCTCGAGCGGCCCATACCGGTTGAAGTCGTGGGTGACGGGGAGCAAGATGATCCTTGTTCCAAATAAGTATTACCGATTGAGCCACCCCGCACTCAAACAGATCGTCATCTCGTTAGCCCCGCTTCCGGACAAAGGGCTGTATCAATACGTGTCTCAAAATCTGGACGTCGTCGCCCTTCCGGCGGGAGATCGGACACTAACCCATCAGAGTTTCATCGCCCAGACAAACATGCTGGCCGGAGACGGGCTGTACATGAAGGTTGGTGCCAAACCCTTCGACAGCAGGAAAGTTCGACAGGCGCTGGATCTATCGATCGATCGCAAGAGGATTGTGGCCGCGACAAAGGGGAGCTCAGTGACAGCCTGGGACGGTCTCACCTCACCTGAGCAGGTCAAAGGATCTTCCGAGAACGGATTCATACATTTCGACCCGAAGAGGGCCGAGAAGCTGTGGGACTCGTCCCCATACGTCAAGAAAAAGCTTCCGCAGCTCACTCTCTACTACATCGACGATCCCTCAAACGCCAAGCTTGCTAACGCTATCGTGCGCTCATGGCACAAGTACTTGAAGCTGAGCGTGACGACGCAGGCGTTGACCCCTAACACCCTCGTCGCTGATGTCCAGTCCAACTCCTTGCCGCTCTACCTCTCGGGCTGGTCGGCAGACTACCCAGACCAACACGATTGGGTGGCTCTCCAGTGGGAGTCGGACGCGCTCAATAACAACGTTCAGTATCACAACCCCCGATTCGACAGGATTGTGATGACCGCGGACGTCACCTGGGACCAGACACGGCGCACCCATCTGTACGCCGAAGCACAGAGGCTCCTCCTGGAGGATGCCGCCTGGATCCCGCTGTACGTCCCTCACCGCCTCGTCTTCATCCGACCGACCGTCACGAACCTCGCGCTGACCGGGTATGGCCTCATTCCCAAGTCCGGAAGCTGGGCGGACGTGCATGTCCAAGTGCCGGCCGCACACCGACGCGCTAAGTGAGAGCGTCCGCGCTTCCGGTACAATCATGCGCTCAAAACAAGGGCTGGAACATATAGTGCGACGATGGTTTGACCTCGACACGGTGTTGGGACGGTACAAGGGAAAGCTGGAGCCGGTCGCCGGCCTGGCACCTGGCGGAGCACCAACCCGGAGGAAGCCGAAGTTCCGGGAACGTAACGCCGGAGAACTGGAGCCGTCCCATCCGGTTCGTCCGACTCGCGAGCGGCCCCCACCTCCGCCACGGCAAATCCCGCAGACGCCCCGCTCCGGCTCCGCGTCCACGTTGGCGCTGTTTCCCACCATCTCCGTGGAGCAAGGCCTGTACGTAGCCCTCACGGGCGTCGCGTTCATCTTGCGCTTCTGGGACATTGGCTCCAGGGCGATGCACGGTGACGAATCAGTTCACGCGTGGCTTGCCTGGAATCTGTACAACGGCACGGGATACCAGTACGACCCCGTCTACCATGGTCCGCTTCAGTTTCTGGTAACGAGCGTCTTCTTCTTCCTGTTCGGCGTGTCCAACACCACAGCTCGTCTGATGGCCGTTCTGTTCGGGACGGCCATGATCGGCCTGCTGTATCTTCTTCGCCCATACCTGGGGAGAACGGCCGCACTCATCGCAGCCTTTTTCGTCTGCATTTCGCCTGCCTTTGTCTACGTGTCCCGCCTCGAGCGCGATGACATCTTCACGAGCCTTTTCGCGGTCCTACTCGCGATTTCCATCTTCTCCTTCGTTCGCACTCGCAGGATCCGCTATGTCTATCTGGCAGCCGCCGTGGGTTCGTTGTCCCTGTCCGCCATGGAAAATACCTATATCACGCTGTTTGTGTTCGGAACCTATCTCGCCCTAGTGTTGGCCGGTGAGGCGCTTGCCACCCGGTCTCCCTCCTCCCTTCTCATGAACTTCGTAAGGGCGTCGGGACCGGACGGGGTGATTCACGGTAGAATCCTTGCCGCCGGCGGACTTTGGCTGCTCGTGGCGTTCGCGATCACTGTCGCGACTGGTTGGTATCTGCCGGTACCGCTCGTCGCCGCAATTGCTATCGTGCTTTTGGTACTTCGACAGTCGTCGATTGAGACGGCTTCAAGGGGCGAAACGCCGTTCCTGGACGCCATTCGCGGCGTCAATCGAGCTGAATGGATCAACGCGGGCGTCATCGTGCTTGCAATCCTCGTCCTCACTTTTTCGACGTTTGGGAGTAACCTGCGCGGCATCTGGGACTCGACACAGCCGTTCTTCCATTCGACATCCGCCTGCCCGGGCAATTCGTTCTTCCTCAACCCCTGTCGCAAGGACATCGTTGGGGGCCTTTTTTACTGGCTCAGTCAGCACAAGGTGGCCCGCGGCGGACAGCCGTGGTTCTATTACGGTCTGCTCGACGGACTATACGAACAGATCGCCGTGTTCTTCGGCATCGCCGGCATCGTTGCCTCCGTCCGGCGCCCCAGCATGTTTACCTCCTTTCTCGTGTACTGGGCCGTCCTCATGTTTGGCGTTTACTCCTGGGCAGGCGAGAAGTTCTCGTGGCTCATGATTCATCCGCTGATGCCCTTGCTGCTCCTCGGCGCCGCTTTCGTCGCCGGCATCCTTCGCGCATCGCCGCGGGTGCGTTATTCCGCTCTGGTTGCTCTGGCGGTCCTCTTACTGATTCAAATCCACAACACCTTCGAGGTCAACTTTGTGAATGCGGCCGACCCGGTCGAGATGATGGTCTATGTACAGAGTTCTCCTGACACTCCGCACGTCGCGAGCAATATCGCGGCGCTGTCAAATAAGGTCACCAACGGTCCAGACCTCCATGTCACCATCGACGCCGACGACACCTGGCCATTTGCGTGGTACCTCCGCGACATGTCGAACGTGGCGTATCCGTCCCCGCAACAGCTGACACAGAAACCGTACATCTCCAATCCGGTACAGATCATCGACGAGACGCACCGGGACCAGGTCGCACCGTATCTCGCTCGAAGCTACACGAGCCATCTGTATACACTGCGTTGGTGGTTCCCGGAGAACTACAAGACGTGGACGTGGTCCGCGTTCGCGCGCAGGGTGATTGACCCGGCGAGCTGGGCTGATGTGTCGCGATGGGAGGCAACCCGCAAGGCGTTTGGGCCCAAGGGCATGGTTCGGTTCTACTATTACGTGAAAAGAGGGCTGGCGAGCCCGTACTAGAGCAGAAAAGAGAACATGGCAGACATATCCATTCCCAGTGGTAGGACAACCTGGCTCGACCGCCCGCTGTTGCCCTCACGAGAACGCGTTGCGCGTCTGGCTGTTCATTGGGAAGCGTGGGCATACACGGCTCTGATCCTCGCCGGCTTCCTGCTGCGGGTGTACGACCTCGGCTTGCGCGCGATGCACCATGACGAGAGCTTGCACGCGTACTTTGCCTGGAAGCTGTTTATCGGCCAGGGATACGCCTACGATCCTCTCATGCATGGCCCACTGCAGTTCGAGGTCGTGCCGCTCTTCTACCTGCTGTTCGGGGACAACGAAATGGCGGCCAGGCTGTTCGCCGTCCTACTCGGCACCATTTTGATAGGTCTCCCCTATTTTCTCCGCCGCTACATCACCCGGAACGGCGCGCTTCTGGCGTCGGCCATGCTCGCTATCTCCCCGGCATTTGTCTACTTCTCGCGTTTCATCCGGGACGATATCTATCTCGCCTGCTTCTCGCTCATCATGTTCATTGCCCTCGTCCGTTACATAGAGGCCCCCAGGCCGTACCTCCTCTACGTTCTCGCGGCTGCGTCGGCGTTGGCTATGGCGTCCATGGAAGCCGCCTATCTGACTTTCTTCATCTTCGGAACGTTCGTCATCTTCGCGGCGCTGCGCGAGTACCTGTCACGCACTCCGGGACCGGTTCTCGCCGCAATTAAGGGCACGTCGCCGGATACCTGGCTCACGGCTCTTTCTATCTTCATTGTCATCACCGTGGTCTGCTACTCGACGTTCTTCACCAATCCGTATGGAATCTGGGACACCAAACACTCATTCTGGCTGCCCGGCCAGGCGTGGTCCCTCAATGGCCTCAACCCCGCGCGCAAGGACATCATAGGAGGCCTCATTTACTGGAAGGCGCAGCACTCCGTGCAGCGTGGCAATGAGCCGACCTTCTACTATCTCCTGCTGCTGCCGCTCTACGAGCAGCTTGCCCTGCTGTTCGGCGTCGCGGGGATCGTGTACGCCAGCGTGCGTCGGTCGCTCGTGACCACATTCCTCGCCTGGTGGTCCGTCATGGCGTTTGGACTCTACTCGTGGGCGGGTGAAAAGATGCCGTGGCTGGTGATCCACATCGCCCTGCCCCTCATTCTCCTGGCGGGACTCTTCCTCGGGCGCATTTTGCGTGAAGCAATCAGACCGGTTGCCATAGGGGTCGGCGTGGTGGCTCTGCTCTTGGGCGCCCTGGAGACGCATTCCACTTTTCTCTTGAACTATGTCGACGGCGCTAATCCGACGGAGATGTTGATTTATGTCCAGACGTCGCAAGACGTGCCAAACGCCGTCAACGAAATCGAGACACTGTCGCGGCGTCTGACTGGTGGACTGAGTCTCCCGGTCGGGCTGGATACTTCCGACGTTGGCGGCTGGCCGTTCACCTGGTACATGCGGCACTTCACGAATGTGACGGAGACGACGAGCTTCACGGGCCCTATATGTGGGGGCCGGCAGTGTGCCGTCTTGCTCATGCTGGAGCCCGAGTACAACCAGTACAGCTCGACGTTGAACAGCCAGTACGTGGTGCAAAAGTATCGATGGAACTGGTGGTTCCCGCAGGATTACATGCAGTGGTTCCCCTTGCACATGGGTGCGCCCTTTACGGGAACCGTCGGGCCGATTTCGGGCGTAGGGTCGCCGTCGGACTGGCAGCACGTCTGGAATTGGCTTCTATATCGAAAGCCATTTGGGGACCGTGGGGCGCGGTGGCTCTATGTACTGGTGCGGCGCGACCTGGTGCCCGGAGCGAAGGAATTTAAAAGTCCGTCTGCCTCGTCCGGACCCCCCGTGGTCGCCCCAGTCGCCGCCTTGTCGAGCAGATATTTGCGGTCAGTTGGCAATCTCGCGGGTACGTCGGGGGCCCTCAGCGGTCCGCGCGGCATCGCCGCGGGAGCTCATGGCGAGCTCTACGTCGCCGATACATTGAACCACCGTGTGGTGCGCTATTCGTCCGCCGGACGCCTGCTCGGTATCATCGGGGGTCCTGGAGATGGCCCGGGCCAGTTCGCCACGCGCGACTCTCCCCAG
Source organism: Chloroflexota bacterium (assembly GCA_003244175.1). Classification (GTDB taxonomy): domain Bacteria; phylum Chloroflexota; class UBA5177; order UBA5177; family UBA5177; genus QHBP01. The sequence continues at coordinate 12,332 of QHBP01000410.1, read as the reverse complement.
GGCGTGGCCACGGGAGCCGATGGCAACGTCTATGTGGCGGACACCTGGCACCAGCGCATCGATGTTTTCAGTCCCAACGGCCGTCTGCTTCGTCAGTGGGGAGGCGGCCAGATAGGCTCCGGTTTGGGTCAGTTCTATGGGCCCCGGTCGCTCGCCGTCTCCTCAGATGGACGCGTCTATGTCGCGGACACCGGAAACAAGCGCATTCAGGTGTTCACGACCAAAGGGCGCTATGTCTCCTCCTGGGGCACTGCTGGGATAGGTCCAGGACAATTCCAGGAACCGTCCTCCGTAGCCATCGCTCCAGACGGGAGCGTCGTGGTTGCGGATTTCTGGAATCGGCGTATCCAGGTGTTTTCACCCGACGGCGCGCACCTGCGCTCGTGGGCCGTCCCCAGTTGGGTTCCCGGATCGTACGACGAACCGTATCTCGCCGTGGATCCGGTGACCCGAGACGTGTTCGCCTCGGACCCCGGCCATGCGGAGGTTCTGGCGTTCACATTCGACGGCAGAGCATTGGGCGCTCTGCGGTCGTTCCAGCTTTCGCTTCCCGTCGGTGTCGCCGTCCCCGGAACCGGACACATTGCCGTCAGCGATCCTACGCAAAATCGCGTGTCGCTCTTTGCTCTCAGCCGGCCGCACGTCATCGTGGGGCCGGCCAACACGTCCCGGCGAGAGATAGGCGCGAGCCCCATCAAGCGGTAGCAAGCCAGTCGCGAATCAGGGCCGCGGCCGTGGACGGCGCATCAGGTCCGCTCTCGATCCATCGCACGCGCTTGTCCCGGCCGAACCACGTCATTTGACGTCGGATGTATCGGTGCGTGGCCGCCTGATACTGCGCCACGGCGCCGGCCATGCTGAGCTTCCCGCTCAGGTAGCCAGCCGCCTCTCGGTAGCCAAAACCATCAAGGGACGGCAGCGAGGCGTCGTATCCCATACGTAGTAAGTACTCCGTTTCTTCCACCAGGCCACCGTCGAATTGTTCTTTCACGCGTCGATCGGCAATCTCATACAGGCTCGACCGATTCATGTGCACGCCCAGATAGAGAGCCGGGACCGCCGAACGAATCTCCAGCTCGGGCACGGGAGCGCCCAACGCATCTATGACCTCGAGAGCTCGGATGATACGAGGAATGTTGTTCGTGTGGACACGATGCGCGGAGCGGGGGTCCAACGTCCGGAGGCGCTCATGCAGAGCGGCCGCACCACACTTTTCCGCCTCCAGCGTCAGACGCTCACGCAGCTCACGGTTCGGCGCGACGGCCGGCAGCGCCACGTCGTCCAGCAACGCCTGCACGTAGAATCCCGTCCCTCCCACGACGAGAGAAACGCGTTTACGGAACACGCTCCTCCGCAACACCCTCCTCGCTTCCAGCTGATAACGCCGGACCGAATAGGTGTCGTCGGGGGCCACAAGATCGAGCATGTAATGCGGCACGCGCGCGCGATCGCTTGCCGTCGGCTTGTCTGTCCCGATGTCCATGTAGCGATACACCTGGCGGGAATCGGCACTGATTATGTCGACCTCGAACATAGCTGCCAGGTCGAGCGCGAGGCGGCTCTTGCCTACCGCCGTCGGACCGACAATTGCCACCGCGCACGTCGGCGCCGGTGCGTCAGAAAGGGTCGGCATAACGCCATTTTAGGCGGCTCGGGCGTTGTCGACTTGCACGTACTGTGGTACAGTTTGGAGGGAAGTCGCCGCCCTTCTCTTTGCGTTTTGAAGGGTGGCGACATGTAGTTTCTGGAGACTGTCAGGCATGTCTATTCTGTCGAAGTTCGCAACTGACCCGAACCAGCGCGTGCTTAAGAGGCTGCGGGCGGTCGCCGACGAGATCACCGACCTCGAACCCGAGTACGAGCGCCTGGACGATAGTGATTTGGCGGCCAAGACCGTGTCCTTCAGGCAAAGGTTAGCCGACGGGGAAGACCTAGACGACCTTCTCGTCGAAGCATTCGCCGGGGTACGCGAGGCCGCCAAGCGAACTCTTGGACAGCGACACTTCGATGTACAGCTGATGGGCGGAATGGTTCTTCATCAGGGGAAGATCGCCGAGATGAAGACGGGCGAGGGGAAGACCCTGGTCGCCACGACCGCGCTTTATCTGAACGCACTCGCCGGCAATGGATGCCATCTCGTCACTGTCAACGATTATCTGGCTCGGCGTGACTGCGGCTGGATGGGCAGCATTTTCGATGCGCTCGGAATGACGTCCTCCGCCATCGCCAACGATATTTCGCTGCGGTTTGATCGAGACTATATGGAGGAGCGAGCCGGCGACGAGCGCTTGCGGCATCTTCGCCCCGTCAGCCGCCGGGAAGCATATCTGTGCGACGTCACGTACGGCACCAATAGCGAATTCGGCTTTGACTACCTGCGAGACAATTTGGCTCTCGACCTGGAAGACACGGTTCAGCGAGGGCACTTCTTCGCGATCGTGGACGAGGTGGACAATATCCTGATCGACGAAGCGCGGACTCCGCTGATCATTAGCGGCGAGGCCGAGGAATCCTCGGAGATGTACCGGCGCTTCGCGCAGCTGGCGCCACGTCTCGATGCCGAGATCGACTACACCATCGACGCCAAAGCCCGAACGGTATCTCTCACCGACGACGGCATCGCGAAGATGGAACGTCTCTCCGGAGTCAAGAACCTGTATGACGAGCAGAACTTCCAGCTTGTCAATTACATGGAGCAGGCGGTCCGAGCTCAGGTGCTGTATCAGCGAGATAAGGACTATGTGGTTCAGGAGGGCGAGGTCGTCATCGTCGACGAATTTACGGGCCGTATGATGGCGGGACGCCGCTGGAGTGATGGGCTCCATCAGGCCGTCGAAGCCAAGGAAGGCGTCCAGATTCAGCGCGAGAACGTGACACACGCGACCGTTACTCTGCAGAACTACTTCCGCATGTACGAGAAGCTCGCCGGCATGACGGGTACCGCCGAGACGGAGGCAGAAGAATTTCACAAGATCTACCGGCTCGATGTGGTCGTGATTCCCACGCACCGGCCGATGGTACGCGAGGACTACCCCGACCTCATCTATCGGGACGAGCGCGGCAAGGTCAAAGCGGTGATCGCGGAGGTCAAGGAGAGACACGAGCGCGGCCAGCCGGTTCTGATCGGCACCACCTCAATCGAGAAAAACGAGGAGTTGTCCCGGTTGCTCGATCGGGAAGGTATTCCGCACAAAGTCCTGAATGCCAAGCAACACGAAAAAGAAGCCACCATCATCTCCCAGGCAGGCCAGCCTGGGGCGGTGACCGTCGCGACCAATATGGCCGGCCGTGGCGTCGACATCTTGCTTGGTCAGGGTGTGCTGGATAGCGGAGGTCTGGCCGTGATCGGCACGGAACGTCACGAGTCGCGCCGTATCGACAATCAGCTTCGTGGACGCGCGGGCCGCCAGGGCGATCCTGGATACTCGCGCTTTTACCTCTCGCTCGAGGATGAGCTGATGAGCCGCTTCGTTGGGCCACGCGTCAAGACAATCCTTGAACGATTTGGGATGGACGGGGACGAGCCCCTGGAACATCGGTTGGTGACCAGGACAATCGAGCAGGCACAGACCAAGGTCGAGGGCATGAACTTCGACTTCCGCAAGCATCTCGTCGAATACGACGACGTGCTCGCGAAGCAGCGCGAGATCGTGTACGAGGACCGTAACAGAATCCTGCGGGGCGAGGACGTCCGCGACATTGTCATGCGCCTGGTCGAGGAGGAGATAGCGGACCTCGTCGACAACCACTGTCCGGGGACGCACGCGGATGAGTGGGACACCGTGGGCCTCTACAACGCGGTGAGCACGATGATGCGCCTGCCGGCAAATCTCACCCCGGACTATATGCAGTCGCTGTCGCAGGATGAATTAACCGATGCACTGGTCGACGCGGCCGAACAGCTATATGCCGAGCGGGAGGGCGCGCTTGGGGATGAGGCGGTACGCGCCTGGGAGCGCCGGGTACTTCTGGTCAGCCTCAGCGGGCTCTGGATCCACCACGTCGATGCTATGGATGAGCTGCGTGAGGCAGCGATGCTTCAGGCATTCGGTCAGCAAGACCCCCTGGTTGCCTATAAGCGCCAGGGCTACGACATGTTTCAGCAGTTTCAGGTCATGTTCCGCAAGAACGTCGTCTATCAGATGTTCCACGTCCTGTTCCAACCCACTGCGGCTCTTATCCTGCAGGAAGAGACGATGGTACCGAACGACGTGGCAGGCAACGGCGTTGCGAACGGGCAGCAAGCGGAGGAAACCGCGCGGACCGCATCCGGACATGCGAAGAGGTCCAAGGAACCGGCCAGAGTGGGAACAGGAAAAATCGGCCGCAACGATCCGTGCTTTTGCGGCAGTGACAAGAAGTTCAAGTACTGCCACGGACGGACATAGGGATATGGATAGTGATCGCGTGGCCGAGCTGGCACGCAAATTAGATGCCCTAAAGGTGCATCTTTGACATCGCCGGAGCAGAGCGCGAAATAGCCTCTCTGGAAGAGGAAACAGCCAAGCCCAACTTTTGGGATGACCCACGAGGCGCGGGCAAACTCATGCATCGGCTGTCTTCTCTCAAAGCGCGGGTCGATGGATGGCGCTCCCTGGCGGAGGACGTATCCAGCCTGCAGGGTATGTTTGCGCTTGTTTCCGAGACGCCGGACACGGAGATGGAGCGCGAGCTCGAGGAGTGGGTCGCGCGTATCTCGCCGAGGGTCGATGAGCTCGAGTTCGAAACTCTGCTGGGTGAGGAATATGCGGAGAACGGGGCCATCCTGGCCGTCCACGCGGGTGCGGGAGGGACGGAGTCGCAGGACTGGGCAGAGATGCTGCTGCGGATGTATATACGGTGGGCGGAGCAGCGGCGCTACGAGGTGATCGTGCTCGACCGCTCCGAAGGCGAGGAGGCAGGCATCAAGAGCGCGACCATCGAGATGCGGGGAACGTACGTGTACGGCCGGCTTCAGGGAGAGCGCGGTGTCCATCGCCTCGTGCGTCAGTCGCCCTACGACGCGGCTCACCGCCGGCACACGAGCTTTGCCCTCGTGGAAGTACTTCCGGAGCTCGACGATGCCGAAGAGGTTGTCAAGATCAGCCCGGACGATCTCCGCATCGACACATATCGCTCTTCCGGGGCCGGAGGACAGCACGTCAACAAGACGGACTCGGCGGTTCGTCTGACGCATCTACCGACGGGAATTGTTGTGACATGTCAGAACGAGCGGTCCCAGCTGCAGAATCGAGAGGTGGCGATGCGCATCCTCACCGCGCGGCTTGCGGAGCGTCGCCTGCAGGAGCGCGAGGCGGAGCAAGCGCGACTCAAAGGCGAGCATGTTGCGGCGGGCTGGGGCAATCAAATCCGGTCCTATGTGCTGCACCCGTATAAGATGGTGAAAGATGAGCGTACTCGGTTCGAGACAAGCAACACCGGCGCGGTTCTGGATGGCGACTTGGACGCCTTCATAGAAAGCTATCTCCGCTGGCAAGCCGACCGATACGTGGACGAAGACGACGACACGGGGGTGGCAAGCGCGTGACCTTGAAGTCGGGAACCCTGTCCCTCAGCTTTTTCCTGGGCGTGGCGCTGTCCGCCGTCTTCGTCATTGGATTCACCGCCGGCACGTTTTTCGGCAGCGCTCACGCCAACGCGGGCGCGGAGACGAGCGACAAGAACCTGAAGGACTTCCTCACCGCTTACCATCTTGTGACTCAGCGTTCGTATTACCGGCCCTTCGACAAGCGGCACCTGGTGTATGCGGCGATCGATGGAATGCTCGCGGCCACGGGCGATCCACACACGCTGTTCTTCTCTCCAAGCGACAATCAGGTGGCGAGTCAGGAATTGAATGGGGTGCAGTTCAGTGGTATCGGGGCGATCGTCAAGACCAGCGGCCACCACTTGCTCGAAATCGTCGCCCCGCTCCCCAAAGGCCCTGCCGCCCGGGCCGGTATCCGCGCCGGTGATGTCGTCACCAAGATCGATGGGCTGCCGGTGAGCCAGATGAGTGAATCGACGGCTGTTGCCAAGATCCACGGACGGCCGGGCACGGTGGTCCGGCTGACTGTTGTTCGCTCTCACGGCGCATCGCTCGGCGTTGCCGTAAAGCGCGCGCAAATCCCTCCGATTACCGCATATGGACAGGTCAAGCCTCACCATGTGGGTTACCTACAGATCTACAGCTACGGAGACAGCACGAGTAACCAGGTCAGAGACGCTTTGGCGATGCTGCGTCAGGCACACGTCCGCGGGATCGTCATCGATCTGCGTGAGAACCCGGGTGGGTACGTGGACGCCGCTCAGCGCGTCGTCAGCCAGTTTGTCAATCGTGGCATTGTGGCCTACGAACAGGGCACGGACAAGCGCCTCAGCCCGCTGCCGGTAATCAGGATGCCGTATGTCACGCACGTGCCGCTGGCCATCCTCGTAGACGGCGGGACGGCAAGTGCGGCGGAGATCACCGCTGGGGCCCTGCGCGATGATGCGGGCGCGAGGCTGTTCGGCACCCGAACGTACGGCAAGGGGTCGATGCAGAGCGTCTATGCGTTAGCCGACGGTTCGAGCATCCGTCTGACGGACAGACTGTGGCTCACACCGAAGAAGCGATCAATCCAGCAGGTTGGACTCAAACCGGACGTCGTGATCGCGCCGTCGGATACGTCGGGCGGGATATCCGACCTGCAGCTTCGGGCCGCCGAAGGGTATCTAGCGCGTGTCGAGGCACGTTGAGCGTGCCGCCCTGGCTCGTGTTCGCGGCGACACTATCCCTCGCGGCGGCTCTCCTGTACCAGATCGTGACGCGGCGATTCGGATGGCGTGTACTTGTGTACTGGACACTCACGTTCTCCGGGCTTCTTGCGGGCGAGGTTGCCGCCGAATCGCTCGCCTGGAATGTCACACGCATGGGAGACCTTCGTCTCCTACCCGATATTGCCGGCATATCCGCGGCCGTGGCGTTGTTGTGGTTCGTGAGGCTGTGAATTGATCTGTTCCAATTGCGGAGCGGAAAATAGAGCCGGAGACGCATTCTGTGAGGCATGCGGCGAGCCACTGTCAACCGCTCCGTCTTCGACGGACAACGCTTCGACCTCGACATCGAATAGCGCCATCCTCCCGAGCAAGCTCGTGCGCCTCGACAGCGCAACGCGGGAGGCGTTCACGCTCGGCAACAGGGCGGTAATCGGCCGCTTGGACACCTGCGATCTGCCGGTGGACGACAAGTCTGTATCACGCGAACACGCACGCCTGAGCCGCCTTCGCGACGGCTATGTCGTTGAGGACCTGGGGAGCACGAACGGGACGCTTGTCAACGGACGCCGCATCTCCGAGGCTGTCCTCTTGAGGGCGGGGGATGTGCTGACGATCGGCTCGGTGGACTTCCGTTTCGAGCAAGAGGCGCCGCCACCAGTGGAGATACTGGCCGGCGCCATGTTGTCCACTAGCGAACCCAGCCGAGGGCACACGTCGGAAGGCCATGCGGAGCCGCAGCTTCTCGATGGGACCTCGGTTCACGCAGATGTTCCGGTTGTAGTCGACTCCGCGTCCAGACGTACGCCCGATACCGACATTCCTTTCGATGACGGCAGCAGTATCGACACCGCACCCCGTCAAGAGGCGGATACAGCCGCGCAGCCGAATGTCCGACCAACATCAACCGCGCCTGAAGACCAGCAGGCGCAGCCGGGTTCCAACGCTGCGGAAACGAGGGCCGAGGAGGCGGTGGCCCTGGTGGAGACGTTGCGAGACGTGATGCGGGATCTGTTCCAGCGTCTGGAGAACACGGAGAGGGAGCGCTCGAACTTCGAAGAAGTGCGGCGAGAGGCCGAAGACGGACGCAACCTCCGTCGAAACATCCTGCAAGCTCTTGAATCAGGGCTCGCATCCTCCGGTTCCAGCGATGAAACCTCGCCGCTGAACGACTTGCTTGATTCCCTGATTGCCAATCCTCGCGACGTCGAGGTGCTCTTGAATGTCGCGCAGCGGGCGACGGCGATCAGAGAGGCGCTTGATGACGCCGCGCGACAGAGAGGCGTGCTCGAGCGCGTCTTGGAGCTGGCGCGAGGCTCAGAATCTGCTCACGCCACACCGGTCAGCTGATCCAGGCTCAGGCCGCACACATCGGCAATGCTCGGCACGATATCGTCGGGCCGCGGTGAATAGTCGTCGGGCGTCGCATACTTGCCCTGCATCACGAGCACGGTGGTGAACTCTGTTGGGCAGAAGCGCTCCAAAGCCGAGAGGATGCGCGGCTTGTCGTCGACCACCACGTAGTGGTCCGCGGGATAGCGAGTGAAGACCGATGGAAGCTCGTGCTCTTTATGGACGAAGATCATCACGTGGCCGTCCACTGCCGACTCCAATCCGCACTTTCGGATCTTCAGCGGCTGGAAAACTGGATCGCCGTCCGACAGGATAGCCACAAGTCCGAAGCTCTTGAGATACCGAATCGCCTCGAGGGCGCCGGGATACAGGTAGCCCGCGAAGGGAAGATTGAAGAGGTACGACCGTAGCGTTTCTCGGAGACCCTCTCTCGCATACTCCTGATCGAGCCGCTCGATCGTGAGGGGATAGTCGACAAACTCCCGCTCGGTCCTGACTTCCTCGTACAGCTGCCAGAAACGCGTGGAACGATCCGCGCCCAGCAGCTCCTGAAGGTGCTGCGCCACGTCCTGTTTTAGCCGGTCGTTATTCAGAAGGGTATTGTCCACATCCAGCAGGAACACGAGGCGTTGGATGCCTGAGCTGCTCGAGGTACCCGTTTCCGCGGTATTCGTCCCGTCAGACACGCACCCTCACCTCCGTTTTCCTGCGAAATCCACCATCCGTCTGTCCACCGTTGGAGGTCCGCCACTCGGGCGGGTTACGGCTATACGCCCGGCCCATGGTATACTCCCGACGATCCATGCACGACGTTCCAGGGAGAAGTCAGTGAAAGATTCGCTTCGCTTTGTCGAGCTTCTGCTCGCGGTTAGCTTGATCGTTCTCATCTTAATGCAGTCTCGCGGCACCAGTCTGGGCAGCGTGTTTGGGCAGGAGGGAAGCGTCTTCCATACCAGGCGAGGCGCCGAGAGAATCCTGTTCAACGTCACGATCGGCATCGGACTCGCGTTCCTGGTGATCTCCCTGGCGCTGGCGCACGTGGCCGGGTAGTCCAGGTGCGACGCGTGGCACAGCGATCTCACTCCCGCCGCTTGCGGTAGCTTTGGCCCTTAGGCCAAGTTTCGCGGTTGCACGACTTGCGCACGTCGAGGGGTAACGTGAGGATCATGCCAAGGCCCCAGCATCTCTCAAGCGAGCAAGAAGCTTGGTCTAAAGGCCAAAGCTACGTGTTTCCAGACCGCATCAATTTTATCCACACGATGCCTTCAGGGTCGAGACCGTTGACCGGCTCGTCGAATAGCAGCACCGCCGCTGCCCTGCTCGGTGACCGGCGATCCCGAGCCGCCGGCCCGTCCCGAGGGAAAAACCCCCGGCCCGCTTGCGGGCCACGCTGCTCATGCCGACCCGTTCCAGGACCTCGTCGACCCGGCGGCGGGGAAGCCCGCTCGCCTGGGCCAGACAGAGCAGATGGTTATAGGCGCTCCGCCCGCCGTGGATGGCTTTGGTGTCGAGTAGAGCGCCGACCTCGCGCAGGGGTCGGCGGTGCTGGCCGTATGGGCACCCGTTGACCGTCACCGACCCAGAAGTGGGAGCATCAAGGCCCGACACTTGATTTCGGTGATGCGCACAGCCGACGAGACCACTCCAGGTGCGATTGCCGCCTCGATGCCGGGGCAGCCCGGCATGAGGCCGGTGGCCACCCAGCGGCTCGTCTCCCTCCATCCGGCATGCGGGATGACTCGTGTCACATTCCTCGAGAACGTAACCCGTACCCCCTCCACCTGTCTCTACACGGCTCAAGGACTGTCAACTGGCGGGGCGGAGACGCCATTCCCGCGTATCAGCATCATGACGCTGCTGACCAGGACGAAGACCAGGAGGAGTACGAACCCAATGCTATCGACGAGCACCCCGAACGTGGCGATAACGCCGCCGAGGGAAAAGCCCTGAAGGAACAACAGGATGCCGGCGAGCATCGCCATCCAGTCGAGCCAGCGCGGCAGGACCCCGCTCCCGATCACGAGCAGGCCCGTGGCAACAGCAAAGAGACTGGCCGAAGATGTCCCCCACGCTGTCCAGAGCAAAGGTCAGCAGATACAGCGTGTAGACCACGCTCGGATCGTGATGAGGCCCGAACGCCCCCACGAGCTTTGCTCCGACCAAGCCGGTGATACCAATGTCGCTGACGGCATGCAGGGTCACGAGCAGCGTTCCGCCAAGCAGCACCAACGAGCCAAGGGCTCTGGCCCGGGCAGTGTCCATATGCAGCAGCGTGTAGAGCCCGCTCAGGTAGATGAGAAACATGGGGGCATAGACAACAGACAGGGACGCGATTGCCCCCAGCCGGTGTTGGTGGGTGTGGAGCGCCTGTGCGATCTTCGCCGCCGAATCCACCTGGCTCGCTGGGATGCCGATCGCGACCACGACCTCGGCGACCAGCGCGATGACAAACAGGATGCCCGCCACCCAGGCGTATCGCTCCCAGATGCCAAAGTGGCGCGTCTCCATCACTATGCTCTCCCCTTCAGGTCCGAGAGCTCGGTGGGCGTCTTGTCATCAGAAACGGTCTGCATGGCGCTCTCCCTTCAGATCAGTCCACGTCGAAGCTTGTTCTGAAGGGTGCATAGGCTATGGCTCCATGCAACGCCTGGTCTCCAGAACATGAGAAGGCCGATCCAGAACGGATCGGGTTCACCGGTCGCTGATCGCGGCTCAGGTGGCCAAAAGGGAGACTGCGACTACGACTTCCGTTATGTAAGTCGCTGAATTCTAGCAGGGATTCCGTGTCGAGAGCCGTTCCTCGCTTTCGGGCGAGGTGGCCGGAGCCAGCCCAGGCCAACCAATCGGAAAACGTCAGAATGTCCTCAGTCATCGTCCCATGACGACGGCAGGAATATCGCCACCCCCGGGCGGCGTGAGGGCTTACGCGTGGGTGACCTGCGGAACCGGTCAGCGGTTCTTGTCAGTGCGGCACACCCTCCCGGACCGTTCTCGAACGCCGACGCTGTTCGGGCTGCTCCAGATGTGCCCGAGTACGTCATATGACATCCTGCACAAGCTGGGACTCACCTCCCGTACACAGGCCGCCCTGTATGCCGTGCGAGAGGGCCTTGTCTCGGCGTGGAAGACTGCCCCGTAATTGAAGCTACCGACATATGACACGACGGAGGGCTTGGCATTTGCCCTCCCAAACGCACGTCACTTGCTCGATGCGCAGTCGGCCGACGTGGCGCATGCTACGGGTGAATGTAAATCAGGCGATCCGCTATCTCGAAGCAGGACACGCCCGAGGCAAGGTCGTCATCACCGTATGAGGGCCCGATACCCGCACTAAGGAGGAACGAATGATCGACGAGGCAACGTACCCTATAAAGCTGAGGGTGGAGTATCCGGATCGGCCGCTAGACCGACTGACCACCGCCTTCCGGTTGTTCGTCGCGATCCCCATGTTCATCCTGCTGGGGAGCGTAGAGGGAGGAGCGTGGCAGTGGTCATCGGGAGGGACGACGAAGGGAGCCGCGGCAGGGGCTGGTGGTTTGCTGTTCTTCGCTCCGCTGCTGATGATCGTATTTCGTCAGAAGTACCCTCGCTGGTGGTTCGATTGGAGTCTGGAGCTTCTCCGCTTCAGCAACCGGGTGGGAGTCTACCTGGCCCTGATGGACGACCGGTATCCCTCGACCGACGAACAACAGGCAGTGCACCTTGATCTTCCCTACCCGGACGTGCATCGCGATCTAAACCGGTGGCTGCCCCTCGTGAAGTGGTTCCTGGCCATTCCCCACTACATTGTCCTGTTCTTTCTGAGCATTGGGGCGGTGGTGGTGGTCATCGTCGCGTGGTTCGCCATCCTGTTTACCGGCCGGTACCCACAGGGGATGTTCACCTTCCTGGAGGGCGTTATCCGTTGGCAGAACCGGGTAGCCGGATACGCCTTCCTGCTGGTTACCGATCAGTATCCCCCGTTTCGACTGGCCCCATGAGCGGCGACTGAGATAATCCGGCACGATGCGCCCCCCGCCACCGCCAGCGCCCAAGCAGAAAGGCCTCTCACACGGCGCCTAAGTGAACGTTGCACGGCGTCTCTCACAAGCGTTGTACCTCGAGAGGGAGGCGAAGTTTGCCGCACGTGCAGGCGCTCCGTTCTATTCTCGCGGTCGCACTTTGCGTCGGATTCCCGGCTGTCGCCGCGAAGCACCAGGGAGCGCAGGCGGCTTCGAAGCGGCAGTTGCCAACGCTCCGTCTCG
>QHBP01000198.1 GCA_003244175.1 Chloroflexota bacterium | reverse complement strand
TGCTGGTGCACCATGCCGATACCCTGCTCGATGGCGTTGCGGGGAGACCGGAAGCGCACGGGCCGGCCTTTGAGGAGGATCTGGCCCTCATCAGGCTGCAGAAGGCCGGACAGCATGTTCATGAGGGTCGACTTGCCTGCTCCGTTTTCGCCTACCAGGGCGAGGACCTCACTTCCGTACGCTTGCAGCGATACGTGGTCGTTCGCCACCAGCGTTCCGAATCGCTTGACGATGTCGAGCGCGGCAATGGATGGTCCTCGCTCCGTATTCATGATGAGCTATCCGGCTTCCGCCGGATCGTAGGGTAAGCCATCCGCGGCCGGCGGAATGGCGCGACCGATGAAGCCCGCCAGGGCGACAATCGTGACGACATACGGGAGGGTGGAAATGAGATTTGGCGAAACCTGAAACGAGCCGATGACGACGTTCTGCAGGCTGTAGCCGAGCTGCGAGCCGAAGCCGAACAGCAGACACGCGCCAAAGGCCCCAAACGGCGTCCACTTGCCAAAGATCATGGCGGCGAGGGCGATGAAACCCCGGCCGGCCGTCATGTTGTCGGAGAAACCGTATGCCACCGCCAGGGAGAGATAGCCGCCCGCGAGACCGGAGAGCATCCCGGACAGAATGACGGAAAGGTAGCGCAAGCGCTGGACGTTGATTCCAGCCGTATCCGCCGCACGCGGGTGCTCACCCACCGCTCGGATCCGCAGGCCCAGCGTGGTTCGGAAAAGCAAGAAGTGGGTGAGCACGACGATCAGCAGCATCAGGTATACGAGCGGATTCTGTTGAAAGAGGACGCTTCCAAGCGCCGGAATCTGGTCGAGATGAAACACGGACACCGTCCAATCGGGAATGGTGCGGAGCTGTCCCTTGGTGCACGGGGTGGGAGGCAAACAGGTGGTCAACGAGTTCGAGGAGTACTTCTGAAAAAGGAGAAAGCTGGTCAGCCCGAGAGCCACCAAATTCACGGCCATGCCGACGACGATTTGATCGGCCCTGAGTCGAATCGCCGCAAAGGCGTGGAACGATGCCATGATGCCGCCGGTGACTATGGCGGCGAGCAAGCCAACGGCGACATTGCTGAAGAGCAGCGTGAAGACGAAGCCAAAAAATGCGCCCGTCAGCATCATGCCCTCCATGGCAATGTTGACGACGCCGGAGCGCTCAGAAATGACGCCTCCCATGGCGGCGAGGGCAAGGGGTGTCGCTTCCCGCAGGGTCCCGGACCAGAGGTTGGGATCCGACAGGATGGTCCACAGCTGCGTGGTCGTGAGCCAATTCATGCTGCCGCCTTCTCCTGATACGCCGGAAGGCGGATCATACCCTTGCGGGACAGATAGCGGACGATGGCGTCGGCGCCGATGAAGAAGATGATCAGCCCCTGCACCACGTCCGTCAAGTGCGACGAGATTCCCGCGGTCGCCTCCATCAGGTTGGCGCCGTGCTCGAGAGCGCCGAAGAGCATTGCGGCCGCAATGGTGCCCACCGCCGTGTTTTTGCCCAGAAGTGCCACCGCTATGGCGTCGAAACCGTACCCGGGAGAGAAGCTGTCAGAGAGCTCGTAGGGATAGACGCCGTAGATTGCCACCATCCCGGCCAGACCGGAGAAGACCCCGGCGATGATCATGGCGCCGGCGACGTGCCAGCCTACGTGAATGCCGGCGTATGATGCTGACTTGGGACTGAGGCCCACGGCGCGGATGCGATAGCCGAGGGTCGTGCGCCACAGCACGAACCAGAAGACGACGCCCATGACCAAGGCGATGATCAGTCCGGCGTGAAGGCGCCCTCCCGGCACCAAGCTGTCGGGAACGATCACGGACAGATGCGCATTCATCGGCGGCGTCACCGGATTCCCGATCTGCACGTGTTGCTCCATGGGCCCCGGCTGCCCGCTCGGTCCCGACTCGAGCAAATAATGACTCAGGTTGATCGCAATGTAGTTCAACATAATGGTCGTGATGACCTCGTGTGCTCCCCGCCAGGCCTTGAGTATTCCAGCGATTCCCGCCCACACCGCACCCCCAAGTGCCCCTGCCAAGAGTGCGAGCGGGATCAGGAGGATGGCCGGCGCATTTAGGGTGTAGCCCACCCAGGCCGAGAGAATGGCTCCTATGAAAATCTGCCCCTCGGCCCCGATGTTGAACAGGCCGGCGCGGAATGAAAACGCCACCGCCATGCCCGCGAGCATCAGCGGCACGGCTGCCAGCAACGTCTCGGAAATGGCATACCGGCTCCCGAACGATCCCTGAAACAGCTGCCAGTATGCGTTGATGGGATTCGACCCAGCCGCCAGGACGACGACCGCCCCAATGACGAGGGCCAGGGCGACGGACAGAATGGGCACCCAGACGCCGGACGCCCACTCATACGTGAAGCGCCGCTCGATGCTGTCTTCGGCGCCCAAACCCACGGCCTCGCTCCTCTTTTTTGCTGCTTCAGTGTATAAGGAGGGACGCACGGCACGTGGGCGCCGCAAGTCCCAGGGTACGACGTGACCCGTTCCCGAATATCGTCCGTCTTGGGACAGGTGCTAGGCTTTACGTGATCCCAGCGTCGTGGACACTATCGTGCAGGACGGAGCAGCCGGCCGCAGTGCCGATGGAGGCGTCAGAGGTGGATACCGAGCAGACTTTGAAGACCGTTCCACTCTTTCAAGGACTACGTTCGCGGAATTTGAAGTCCCTGGCGCGAGGGACGACTGCGCGGACGTACCAGCCGGACCAGGTGATCGTGTCCGAGGGCCAGGTGGGCTACGGCCTCTATATCATCCAGTCGGGCCAGGTGAAGGTCACGCAGGAGGGCTCAACCGGGTCTAGGGAAATTCGCCGCATGGGCCCCGGGGAGACTTTTGGTGAGATGTCCCTGCTGGATGATCAGCCGAGGTCGGCCACCGTGACGGCCGTGGAACCGACAACTGCCCTTTTGCTGGACAAGTGGCAGTTCGTGAGCGAGATGAAAGCCCATCCCGAGATCACGGCCGCCATGCTCCCAACCCTCGTAGGGTGGCTGCGCAGCGTGGAGCTGCCTTAGGGATCCCGCTTTGACAGGGATGCTCTCTCGTGCAGCTCACCGCGCTCCCGGGAGCCCGCGCTGAAAGCTCTTGTGACGGGTGGTGCCGGATTCGTCGGCTCCCACCTCTGTGCTGCCCTCCTTGAACGCGGCCTTGAGGTCGTGTGCGTGGACAACTTCAGCACCGGCTCGGAGAGCAATGTGGAGTCGTTGCGTGGTCGTCGCGGATTCGAGGTGGTAGAGCACGATATCACCATGTCGCTTCCTCTGTCTTTGCACGCGGACCTAATCTTTCACCTGGCCAGTCCGGCGTCGGTGGCCGATTACCTGTCTCGGCCCATGCAGACATTGCGCGTCAACAGTCTCGGGACTCTGGCCTTGCTCGACCTAGCCCAGGCCGACGGCGCCAGGTTTCTGTTCGCCTCGACGTCGGAGATCTATGGAGATCCGTACGTCCACCCGCAGCCAGAGACGTACTGGGGCAACGTCAACCCGGTTGGGCCACGGGCCTGTTACTCGGAAGGCAAACGTTTCGGAGAGTCCGCGACCATGGTGTACACCCGCGAGTACGGACTTGACGCACGTATCGTCCGTATCTTCAACACGTATGGACCACACTCTCGACCGGACGACGGCCGCATCGTCCCGAACTTCATCATCCAGGCGCTGCGCGATGAGCCCTTAACCGTGTACGGCGATGGGTCGCAGACGCGCAGCTACTGCTATGTCTCAGACCTGGTGGCAGGCATAGTGGCAGCGATGTTTGGAGATTTGAGCGGAGCAGAGGTCTTCAACCTCGGAAACCCTGATGAATACACGGTTTCGCATTTTGCCCAAATCATCTCCCGACAGGTCGGTTCGACCTCGGGCGTTGTCCACCAGTCGCTGCCGGAGGACGACCCGACGCAGCGGCGCCCGGACATCACGAAGGCGAGAGAGTATCTGGGCTGGGAGCCGCACGTGGACCTGGCGACGGGAATCGACAGGACGATTTCCTGGTTTCGCGACGTGCTTCGCCTCTCGGAGCCCGTCGCCTAGTCGCGGAGTACGACCTGCTGCTCTGCTACGATACTCATGCTCGGCATCGTTCCGCGCGCCACCCCTACATAGTCGAAGCCCAGCTGTCGAAGCTGCTCCGGTCGGTACAGGTTCCGTCCGTCTATCAGGACGGGCGACCTCATTGAGTCGCGTATGCGATCGAGGTCCAGGTTGGTGAACTCATTCCACTCCGTCACCAGCACAACCGCGTCCGCGCCGCGCACGGCGTCGTATGCGTTCGAGCAGAACTCCACTCCACTGGTGACCGCCCTCGCGTTTTCAGTCGCTACCGGGTCGTAGGCGGAGACCAACGCTCCTTCGGCCTGCAGGAGCCCGATCACGTCAATGGAGGCGGCCTCACGCACATCATCGGTGTTGGGCTTGAACGACAGGCCCAACAGGGCGATCCGCTTGTCCGAAAGCCCGCCCAGCTTCTCCCTCAGACGGTCGACAGCCCAGCGCCGGCGATCGCGGTTGATGTCCATGACGGCACCCAGAAGCTGAGGGTGCTGCCCCGCATCCTGCGCCATGCGCATCAGCGCCTTGACGTCCTTGGGAAAGCACGATCCCCCGAAGCCCAGACCCGCATCCAGAAACGCCGGGCCTATACGTTTGTCGTGGCCCATCCCCAGCGCTACCTCTTTCACGTCGGCCCCGAGCCGCTCACAAATACCGGCAATTTCATTGATAAAGGAAATGCGCGTCGACAGGAACGCGTTCGATGCGTACTTGATCATCTCGGCAGTTCGCAGGTCTGTCACGATGACGGGGCAGTCGAGCGGGTCGTAGAGCTCCGCGACCAGCCTCGCGGCTTCGCGATTGGACGAGCCCAAGACAACCCGATCCGGATTCATGCAGTCGTTGACGGCGCTACCTTCGCGTAAGAACTCCGGGTTGGAGACCAGGGAGAACGACACGGCGATACGCGCATGCTCGTTGATGATGCTCGTGACCAGGTCCCCGGTGCCAATGGGTACCGTGCTTTTGTTGATGACGATGATCGAGTGATCGAGGTGTTCCGCGATGCTCTGCGCCGCCGCACGAACCTGCGAGAGGTCCGCACCGCCGCTGCCGTCATCCGGCGTTCCCACGGCAATGAAGACGAAATCGGCGTCGCGCAGGCCGTCCTCATGCGATGTCGTGAAGCTCAGTCTTCCCGCCTGCGCGTTACGAATTACCAGTTCGCTCAGGCCCGGCTCATGGATCGGCATCACGCCGTGCCGAAGATTGGCAACCTTAGCCTCGTCGATGTCGATGCAGACCACCTGGTTACCGAGCTCTGCGAAGCACGTTCCGGTGGTTAGGCCGACATAGCTCGTGCCGATGACTGTGATATTTCGTTGCATTGAGACTCCGCGGCGCCATGATTTATCTTTACAAGAGCTGCAGATTGTACGCGGATAACCGGCGCACGACGCAACCCCATCCGAACTTCTTCACGCAACCTCAGGCGAGTCACGAAGGAGGGCGAAGGAGAGGACGGCCTGAGCTACGGAGGGCCGCGAGAGCGCACCACAGGAGATGGGACGTGACGGTTGGACTGCCCATCTTGTCGTCAATCGGAGACGGCCGGCGCGGTATGCTCGAAGATGGAAGACAGGCTCTGATGGAGGTCGCATACGCCTCCGCGCAATCGCCGCTCGGCCCGGTATGGATTGGCTCCGGTCCGAGGGGGCTGCTGAGTGTCGATTTCTGCGTCGACGAGCTTGAGTTCGTCTGCAACGTGGAACGACGACTGAGCGTGACCCCCGTCTTCGCGCCGGAAGAGGTGCGGGACGCGGTCGATCAGTTCGGCGAGTATTTCACCGGGCAGCGCCTGGCATTCGACTTGCCTGTCGATCTCGAGAACCTGAGCGCCTTCCACTGCGCGACTCTGCGGGCAGTGCAGCGCGTGCCGTACGGCAGGGTCAGCAGCTACGGGGATATAGCAAGGGCAATGGGGAAGCCGGGCGCAACGCGGGCCGTGGGAACCGCGGTAGCAACCAATCCCATCGCCATCGTCATTCCCTGCCACCGCATCGTACGTGGTGACGGCACGCCCGGGGAATATGCGTATCGGACGTTGGGTAGTGCGGGACGGAAGCTGAAACTCCGTCTCCTGACACTCGAGGGAGTGACAAACTGGGACGAGAATTGATGAGATGAGCCGCCTCATTGTGTTTGCGGCTCTGGCCGTGTTTGGAGCAGCAGCTCTTGCGGTGAGTGCTCGTACGTTGCGTTCCGGGGTGCCGGCGTTCGATACGAACTCGCGACTGACCGCCGGCCGCCTGTGGGTTCGCTCCATCCAGCCGAACGCGGACTCGGCGCCCGCCTACCTGCCTCGCGTGCGTCTCCGCGACGGCCGCGTCCGCCCTGTGGTGTACGCGCTGGCGGGAAATAACGACAGTAACTGCGATCCGTCGAATCCTGTGAAGCGGGCCACGCTTTACGCTTTTGATGCAGCCTCCGGCAAGTCGCTCTGGCAGCGCTCGACGCTCGGACCATCTCGCTGCACAACGGCCGGGCCGGTAACCGGCGTCTCAATGCAGTGGGTATATGCGGGCGGTCTGGACGGCAAGATGCATCGCTATGACGCGGCCAACGGCGCGGAGACACGGACGCGCGGGTGGCCGTTTGCGATCACATTGATGGCGGACGTGGAGAAGATGTCCGCGACACCCACGATATCCGGCCGCTATCTGTATGTCACGACGAGCGGATTCATCGGGGACGCCGGCCATTACCAGGGCCACCTCGTCACGATCGACCTGACGTCGGGGCACACTCGCGTCTTCAACAGTCTGTGCAGCAACATTCATAGACTTCTCGGCCCGCGCGTGGGGAGCGGCAACTACTGCGTTGCTGAGCAGTCCGGCCTCTTCGGCCGCGGCCAGGGGACAGTCGAACCACGCACACGCGATGTCTACGTTGTCAGCGGCAATGGTCCGTGGAACGGGCGTACCGAGTGGGGCGACACCATCCTCAAGCTCGATCCGTCGGGAGCCAAGCTACTCGACTCCTTTACCCCCACCAACCAGGCAGGGCTCGCCTCGGCGGACGCCGATCTAGGGAGCTCCGGACCGGCCATACTACCGGATATCAGGCAAGGTGGAAAGACCTATCATCTCCTGATCCAGGCGGGAAAGGGGCCGGCTTGCGCATCGTGCTCGGGCGCCGCGCTGCGCCTTCTCAACAGGGACAATTTGAGCG
The DNA here is from genome assembly GCA_003244175.1 of Chloroflexota bacterium. GTDB lineage: Bacteria > Chloroflexota > UBA5177 > UBA5177 > UBA5177 > QHBP01. The sequence goes on along the minus strand of QHBP01000198.1, from coordinate 86 downwards.
GCCGCGCCGGCCCCGGACATCTGGGCGGAGACTTGTCCGACGCGCAGGCGCCTGGAGGAAGTGAGGTGCTGACCGCGCCCGCGGTC
>QHBP01000262.1 GCA_003244175.1 Chloroflexota bacterium | reverse complement strand
AGGATCGACTCGGGATGAAACTGCACGCCCTCGATGTCGAGCGAGCGGTGGCGGAGCCCCATGATGGTGCCGTCGCTCGTCTGCGCGGTGATCTCGAGACATTCGGGAATCGAGTCGCGTTCTACGGCGAGCGAGTGGTAGCGGACTGCCTCGAACGGAGAAGGGAGACCCTCGAAGAGGCCTTGAGACGAGTGGAACACCAATGAGATCTTGCCGTGCATCAGATCGGCGGCCGGTCCGACGCGAGCGCCAAACGCGGCCCCGACGCATTGATGGCCAAGGCACACGCCCAGAACCGGCGCCTCCCGAGGGGTGTCACGCAGCACGTCGTTCGATACGCCGGCGTGGCTTGGGTTGCCGGGACCGGGCGAGATGACGATACCGTCGGGTCGCATGTTCCGAATTTCGTCGAAACTCACCTGATCGTTCCGTACCACCCGCACCTCGGCTCCCAACATCGCCAGCGCTTGATAGAGGTTGTACGTGAAGCTGTCGTAGTTGTCGATCAGAAGCATCATCTCGTCCCTCCCGCGGCCTCGAGCAGCGCCATTGCCTTGTTCATCGTCTCTTCGAACTCTCGGTCCGGGACCGAATCTGCCACGATACCGGCTCCCGCCTGCACGTAGAGCCGGCCATCCTTAACGACCCCGGTCCGAATTGTGATCGCCATCTCCACATCCCCGTTCGTATTGATGAATCCAACCGCCCCGCCGTACGGTCCCCTACGCTCGTCTTCCAGATCGGCGATGATCTGCATGGCCCGTATCTTTGGCGCCCCCGAAAGCGTGCCCGCCGGGAAGGCGGCACGAAGCGCGTCGAAGCTGGTGCACTCCGGACGAAGGACGCCGGCGACGTCAGACACGAGATGCATGACGTGGGAGAAGTGCTCGACATACATAAACCGCGTCACCTCCACGCTGCCCGGCCGGCTGACCCGGCCCACGTCGTTGCGCCCAAGATCGACCAGCATCAGGTGCTCCGCTCGCTCTTTGTCGTCCGCCAGCAGCTCGGCCGCAAGCTCCTCATCTTCCCCGGGCGTCGACCCACGGCGACGCGTGCCCGCGATCGGCCGAAGGAGAACAGTATCTCCGGTCACCTCGAGCAGAAGCTCGGGAGAAGCCCCGACGATCTGGTGGTCGACGAAGTCAATGTAGTACATGTATGGCGACGGGCTCACGGCGCGCAGCTGCCGGTACAGATCGAATGGGTCGCCGGGGTAGGGCCTCGACAGCCTCTGTGACAGAACGACTTGCAGGATATCCCCGCAGCGGATATGATCCTTGGCCTTCATCACCATGGCTTCAAAGTCTTGCTGCCGAACATTGCTGCCCAGGCTGGCGGGCGTACTCCTGATCGTGGCAGAGGCATCCACCGGCCCGTGCAAAGCCTCGACAAGTCGGTCGATCCGACGGATCGCATCCTCGTACGCCTGCGGGAGTGGCGTGTCCATCCAGACATGGCTCAGCACTCGGATCTTGTGCAAGACGTGGTCGAAGATGAGCACCGTGTCCACGTCCATGAAGGCCGCGTCCGGGAGCTCCAGCGAGTCGAGCCGCGCTGCCGGAAGGCGCTCGAAGTAGCCGGCGGCCTCATAAGACAGATAACCGAGCGCGCCGCCCTCGAAACGGGCTCGCGCCATCTGACGGCAGTCGTAGCTCTGCACCATCGATCGAACCGCCGCAAGCGGATCCAGGCACGCCCATGACTCGCCACCATCAAACTGCGCCGTGCCGTCCTTGACCCGCAGGACTTTCCGAGGATTGTTTCCGATGAAGGAGTAACGTCCAAGCCGCTCGCCGCCTTCGACACTTTCGAGTAGGAAGCTGGGTCCAGTCGATCTAATCTTGAGATAAGCGGAGACGGGGGTGTCCAGGTCGGCGAGAATCTCGCGCGAAACGACGACACTGTTGCCCTGGGGAAAACCATTCGACAGCTCTCCTAGAGAGGGCGAATAGAGTCTCGCTTCTGCCTTCATACGTCCTCTCCGAGATCGGGGCGCAGCGACATCGCTTCGCCTAGATATACGTGACGAACGGGGTCGCGGCGATTTACGTGAATGAGCGTTCGCAAGCAGCGCGGAATCGCGTCCGGGACGGCTATTTCCTGCATGTCCAGCATCGGCACGTCCCACCCCATGTGGCGGGCGGCGCGTGCTGGAAACGCGGCATTCAGATCGGGTGTGAGCGTGAACAGAACACTGACAATCTCATGGTTGCCAAGTTTGTTTCGGCGGGCCAGCTCGCGAAGAAGCTCGCATGTGGCTCTCTCTATCGCCTCCTCGGTATTGTTTTCCACCGTTATAGCGCCGCGTATTGCTCTCACGAGTCCTCCAGGAGGTCGAGGAGTCCCCACAGCGCGAGCATATAGCTGCGCCAGCCGAATCCGCTCACTAGAGCCCGGCAAGCGGGTGCGACCACAGAAATCGACCGGAAAGTCTCGCGCGCCGCGGGAAGGGAGAGATGTACTTCGATCACCGGGTAGGCCACGGCGGCGACGGCGTCGCGGAGCGCATAGCTGTAGTGCGCGAGTGCTCCGGCGTTGAGCAGCGCGCCAGACGCCCAGGTTCGCGCCTCGTGCAGCATGTCTATAAGCTGTCCCTCGTGGTTGGACTGGAGACACGTCACTTCGACGCCTCGTTCCCGCGCAAGTCCGGCGAGACGCGTGTCGATGTCGTTCAGCGTGGTGTATCCGTAGACATCCGGTTCCCGCTCACCGGTGAGGTTCAAATTCGGCCCGTGCAAGATGAGTATTCGCTTCATGCCGCGGCTCGCAGGGCAAAACGGACGGCGGATCGTGCGTCGATCTCGGTTATGTCCACGACCCGACCTTCACCAATACGCACCGGTAGTGCAAAGCGCAGAGAGCCGCCGCGACGCTTCTTGTCCTGAGACATGTGCGCCATGACAACGTCCTCATCAAGGGCGGAGACGTGCAGAGGCAGTCCAAAGCGGTCGAGAAGCACGGATATGCGCTCCAGTGGTCCGCGTTCACACACGCCCAACCGTTCGGCTAGCCACGTCTCCGCGACCACCCCGATACTCACGGCTTCCCCGTGGGCCAGGCCATAGCCGCTCGCGGCCTCCACCCCGTGCGCAATCGTATGCCCAAAGTTCAGCATGGCCCGCTCCCCATTCTCGAATGGATCCCGTTGCACGATCCGTACTTTCTGGTGGATTGCTTCGCGAATGACCTGTGTGCAGCGCAGAATGGAACCCGCCCCATCCAGGTCTTCAAGCTGACGAAAGAGCGTTTCCGAACAGACCACGCCGATCTTGACTATCTCCGCCAGTCCTTCCGCCAGTCGCCCTGGCGGTAGCGTGCGCAGCGTTTTGGGATCGACGAGTACGGCATCCGCTGGATAGAAAGCGCCAACCACGTTCTTCACCCGGCCAAAGTCAATGCCGACCTTTCCGCCGATGGATGCGTCGACCTGTGCCAGCAGGGACGTGGGCACAAGCACGAGCGGCAGGCCCCGGAGATACGTGGCCGCGACCAGTCCCGCAAGATCACACACCACGCCACCGCCAACTGCCACAATGACCGACTCTCGCTCAAGACGCCATCGTTGGCAAGCCTGGTAGAGCTTTTCGAGCCAGACGGTCGACTTCGTTACCTCCCCAGCGGGAAGCACCACACTATGTACGTCCGGCACGAACACACGCAGCGACTCGACAATAGAGCCCGATATTCCTGCCGCCTCCACGTTTGCGTCGCCGACCACCAGTGCCTGCGTCATGGACGGCATCACGTCTCGCGCATTCTCAAGATGGGTCGCGATCCCGGCTTCAAAAACGATGCAGGAAACACGCGTGCGTTCCACATCGAGCGTCGCCACCCGTCGTAACTCGGAGACCGCGGTCACCTGCACGGCGACTTCTTCCGCCGTCCGAGCCGTCGTGTCGATCTGCCGGAAACGAGCGTAGCCGTCGCGCCGCTCCTCGAGCAGCCGGCCGACAGTGCCGGCCGAAAGATCATTCAGCAATGGCCGGCCCGACGGGGAGTCGAGTCTGCGCTCCAGCTCATTGGCATCGCAGGTCAAGCAGAGGACGATATCCTCGGAGCCGAGCAGAGCACGGTTCGCACCCGATAGCAGGGCGCCACCGCCGGCGGCAATCACTCGGTGACGACCCCCGAGCGCAGCCCTCACTGCCACGGTCTCCATCTCCCGAAATGCGCACTCCCCGTCCTCAGCAAAAATTTGTGCGATGCTCTTGCCGGCTTGTCTCTCGATCTGATCATCCGTGTCAACGAACTGCAGGCCATGACGTTCGGCCAGCAAGCAGCCCACGGTGCTCTTGCCGGTGCCCATGAAGCCCGTCAGGACGAGATTTCTCATGCGCTCGACACCGTGCATCTCTCGGCGATTTCGGTGATGCTGTCACCGCCGTACTTGTCCAGGAACGC
>QHBP01000228.1 GCA_003244175.1 Chloroflexota bacterium | reverse complement strand
AAACGGCTCGGGTCCAAGCTGAAAGAGAAACTGGACATACCCCAACAGAGCTTCGCTCACTCCGGCCGCGATGAGCGCCGCCACGACTGCCAACAGCTCCCGCCTCGTCGTGAGGAGTCGTGAGGCCGACACGTACACCATTGCGACCTCCGCCCACTTCACGATCTCTCGTAGCGCAGCGTGTGAATCCTCGGCTTGCGTGGTCGAAAGGATGATGGCGACGATGAACGCAAGAAGGAACGGCGTCCAGGGCGCCGTGCGCGACTTCTCGTGCCTGAGAGACACGAACCAGCCCACCGCCAGCGAAGCTACGAGGACGTCCGTGAAGGTCACGGGAAAGCCGGCTACAGGAAGCGCAAAACTGCTGGTCCACGGAATCGAAAACGCCAGAAGGCAAAACCCCGCGACGGGGAAACGAAGAGTGACAATCAGGCCTGCCACGAGAGCGGCGGCAAGAAGAACGTACACCGGCGGCAGCAGCACGAGGAGCACAAGCAATCCCAGAGATGCAATGGCTATGGCTGCACGACCGACCACCCATCGGGTCGTCCCCGCGGTGCCGCCGGGAAGCAAGAGCTCAGCTTCCATGTGCCCTTGCCGGCGGTATCGCCACGGTGGCTTCGCCCACAGTCTCCCCCCGGAGGGTCAAGTAGGTGACATAGCCAACGAAGAGCCAGAACAGGATGGAGAGATCAATCAGGAAGTATGAGTTGTCGACAAGTCCGTGGGCGACTGCCGCCAGCATGCCCGCCGCTGTTCCCGCGAGGAGAGCTCGTTCCAGAGCGGAATCGGGAGCTCTCCACAGAGGTCGCGCTCGCGTCCAGAAAAGCGCCTGTATCCAGAGAAACGCAACGAGCCCCAATGGACCCGTGCTGAGGTAAAAGTCGAGAAACTCGTCATGAGGATGTGACTCGCAGGGCTCGGACACCGCGCCTGGGCGCACGTATCCAAGCCCGGGCGGGCAGCCGGAGTACTTGTCTGTCGGCGGCGCGTAGTAGTGAAGGAAGTTGTCCGGACCCACACCCGTCAAGGGGCGGTGGCGAATCATCTGCCATGATGAACGCCAGATGTCCACGCGCCGGCTCGCCGTGTCTTTGTGCCCGAATCCGAAGGCGTGTACCACACGCTGTCCTTCGAGGCCAATGACCACGACCCCGACCACCAGGATCACCAGCGCGAACCACTTGCCCCACGAGAATCGAACCGCAAGCAAAGCGATGCAGCCAAGCGCTACCGCCGCCCATGCGCCCCGGGATGCCGTCAAGAACAAGGTGGAGAGGAGGACGCAGCCGAGGGCCACCTGTCCAACCCAGAGCAGGCGCCGGACCGGAAGAAACAACAGGAATGCCAGCCACACGGGAACAACTCGGTCGTAGAACAGGCCGATGTTGTTGGGGCTCCCATAGACCGATCTGATGTGCAGAATGGAGGTTCCCGGCACGGAGCCCAGTCCCTGCTGCGTGATCTGTTGCACGAGGCCGACGATCCCGACGGCGATCCCGCCGGCCACCGCGGCGGCGAAAGGGTGCCACCAATCGCGCTCTGTCGTCAGCAGGGCGGTGAGCAGCAGGTAGAAAACGACCGGCTCTATGACCACGAGACGCAAGTACTGAAGCGCCTGATGGCGGTCGGCGGCAAAGACGGAGCTGACGAGTGCCGAGACCAGCAGCAACGCGAGTGGAGCGAGAAATGGAGAAAGCCGCACTCGAAGCCATGCCTCCCGCGGGTCATCCCACAGCGGACTGGTAGGCGCCGCCGCGCCCACGAAAGCTACCAGGAGAAACACCTCACTTGGCGCGAAGCGCTCGGCTCCTAGATGTTTCGGTTGCATGAACAGGGGTGCAAAGAGTGGCACCAGCGCCAAAGCCAACCGCGGCCAAAGCAACGCGAGGCCGAGGAGGGCCGTCAGTGCGGGAATGTAAACCAGCGGCCAGGGCGCCAGATAAAAAGTGACGGCGCATGCCACCAGCACAAGGAGTTGGGGCGCGTCATCTCGAAGACGAGTCTCGCTCCGGGGCACGGGATGTCCGCTCCGTCGAAGAGGGACGGCACCTAATACGGTCACATTACTCCGCAATCCACCGATCGACGTCGCGTCGATAGCGCAAGAGCTCATTCGGGTCGAAGTAGAGTGGAATCTCGTAGTCGGCAGTCTCTGTTGAATCGGAGCCGTGGACGAGATTCTGACCAATTTCGAGAGCATACATCCCTCGGATACTCCCGGGTTCGGCCGTTACCGGATTGGTTGCTCCCATAAGGTTGCGGGTCGCCGCGATCGCATCGGGACCCTCCAGCACTGCGACGACAACGGGACCGGAGCAGATGAACGATAGCAGCCCCTCATAGAAGGGCTTGCCTTGGTGGACTTGGTAGTGCCTCTCGGCCAGCGGACGATCGATGTGAATGAGTTTGAGGGCAGCAAAGCGCAGACCCTTTTGTTCGAAGCGAGTAACCATCGGGCCGATCAACCCGCGCTGTACCGCGTCGGGCTTGAAGATAACCAGAGTGCGCTGCGACTCCGCCACTATCGTCTCCTCATCCGATTACGTGCCGCTCTTCCACGGCTACGGCCATGGAAGGTCGACGGGATCTATAGGGCCCACGACCGCCAATCGGGCGACATCGGGAGCGAGAATCGTGCGTGTGAGACGCCGGAGATCGTCAGTCGAGACGGCGCTCGTCTCGTCCACAACTTGTTCCGGCGAGAGCATCTCATCTTGGACGATCTGTTGCGCACCGAACCAACTGGCCACTGCCTGTGGCTCCTCCAGGGCCAGCCAAAGGCGCCCGCGCATGAATCTCTTTGTCCGATCCAGCTCGGCCTCGGGCACCCTACGGCGAGAGAGCCTGTTAATCTCGTTGGTTATCGCTGAGAGAGCGCGAATCACCTTGCCTTCTTCAACCCCTACATAGATCACGAAGGAGCCCGTATCGCTCAAGTATGTGGTGTAAGCGTGGACGTCATACGCAAGGCCGAGCTCGTCTCGCAGCATACGAAACAGGCGAGAGCTGGTTCCACCTCCAAGCAGGGTGGCCAGAACATCGAGCGCAGGTCGATCGGGATGGCGCCGTGCCACGCCCTGAAAGACGACGCACACCTGTACCTGCTCGGCCCGCTTGCATTCCACGAAGTGCCTCGCGCCATCGGGGATCACGCGTGCCGGCGTGGGGACTTCGGGTGTGACGGGCTCCCAGCCGTCGAAGTGGCGAGCCAGGAGGTCGGTCACATCTTCCAGACCTACTCCGCCGGCCACGCCCACTACCGCGTTATTTGGACCGTAATGCTCCCTCATGAATCCACGCACGTCTGCCCGAGACAGGCGGGCCACGGTGTCCGGTGTTCCCGCTATCTCGCGGCCCACCGGCTGATCCGGCCAGAGGACCTCTTCGGCGAGAACGTGTACCCGGTCCTGCGGGTCGTCCGCCAGCATACGCAGCTCTTCTATCACCACCCCCTTCTCTTTCGTCACATCCGAGGTTGTCACACGGCTGCACAGGAGCATGTCGGAGAGACAGTCGATAGCCAATGACAGGTGCTCTTTCGCCACCTTGGCCCAATACGTTGTCAGATCTTTGTCGGTGGCTGCGTTGAGCACGCCGCCCACCGCGTCAAGCGTCTGAGACAGCTGTGAGGCGGATGGCCGCCGGTACGTGCCTTTGAACAACATGTGCTCGACTAAGTGGGCGGCTCCTTCCTGGCCGGTCCGCTCGTGCCTGGAGCCGGCGCCCACGAAGACATTGACCGCAACGGACGGCATGGTGGGCATCGGAACATGCACGATGCACAGGCCGTTGGCGAGTGTGCGTGCCTCCACTGCGAAGACTTCGTCGTCACGCGTGTGGGCCGGCCTGGAGGTCATTCCTAGCACGCACCCCCGCACAGCTGCCGAGTCCAAGCGTCCAATACCGAGACAAACGGGGCGTGCAGAACCCTCTTTGACGCGGCGTCGTAGTCCTTGAGACGATCCTTTGGTTGGGCTGCCAGCACGTAGTAGAAACGCCCGAAGGTCTGGTACCCATAGCGCAGAATCACGTACTTCACAAAGTCGCCCCCGAGAGAGTATCCGAAGCCGGCGTCGTGCTTCTTGAAGCCGGAATCAGAGAGCAAATCCAGCGGCTGCGCGTGGGTGATTGCGCCGCGTGCGCACGTATCGAGCGGACGGTACACGAGGTCGGAACAGTAATCAGAGAGGCGCGGGTCGACGCTTCGGTCCTCGAGCGCAACCGCCGTTCCTTCCGCGATGAACAGGGGTGCATAGGAGTACCAGACTTGACGCCCTCGCCGCACCGGCCGCGGCTCGAGGGCCGTTTCATAGACGTGAATCGGCTCGTGATACGTCGGCCACAGCGAGGTGTGAATCATCGGAGGCTGTGACAACGGATCGGCACATCCCACGTTCTCCGGCCGCGTGCCACAGGCACCTTCGGTCATCCCCTGCATCATGCTCTGTTCCGGATACAGGTAGTAGGCGGTGAGAGGCGGCAGCCCAACATGAAACCTTCTGGCGAAGACCGACCGTTGGTACTCGAGGTCCGCCACTCCCCGGCGGTCCCGGCCATTCAACTGATAGGGGCTGTGAAAGATCTCGAAGTGAGCGCTGATCGTTTTTCTCCAGCCGGCACTTGCGTCCGTCCGCTCGCTCAAGCCCGTCGCGGTGCCCACCACATGAATGCCGGACGACGACGCGATCAGGGCGAGAATGGCGTAATCGGCCGTGGCCCGAGGATCACCGGAGAATTCGACGGTGGCAACGTAATGTCCGGCGGTCTCACGCGCGATTGACACAAGAGAAACCCGAAGCGGGTTCACTTTTTCTTGCCTCCATTTACCCATGAGCTGCTGGAAATGATCGGCCAGCCGGCGATCCGTGATGAGCGCGTCGAGTTGTGCCCATGTCTGATGCCGGTAGATGCCAGCGAGCGTGGCTACCGCCGCTTCGATTCGGCTTGGCGTGGTGTTGCGGGAGGCTTGCGCGTGTCGCGGATGGGATCTCGTGCGCGCGCTGTACGTCAGCCCGCGAAAGCTCGTCAGGAACGCGGCCGGCAACAGACAGAGCAGTGCGACGGATGTGAGGCGATACAGGAGAGGTGAACGGAACATCTCTCCCACTTTACCGCCAGTCGGTATTGGCGCCATTTCCACCGGATCGAAGACCTCGTGGCATGATCGGTCTCATCACGATTCCGCGCTTACCGAAGCAAGGCGCCGGTCGGAACCGATGGTAAGGTGACGCGGGCGAACCACACGTCGGTTTCATCGGGCACGTGCAGTCCCGTATCCGCCCAGACCACGCACAGGCGGTTGTCGGCCGTGCCGGCCGTCCCGATGTAGTCGCCGAAGAAGCGCCCAGGACTGAAACAGGTGCTTCCGGGCGCGATGTAGTAAATGTCGGCGATGGGGGCGCTTGCCAGGTTGACACGCACGTTTTGGGACCGATGGAAGCCGCGGGAGAAAGAGACTCGAGCGGCATACGTGTCGAGCTGCCAGACAGACCGGCGGCGGTCGTAGAAAGCGACGCCAACGGAGCCGTCGTGCAAAATGCTGAGAGACGGCATGAACCTATCTCCGCCCGCGACGTCGTTCACGGACTGAGGAAGGCTCCACGAACGGCCACTGTTTGTCGATCTGCTGATCTCTATATTGGCGTCCACGGCGCCATCGGTGTGTCGTCTCCACACTTGCGCCCAGGCAACGTATAGCACCCCCTGTGAGGCCGAGACGGCCGTGGGTCCGGTGAGATTGCGCAACGAGCCTGGAACGGCCATGCGGGGAATGGAGTTGAACCGACCAGTTATGCGATGGACTGGTCCGAAATGGACGCCATCGTCGCTGGAGGTGCGCATGGCGATGTATGCAGGGCTCTCGGCCGTGAGTGCGGTGTCGTGGAAGACGGACCAGAAGACGTAAATTCTACCGTCGGGTCCAACGACCGAGTCGGACCCGAAATTGTCCAGGCGGGACCCATACAGCCGACGGGCTCGCGCAAAGTGAGCACCGCCATCCGTCGAGCGCGCGAACCAGATATCACTGCCTTTGCTGTACCAGCGGGTCCAGGACGAAAAGACGTGGGCGTGCCCGGGCGGGCCACTTCTGACCGCTAGAGCCGGCTTATCGTCGGCCGGGTTGGCGTCCACGACCGCCGGGGTTCCGAACCCGATCCCATGATCGAAGGACTTGGTCAGCAAAACCGCGGACCGGCCCCCCGAACAGTATTCAGGAGTTTCACCTAGGTAGGTATAAAAAATCGTCCCGTTGTCTGCCACCGAGAGACCAGGGTCGGCTCCGGTTGTGTAGGGCCACAGGGTGGGTGTGTCGGCGAAGCGGAATCCGCGCCCTCCATTCCGGCTGGTGAAGTAGGCGGTGGGGTAGGTGCCGGCAACGGGAGCCTGATAGTTGGTATTGGTTGCAACGACGATGGTCGACGGTGTCGTTGGGTCGATTGCGATTGAGGGTTCCGTCCGGCCTCGAGATAGAAGAACGTTGGCTGGAGTTGCGGCCGACACGCGTGCCGATACCAGGAGAAGGACGCCAAAAAGACAGGCAGGTAGGCCGCGACTGACGAGCATGGCGCATAGAGTCCTTTCACGGTGTGCCGAATTTGCGAGTCGTGGGAGGGTTTCTCTTTTCCGCGAATACCTGTCACGCGGCGGTGACAGACATTGACAGTGTGTCGGTGATCCGAATACCTTAACAGGAGCGGTAACCCGCCTCTGCCTCCACACTCTACGAAAGGACGGCGTCGTTGGAACAACGCGCGGAGAAAGCACTCAATTACGAAGATGCACTGCGTGTCATCGGACGTCAGCTCGATGCGGAGCCTGCCTACCACGTGCGTATCCTAGAGGTTGACAATGGCTTTACAGTGCGCTATCAGCCAACGTCGCAACAAACGGACGAGCGCACCATGCGCTTTACCTGGGACCGGCTGCACGACCTTGTCGTCTTCAATTCAGCGGGCAGGGGACTAACCCGCAAGCGTGGCCGTTATCAGGGAATGTGGGCGGAGTTCCCCAACGGACATCAGGGCTTCTTTCGCACCCTTGGGGCCACGATGGACCGGGACAACGGCAGCGGACTTGCGGTCGACGAAGTTTCGGACGGTGTGCAGATCTCCTATGTCCGGGCCGACCCGGATAATTCCCTGCGCACGCAAGAACATCACACTGTCCTTCGTGAGCCCGAAATCCGCGCGATGATCGAGAGTGCTCAAGGACGTCGCTCCCGATAGCTGCGCGGGGCGTTACGCTCTAGTGGTGCATCGCCCGCGACATCATGCGTCTTGCAAGGTCGCGAGCACCCTGCTCGCCCACCGTACGCAAGCAGACCCCCACGCTGAAGATGCCGTTGCCGTACACGTAGGTCACTCCGGCGACCAACCCTTGAGGACAACTGCTCGCGTCGCTCTGCTCGCGGTAGATGCTGGCGGGATTGCCCAATCCACTGACTGGGGACGATCCGAGCCATTGCGCCCCGGGCTCATACAACGTCTCGGGGTGGGCGTTGGTGAAAAACTGCGCGAAGTCTCCGCGAGCGCCGGGCGCGGAGCGAAACAGCTGAACGCTCAGTCGAGCTCGCCTTCCTCCGGGGTCGGTGACAGACTCCTGTGCGCCTTCTATCCAGCCGAAGCGTTCATCAATGGCAATCAGAGGCTTGATGCCGCCATCCCAGTCGCGCACGGAGTCCTGCACAAAGAGGCCGTGATAGTGGTAGCGATGAGGTAGGAGCCTTGGGGTCAGGAGCAGCCCGCGCGCAGATCCAAATGTTGACGGATGCGCTGCGACGGCCGGCTGCGTGCCCCAAATCAACGCGGCGAGAATTGCGACGGCAGCACGTGTCCTTCTCATCGCGTCAGCGCCGGCGATCCTGGCACCGGAGGTTCATGCGGTGGCAGCTCATTTCACGATCCTCAAAGTCTTAGAGCAGTTTGAAGCCGGAAATCAGAAGCACGGACGCCAAGGTGAGGCGCAGGTACTGCTCGTGAAAGCTCACCACCAGGCGGCTCCCGAGCAGGACCCCGGGAATCGAGCCAACGAGAAGGGACAGCATCATGACGATGTTGACATTGCCGGCGACCAGGTGCGCGAGTCCGGCGGCGCTCACAAGAATTGCGCCGTGGAACACGTCGGTACCGACGTATTGTTTCGACTCCCATCGAGGAAACAGAAACAGAAACGCCATGATGATGAGCGTGCCGGCGCCGACGGAGGTCAAGCCGACCGCAAAGCCCACGAATGCCCCCAGAATGGGCAACACCCACGGCTTGGTATCGCCGAGACCGTAGACGTTGTCCCGCCAGTTCGTTTCGTGCTGCTTTCTATACCGCGCCGCAATTGAGGTCCAGAGAGACTTTGACGCCAGGACGATGCCAACCACGATCAGGGCCCATGCGATGGAGCGTACCAGCACGACGTTCACCAGGTTAGGATGAGCCTTTTTCAGAGCCGACGTCACGCTGACCCCGAGTACCGTCGCCGGCACGCTCCCCAGTGCCAGAAGGTATGCGGTGCGCCGATTCACGGTGTCGTGCCTCATGTGCATCCTGGCGCCGAAAATCCTCGTCACCGCTCCGTATGCCAAATCCGTGCCGACAGCCACGTAAGGCTTGACCCCCATGACGAGGATCATCACCGGAGTCATCAGTGAGCCCCCGCCCATTCCGGTCAGCCCTATGAGGAAGCCGATGATAAGGCCGAGTAGAGAAAACCGAAGATCCATCCGTCCCGCCCCTTGCCCAACAACTGTTTTCGAAAGTGATTGTTATCGACACATGACCCTCCGTCAAGACAGGAAGGTCGCCTAAAGTCATCTGTTCCATGTAACAAGCGTTACTTGTACCTATTGTGACCGCAGTGCGGTTCCGAGTCAAGCGCCAGAGGGAGTACCGGGTTTTTTCGGCAAGAAATCACCTGGATGGTTGTTCACGGGTTGGGGAACAGAGGACACGCAGGTGTCGTCACGTGGAAGAAGGCACGGGCGGAAGAGCTACAGGGGCAGTTCGGGGTCCTGAGCGTTCGGCACGTTAGCCGGACCTCCAAGCCGCTCGAACACGTCCTCGGACTGGACCGGCAAGGGACGCTTCTCACGTTCGGATGCGCGGCTGGCAAACTGTTCAAAGGCGCGCTCGCACTTGGCCAGCATGTCCTCGACACGGTCGAGACCGGGAGCGTCGAAGTAATCACGCTCGCGAACCTGGCCAAGCCAGCGTTGCAGCCGATGAAGATCGTTGTCGAGTTTGTCCACATCCGGAAATCCAAACGTGGCGGCATCCACATCCTCGAGCACATCCCGAAGGAAGTGCACGCACTCGTGATGCAGCTCGCGATATTCGTCGGTACGATCGGCGTTGAAGCGATCGACAAATCGCTCGGGCTGACGATTGAGAAAGGCGGGTGAGAGGACCAACTCTACGGTTCCCGCGTACTCCTGGATGCGCTCGGCGACATCGCCCAGGCGCCGATCCACCGCGGTATTTCGGGGGAGCAGGGCAACCCCGTCTCGCAGGTATATGGCGCCCAGCTTCTTCAGCTCACGCCACACGTATGCGCGCTTCCTCGATGGGTGCGAGGGCAGGCTGTAGATTAACAGGATCCAGTCGATCTGCACAGAAGTCCTCTCATCGGATGCTCCTTAGGCTAACGGCAGCGCAGCGTGTGCGCGAAGAAGTCCGTCGGGCGCATGTATAATCCATTGGATGGAAGGATCAGGGAAAAGGGCGTTCGTGGCCGTCGCCTTGAGCGCTTTGCTGCCCTGTTTGCTGCTGGGCGGCATTAATAGAGTTCATGCAGCGACGCGGCAGCAAAATCGCCCGTGTATTTTCGACCAGCAGAATTTGAAGACGGAATCCGGTGCGTGCAGGCCGCACGCTCTTGCGTATCCGCCGCAGGTTCGGGGTCGGGTTCGTCGCGCTATTTATGACAGTGCGCTTATTTTTGGCGTGCCGTACAAAATTCTGCTCGCCATCGGGCGCTGCGAAAGCGGTCTCAATCCCCGCGCCAACAACGGGACCCATTTCGGACTGTTTCAGATAGCCCCGGACACTTTCAGGCGAGGTGCCCGTGCGCTCCGCCACGACACCGGCATTGCCGCTTCCAGCTATTGGCGCGCTCGGGACTCGGCATATGTGGCCGGATATCTCTTCGCCACCGGACGGGCCCCCAGCTGGGCTTGCGAGTAGCGGTGGCGACAGCGACAAGCTGTAGCCGGCAACGCGGCCTTACACCGCCATGCCCGCGGGAACCGTCGAGGAGGGGCAGACATCGTTGAGGACGCATGCTTCGCAGCGGGGTGAGCGGGCGGAGCAGACCCGGCGACCGTGCCAGATCAGCACGTCGGACAGACGTCCCCAGCGCTCATATCTGACGCTCGCCATGAGGTCGCGCTCGATCTTGTCCGGGTCCTTCTGGTCGGTGAGGGCCAACCGCCGAGCGAGACGCTGCACGTGCGTGTCCACGGCGATCCCCTCGTTTCTGCCGAACGCGTGTGCCAGCACGACATTCCCTGTCTTGCGCGCGACGCCGGGAAGCGTGACCAGTTCTTCCATCGTCTCGGGCACCTGGCCCTCGAAGCGGTCGAGAATGACCTGAGCCGCCAGCTGAATACTCTTCGCCTTGTTTCGGAAGAAACCACACGAGTGGATGATCTCTTCGAGCTCGGTGCGCTCGGCGTTGGCCAGAGCCTCGACGTCTGGGTAGCGTGCGAACAAAGTTGGCGTCACCATGTTGACACGCTCGTCGGTACACTGCGCCGACAGTATCGTCGCTACCAGAAGCTGCAGCGGCGAGTGAAATTGCAGGCCACAAGTGAGACCGGCGTATTCAGGATCGAGACGGTCGACGACCTCTCCGGCACTGACCTTGGTAACGGACATGACGGCCCAGCCTATCATCGTCGTGAGGGCGACGGAGCTGTCTTACTCCGCTTCCAGACGAACGACGGGGGCCCCCCCGGGCACCATGTCGCCGACCTGATACAGGATGGACGTGACGGTGCCGTTGTGCGGTGCCTGGATCACGTGCTCCATCTTCATCGCTTCGAGAATGACGAGCGGCTCGAAGGCCTGCACCCGCTGCCCCTCCTTGACGGCCACCTTTACGACGGTTCCTGGCATGGGGGCCAGTAACGCATCCGCGGCGCCGTCACGGCCTGTTCCACCGTGCGCCCCGTCCTCGTTTCGAGGGTAGGCGATCAGGTACGCTTCGCCGTTAAAGCGCACCTCCAGTCCACCGTGAAGCCGGCAAACGTTGAGTGGCACGATGCGCCCATCCGAATCCAGCAGCGTGTTAGGTCCGCCACCAGAAGCCTGACGAAACACGAAGACCTCGCGATCATCCACGCCCACGAAGATCGTACTCGCCGCCGTCTTCACCGTGACCACATGTGACTCGCCTCCAACCTCGTACGCGAACACGCGTGCCGATCCGACGCCCCTCCATGTATTTGTACGGCTCCAGGGACTGATGACGTCCGAGGTATCGCGCGCTTCCAGCGCCTCAAAACAAGCGGAGAGGGCAAGCGCTTGAGCGGGCGCCGGCGACGGCTCTCGCGGCCACCAGAGGCGATCGAGAAAGTCAGTGGTGGCTCTCCCCCTCACAAAATCCTCTTGCTCCATGATCCAGCGCAGAAAGTCGATGTTCGTCGTCACTCCGACCACGGCATAGCGAGACAGGGCAGTCTTAAGTCGAGTAACAGCCTCCGCGCGCGTTGACGCGTGCACGATCACTTTCGAGAGCATCGAATCGTAGTGCGAGGTGATCTGACTCCCGTCGGCCACGCCGACATCGTTCCTGATGCCCGCGCCCATCGGCGCCCGAAAGCGTTCGATCTCACCTGGAGACGGCAAGAACCCGGCATCCGGGTCTTCGGCATAAACGCGGCATTCAATCGNNCCGTGCCTCGATGGCGTGGCCTTCCATATGGATGTCGAGCTGGGAAAGGCGGACCGTCTTTCCCGCGGCGATCTCGATCTGCAGGCGAATGAGGTCCAATCCCGTGACCATCTCCGTCACCGGGTGCTCGACCTGAATGCGAGTGTTCATCTCCAAAAAGTAATACTGGTCGGAGCTGAAGAGGAACTCAACCGTACCGGCGTTGGTATAGTTTGTCGCGCGAACAAGTCGAAGCGCCGCCCGCCCCATGTCTCGCCGCAGATCGGCCGTGAGAACGGGTGACGGCGCCTCTTCCACGACTTTCTGATGCCGTCGCTGAATCGAACAGTCCCTCTCGCCAAGATACAAAGCGTTTCCGTGCGTGTCGGCAAGGACCTGCATCTCGACATGACGCGGCCGCGCAATCAATCGCTCGAGAAAGAGGCGATCGTCGCCGAAGCCGGCGTGTGCTTCACGTTGGGCGCCTTCGATGGCATCGGGGAGCTCGGCCGGGTCATGAACCGCTCGCATGCCCCGTCCACCTCCGCCCGCTGCCGCTTTGAGCATCACTGGGAAACCGATGCGTTGCGCTTCCGCGAGCATGCGATCGCCCGACTGATCATCTCCGTAGTACCCGGGCACGACCGGAAGTCCTGCAGCCTCTGCTTGCGCCTTGGCCGCGACCTTGTCTCCCATCAGCGCGATGACGTCCGGCGAGGGGCCAATCCAACGAAGACCCGCAGCCCCCACGGCTAGCGCAAAAGCAGCGTTCTCGGCCAGGAATCCGTAGCCCGGATGGACCGCATCGACTCCGCCCTGGAGTGCGGCCTTGATCACGGCTTCGCCGCAGAGGTAACTTTCGAGGGCCGGCGCCGGGCCTAGACGGAATGCTCGATCGGCACGTCTGGCGTGCAGAGAGTCCCTGTCCGCATCGGAATAGACAGCAACCGTTTCTATGCCCATTTCACGACATGTCTGGATGATCCGCACCGCTATTTCCCCCCGATTCGCGATCAGGATCGTGCCGAACATCGTCAAGGATTTCTTCCGCTATTGGCCCGCCACGCGGCCTGGCGTTTTTCCAGAAAGGCTCGCAGTCCCTCCTGCCCCTCGGGGGAGGATCGGAGCACGGCAATGCGCCGAGGCGTGAGGTCTCGGACCTCCTCGGCCGTCAATCCTCGGAGATCACGGACAAGAGCCTTGGCGGCACGAACCGCAATCGGACCTCCGCTCAACAGCGTTTCCAGTCTGGCGGCGACTACCTGGTTGAGATCACCCACATCACAGACCCAATGGACGAGTCCGATGTCCTTGGCCAGATTGGTTTCGAAGCGTTCGGCGCTTGTAAACAGCGCCCGTGCCCAGCTCTCGCCGGTCTTCCGTATCACAAATGGGGAGATGACGGCGGGAATGATCCCCAGACGCGCCTCGGTGAAACCGAATAGGGTTCCTTCGGCCGCGACCACGAGGTCGCATACCGCGACCAAGCCCATGCCGCCCCCGAGGGCAGCTCCGTGAACCTTGCCTACTACCGGTTGCGGCAGCTGGTCGATCACCTCAAACATCGTGGCCATACGCTGCGCGTCCGCGATGTTCTCCTCCTCGGCGGAGTTCACGGTCGCGCCCATCCACTGGACATCGGCGCCGGCGCTGAACGAGGGCCCGTTCCCTTCGAGCACGACCGCGCGGATGTCCTCCCGTTGCGCCAGACACACAAAGATGTGCGTCAATTCACCGATCATTCGCGCGTTAAAGGCGTTCCGGACACTTGGTCGATTCAGGGATACCGTGACAACGCCCGGAAGCTCGTTGACCTCAATCGTGTCGTACATGATCGTCGTCCCCTGTCTACATTCTGAACACGCCAAACCTCGAGGGTTCGTACGGGGCATTGAGTGAGGCCGCAATGCCCAGGCCGAGGACGGTACGGGTATCCGCGGGATCGATGATGCCGTCGTCCCACAGACGGGCCGTGCTGTAGTACGGGCTGCCCTCGGTCTCGTACTTGGTCACAGTGGGCTCCATAAATTGCCCCCGTTCCTCCTCGGTCATCGACAGATTTCGAGCTGACAGGTTATCGAGGCGAACGGTGAGCAGGACATTGGCCGCTTGCTGTCCGCCCATCACCGAGATCCGAGCGTTGGGCCACATCCAGAGTTGACGCGGCTCAAAGGCTCGCCCGCACATGGCGTAATTGCCGGCTCCGAACGATCCGCCGATGATCACCGTGAACTTCGGCACGCGCGCGTTGGCAACCGCCATGACCATTTTTGCTCCATCCTTGGCGATGCCACGGTTCTCGTACTCCCTGCCGACGATAAAGCCGGTGATGTTTTGCAGAAAGACCAGCGGCACCTTGCGCTGACAACAGAGCTCGATAAAGTGGGTCCCCTTGAGCGCACTTTCCGAGAACAAGATGCCATTGTTGGCCAGGATGCCGACAGGGAAACCCATGATCCGCGCAAAACCGGTGACCAGAGTTGGCCCGTACAGCGCCTTGAACTCCTGAAATCGGCTACCATCCACAATTCGGGCGATGACCTCACGCACGTCGAAGGCTTTTCGCGGATCCCGGGGCATGATGCCATATAAGTCGGACGATTCGTTGAGCGGTTCCACAGTCGGGGCCACCGCCCACGGATTCGCGGATCGACTCTGCAGATTGGAGATGATGTCGCGCGTGATCGAAAGCGCATGGTCATCGTTCTCGGCAAGGTAATCCGTGACGCCCGACACACGTGAGTGCACGTCGGCGCCTCCAAGATCCTCTGCGCTCACCTCTTCCCCGGTTGCGGCCTTCACCAGCGGAGGGCCGCCCAGGAAGATCGTTCCATTGCCCCGCACGATGACCGACTCGTCGCTCATTGCAGGCACGTACGCTCCCCCGGCGGTACACGACCCCATGACAACCGAAACCTGGGTGACGCCCATGGCGGACAGCGTCGCCTCGTTGTAGAAGATGCGGCCAAAGTCGTCCTTATCGGGGAAGACCTCATCCTGCAACGGCAGGTACGCCCCGCCCGAGTCAACCAGGTAGATGCAGGGGAGACCGTTCTGCCTCGCAATTTCCTGCGCTCGTAAATGCTTCTTGACGGTGATGGGGAAATATGTGCCGCCCTTGACGGTGGCATCGTTAGCGACGATGATCACCTGACGGCCGTCGACGTTCCCGATGCCGGTGACGATTCCCGCGGACGGCGCCTCGTTGTCGTACATCTCCCACGCGGCCAAACTGGAAAACTCGAGGAATGGTGAGCCCCG
>QHBP01000267.1 GCA_003244175.1 Chloroflexota bacterium | reverse complement strand
ATGCTGACGGCCGCCGCGATCGCGATTGTTCCGGCGAAAAGGCAGAGAGCAACCGCAAATGTCGTGGTGGATCGTCGCAGCAGGACACCCGCACCGAGGACCGCGGGCAGGACGACGAAGATCAGAAGCAGCGGTCGAAGACCTGGCCACAGGTCCCAGGGGAGGAGCTGGGTCGAGAGGAAGTAACCGCCGTTGCCGCTCAAGCCCATCACGGCAAGCAGAACGCCGACCACCTTGTCGGAGCTCAAAGCGAATTGAGCTTGTTCGCTCGTCGGCCCGGCATAGCTGAAGAGGTGTGGGAGCCAGGGAAGGAACGCCACCGCGGTGGCTCCCGCCGCCCCCATCGAGGCACGGGTGCGGCTCCTCTCGCATCGATGGAAAAGCACGAAAAGAAGGGCCTGCGGAGCCAGCGCGAAGAAGGCGCTGTACTCGACGTACATGGCGAGAACCAGCGCAACTCCGTAGGTGATGATCCACTGCCGTCTACCCGTTTGGTAGAACGTGATGAGGGCCAGGTAAGACACACACACGAGTAGAACGTCGAGGGCGTAGGGCCGTGCTTCCTGCGAGTACCAGATCGCCAGGGGTGACAGCGCGAGCGCCACGCTCGCAACGAGTGCTATCCAAGCCCCTGCCAGCCGTTGAACCAGTGCATAGAGCGCCGCGATCGTCAAGGTTCCGGCCACCACGCTGATGGCTCGGCCGGCAAGAGAATCGGGAAGCCAGAGCGAGGCCACTTTGACGAGCGCGAAGTACAGGGGTGGATGTGGAGTATACGCGCCGTGAAGACCGAGCAAAACCGGCCAGGACAGGTGCGAGTAGGCTACCGATAAGCCCTCGTCGACCCAAAGGCTGAGAGCATTGACGTGATACAGACGCAGGAGGCCGCCCATGATGACGGCGGCGAATCCGAGAAGCGGGGCTCGGGAGACCCATCGTATGTGAGGTCTTCCGCCGGCACGAAGCACGGGTGCCTGAAGTGGCTGTCCATCGACCAAACGTTCGGCCTGCACGTGATGCTCCCGCGAGGTGTGGGATCCCGAAAAGCGCCCGGCCGGTCGCCGGAGTGCCGGCCTGAGGAGCCAGGCGATTATAGAGGACGGAGGGAGAACTCGTCGTTGCTTATACGTCGAAGAATCTCCGAGTGGATGCTGATAGAATGTCCCTGCTACGCTCTCTACATAACCGGGTGCCTGGCCGCTGATCACAGCTCTTCCACCTCTCAGTCGGTCGTTGTTGGCCCAGGCCCGATTCTTCTGCAGAGGTGACTGCGTCTATGGTCACGGATCAACGGACAACAGCATCCCGACGCGCGCGCGAAGCCCTTCCTTCGCCGATCCGCAAGCTCACCCCGCTGGCGGAACGTGCGAAAGCCGAGGGTGTGCACGTGCATCACCTGAATATTGGTCAGCCCGACCTGCCGATCCCTCAGTCGGTTATCGACAGCATCCGCGCGTTCGGGGGGCCTCTTCTGCCCTACGCCCCCTCGCAGGGAATCTCGGAGGTCATCGATGCCTGGCGTGACTACTATGCCGGCATTGGGCTCCGGTTTGAGCGCAACGAGGTGTTGGTGACTGCCGGAGGAAGCGAGTCGCTCCAATTTGCCATGATGGCCGTGGCCGACCCCGGCGACGAGATCATGGTCTTCGAACCGACCTACGCAAACTACTTTGGCTTTGCGAAGATGGCGTCGGTGGAGATCAGTCCCGTCGTCCTGCGTGCGGAGGACGGATACCATCTGCCCAAGGTGAGTGAGATCGAGACCCACGTCACACCACGGACGCGGGCCTTGCTATTCACGACTCCGGGAAACCCCACCGGCACCGTGTATTCGTACCGCGAGCTGGAGATTCTAAGTGAGGTTGCAGCGCGTCACGATCTGTTTCTGATTGCGGATGAAACGTACCGCGAGATCGTCTTTGAGGGCGCCCGGAACATGAGCGCCATGAAGATCGACGCCACCGCCGACCGCACGATTCTCGTCGATACCGTGTCCAAGCGGTTCAGCGCGACGGGTGCGCGTGTGGGCTGCATCGCCAGCCACCATCGAGGCGTCATGGATGGCGCACTGCGGTTTGCGCAGGCGCGCCTGTCGGCTCCAACCGTCGAACAGCTGGCTATGGTTCCCGTCCTCCGGGATCCCAGGCCGTATACAGATCGGCTGGCGGAGGTTTATCGGCGGCGCCGCGACGTCGTATACGGCGCCTTGTCGAAGTTTCCCGGTGTGCGGGTCCGGCGACCGGAGGGCGCGTTCTACGTCTTCGCCGTCTTCCCCATCGACGATGGTGAGAGGTTCGCAAGCTGGCTTCTCAGCGATTTTCGCTCGGGAAGTGAGACCGTGATGGTCGCCCCCGGCGACGGCTTTTATAGCACTCCCGGTCTGGGCAAGCAGGAAATTCGTCTCGCCTGTGTCCTCGAGGAGACGGTCCTGGCCCGCGCAATGGAAATTCTGGAAGAGGCGTTGCGCGCCTATCCCGGATCGATCTACCCGGGTCGAAAGGTACAAAGTGAATAGCAATCAGTTCCACGAGCAGATCGACAACTTTCTGCAGTACATCGCCGCCGAACGTGGGTTCTCTGCCAACACGGCCGGAGCGTATAGGAACGATCTCACCCAATTCGCCGGGTTCCTTGAGGACACGTCAGGGCAGGACACATGGGACCTGACGCGAGAAACGCTTCAGCGCTATCGGTCGTTCCTCTACGAGCGTCGGTACGCCGACACCACCGTGGCGCGCAAGATCGCGGCCGTCAGGTCTTTCTTGCACTTTCTCCAGGCCGAGGGTGTCGTGCATTCCGATCTGACTGAGCACCTGGAATCGCCGCGCATCGGCAAGTATCTGCCCACCTATATTGGCGAGGACGACGTCGAGTTCCTCCTCGCCATGCCGAAGACGGACAACCCGTCGGGTCTGCGCGATCATGCCATGCTCCGCATGCTGTGGGCGACTGGAATGAGGGTGAGCGAGCTCATCACTCTCGATCTCGATCACGTGGACATGACGACGGCGGTTGTCCGGTGCCTGGGCAAGGGAAACAAGGAGCGTCAGATTCCTTTTGGCATGAACGCGCACGCGGCGATCGTTCACTACCTGGATGAAGGCCGGCCCGCGCTCATTAGGCGTTCGGGAGAGCGCGCGATCTTTTTGAACCACCATGGCGAGAGATTGACACGGCAGGGCTTCTGGCTCATCCTCAAGTCATACGCCCGGGAGGCGGGGATCGACCATATCAGCCCTCACACGCTGCGCCACAGCCTCGCGACGCACATGCTGAACAAGGATGCTCCCCTTCGTTTCGTGCAGGAGATGCTCGGCCATTCCAACATTTCCACGACGCAGATTTACACGCACGTGGCGCCCGAACGTCTGCGTCCGCAATACGATCGCGCACATCCCCGCGCAACCCGCGTCCCGGTGGACTAGCCTGTGAAAGACGCTCCAATGGCGCGCCGTCTTGCCGTCGCCACCGTTCTCGCCGTGCTCCTGATCGCGGCGCCCCTTTACGCGCTTTCGCTCAAGGCGGATCAACCTTTCAAGCGCGCGCCACGCGGGACGTCGCTGGTAGCGCTTGCGCATCGCGTCGCCCTACCCATTCCCGCGCGGAATCTCTATCAGCTGGCGGACGAGCTGAAGCTGCGTCCGCCCCGCCGCATCTCGCATGTCGTGGCCACCGTCTCCCCGAATTACCCGGTTGGTCATGACGACGCGCTCTGGGTCCTGAGTGAGGATACCAACCACTTCTTTCACGTTCATGCGCGAATCGTGGCCGAGACACCACACCTGTATCTCTACGCTCAGGATGGACTGAAAGTCGACGTGGCGGCTTCTCAGCGCGTGGTCAACCATTTCGAGCATTCGATCTACCCGACGGACCGATCCTTTTACGGCTCCGAGTGGACCCCCGGAATCGATGGCGATCCTCACATCACGTGCCTGGTCGCGGATCTGCGCAGCAGCGGTGTCGGCGGGGATTACTCCCCCGAG
>QHBP01000214.1:9097-9509 GCA_003244175.1 Chloroflexota bacterium | reverse complement strand
GTAGCTTTGGCCTTCAGGCCAAACTTCCTCTCGGCTAAGGGAACTAGCTCTTCAGCCGGCGATTGAGCTGCCACTCGCCAAAGGCGATCAGCCCTATCAGAAGCGCCCACTCGGCGATGATTAGTAGCCAGATGCCCATGAAACCTCTGCCCGCGTCGGTATCGTCGCTCCACTATAATCGTGGGCCGATAAACCCGCCAAGGGAAAGGTTCGCGTGCAAAACTACACGTTTTCTCTCCCCACGCGTGTGGTCTTCGGTCCCGGTAGCGTGGAATTGGTGGGGCGTGAGGTATCGCGGCTCGGAGGCCGCGCGATGGTGGTAACCGGCTCAACCTTCGCCCGCCGCAGTGGTCTGATCGAGCGTATACGCGGATCGCTCACCGCCGGCGGTATGGCGGTAGAGTTTTATGAC
>QHBP01000214.1:0-9065 GCA_003244175.1 Chloroflexota bacterium | reverse complement strand
AACGGGTGCGATCGACGAGGCCGCCGCTAAGGCTCGCGAAGCGGCCGCCGAGGTGATCGTGGGGGTGGGCGGTGGAAGCGTGATGGACGCGGCCAAGGGAATCGCCGTCAGCACTTCGTCGGGCCGCCCCATCTGGGAACACGTGCGCGGTGACAGCGGTCAAACGTCCCACATTTCAGGCGCTCTGCCCCTTGTTCAGGTGCCGATCGTCGCCTCGACGGGGTCGGAAACCAGCGATACCGCGGTGATCGTCGACGACTGCTCACACAAAGCGGCCTGGCTGCAAAGCGCCCATCTCTTCGCTCGAGTTGCCGTCGTCGATCCCACGCTGACCTTCACCGTGCCTCCGGCGTACACGGCAGTTGGCGCGATGAACATCGTCAGCCAGATGCTCGAGACGTATGTGACCGCGGACGAGTTTCCGGTCACCGACCGCGGATTGCATCCCGAGCCTCAAGGAAACCTCCTTCTCGACGAGATGCTGGGAGCGCATATACGCTGGGTTGAGAGCGATGATCCGGCCGATGCAGCCGCTGGGATGGAGTCCCTGGCATCGGAGCTGCGGGAGCAGGGACGCCGACCCCTCGTGATTCCCCGCGGTGGAAGCGTGCCGCAGGGCGCGACGGGGTATGCCGCTTGCGTTCCGGAACTACTGTCGCAGCTGGCCGAGATGAACGTGCAACCAACGCACGTGTATCTCGCGACCGGCTCGACAGGCACGCACTCGGGCGTTCTCGCGGGAATGACGGCGGTGGACAGCCAGGTCCCGGTGCAGGGAATCAGTGTCAGCCGCGACGCGCCCCAGCAGAGAGCAAAAGTCTTGGACCTGACGAACCGGACTCTCGAACACCTGGGTCTGGGCGATCGGGCCCGGGCCACGGACGTGTTGGTGGATGATCGCTTTCGTGGGCCCGGTTATGGGATTCCCACGGAACAGACGTTGGAAGCCATACGCATTCTCGCCGAGGACGAGGCGATTTTGCTGGATCCCGTCTACACAGGTAAGGCGATGGCCGGACTCATCGGGCATGCCGGAAGCGGAAAGCTAGGGAGCGACGACACGATCGTCTTCGTGCACACCGGCGGTGCGCCCGCCCTCTTCGCCTACAACCACGAGATCACGGATTCCTTGAGAAAAAGGATCGAATGACACTTTCGCTTCCACTAGTGGCTGTCCGGCACCTGCTTCGACTCCAGCGCGCGGGCCAGCTGCGCTTCCGGCTGGAAACATTCGGCGTCTATTACCCTGCTCTCCCATACGAAGCCCCCTGGTGGTGCGTGTCGCCACGGTATGCGGCGATGCTCGTGAAGGGCCTCCCTACATATATGCGCTGGGTCATGGAGATGGAACGGCTGCAATCAGCAGGCGCGGTCACCCCGAAACGGCATGGAGTACGGTTCTGGATCAAACCGTGACGCCGGGCTCACGTACGTCACCTTCCGGGACGTCGCGCTCGAGCCAGCTGTACGAGCGAGCGCGGCAGATCATTCCCGGCGGAGTGAGCAGTCCGGTGCGCGCCTTCACCGCTGTTGGCGGCACACCACGCTTCATAGAGCGCGGACAGGGACCGCTGCTATGGGATGTCGACGGGAACGAGTACATCGACTTTGTGATGAGCTGGGGACCGCTGATCCACGGGCACGCCTTTCCTCCGGTCGTCCGCGCCGTGGCCGAAGCCGCGGCCTCCGGCACCAGCTTTGGCGCGCCCACGAAGCGCGAGGTGCGGCTGGCGGAGTTGATAGTCGACGCGGTACCGTCGGCCGAGATGGTGAGGTTCGTCAGCAGCGGAACGGAGGCCACCATGTCGGCCATCCGGCTGGCACGCGGCTGGACCGCCCGAGACAAGATCGTGAAGTTCGCGGGCAATTACCACGGCCATGCCGATTCTCTGCTGGCACAGGCGGGCAGCGGAGCACTGACACTCGGAGTTCCGTCCAGTCCCGGCGTCCCAGCGGGAACCGCTTGCGACACGCTCGTCGCGGAGTACAACGATCCCGACTCATTGTGCGCCCTCTTCGACAAGCACGGGGCCGATATCGCCGCCGTCATCATGGAGCCTTTCGCGGGTAACATGGGCGTCGTCTCACCGGATCCCGACTTCCTGGAGGCGATTCGGCGATTGACGTCCGACCATGGGGCCCTCTTCATCTGTGACGAGGTGATCACCGGCTTCCGGGTCGCTCTGGGTGGCGCCCAGAGCGTGCTCGATTTGGACCCTGACATCACGACACTCGGCAAGATTCTCGGCGGCGGCTTGCCCATCGGGGCCTTCGCTGGGAGCAGCGACGTCATGCGGCACATTGCGCCGGATGGTCCGGTGTATCAGGCGGGTACCCTTTCCGGCAATCCAATTTCGACCGCCGCCGGCATCGCCAACATTGAGCCGCTGCATCAACCCACCTTCTATGAGCACCTGAAATCTCTGACCGACCGACTCGCGATTGGACTGACGGAGGCGGCAGGCACGTCGAACATTCCCGTGACCGTGAACGTACAAACCGGAATGCTCACCGTGTTCTTTACGAATGGGCCCGTCCGTGACCTGCATTCCGCGCGGGAGTCTGATACCGGGCATTTTGCTCGCTTCTTCCATGCAATGCTGGAGAACGGTGTGTACATTCCGCCGTCTCAGTTCGAGGCCTGGATGCTTTCCTCCAGCCACACTGAGGAGCTCATCGATCGCACGATCGAGGCGGCCTGGGAGGCGTTCCGGGAACTAGCCGCGTAGCCTTTTAGTAGCAGCAGCTATCTTTGAATCCGCAGTTGCTGCAGACGGCATCCTTGCTCCCCCGGATGGCGTTCATAGGATAGCCACAGACCGGACAGGGTTGAAGCGGAACGTCCAGCTCGCTCTCAGGTTCAGGGTGGTCTTCCTGATCGTCCACGTGACATAGCATAGTGGGGAGTTGCACGATCTTCAATTCGTGAGGAGAACGGTGTGAACTTCGGGGGACATCTGTCGCTGGGCCGTGATCCGGCCCGCGTAGTCGCAGAGGCTGCCGCGCAGGGATTCCGAAGCATGCAGATTTTCGCCTCCAGCCCAGGCGCCTGGAGGCCGCCATTGCTCGATTCCGCCAGACTTTCCGCATTTCTTGAAGCGCGCAAACAGCACGGCGTCGATCCCGTGTTCATCCATGCGATCTACCTGATCAACCTTGCATCCGACGACGAGGTGCTGGTTGGTCGTGCCATGACTTCGTTGATAGCGACTCTGGAGGCGGCAGAGGTCATCGGGGCCACCGGAGTGGTGACTGACATCGGCAGTCACGGCGGCCGCGCGCTGTGGTCCACGCCAATGACTCGCAAGCCCCGTGCGGCAGCCGGAAGGACCGACACACGAACATTGGAGATGGCTATATCAATCTCGACGGCTTCTCTCACTTGATTGATCAACCGGATTTGACGCAGGTGCCGTGGATCCTGGAAACACCCAACCTGGGGCGCCGGGCACAAGACCTGGCAAAGCTGATGTCCCTCGACACATCGTCCCTGGTCGTTCCCTGTGCGACTTAACCACCGTCACGTCGCTTCACCGGCGGCTCGGGGATACGGAGCTCGCTCATGATCACCATCGTCGGCAGCCTGAACATGGACGCGATCGCGAGGGTGCATACCCTCCCCCTGCCCGGTGAAACCGTTCTTGCTCGAAGTCTGGAACGTGTGCCCGGAGGCAAAGGCGCGAATCAGGCAGTCGCGGCCGCGAAGGCCGGCAGCGAGGTCGTCATGGTGGGACGGGTTGGAACCGACGCCTACGGCGACGAGCTGACCGCGAGCCTCCGGCAAGCCGGAGTTAGGCTGGACTGCCTTGCGGTCGACAACGAACATCCAACCGGCATTGCAATGGTGTCGGTCGACGACCAGGGGGAGAACAGCATCGTGGTCGTGCAAGGCGCCAACGGTTTTCTGACCGAGCGGGAAGTGGAGCGGGCTGAAGCAGTCATCGCCGCCAGCAACGTCGTGGTGGCGCAGCTCGAGATTCCCCTCGAGTCGGTGCGTAAGGCGGCCGAAATGACACGTGCCGTTGGCGCGACCTTCATGCTTAATCCGGCGCCCGCGCTGCAGTTGGACAGGGACCTGCTCGCCTTGGTCGACGTGCTCGTTCCAAACGAGGACGAGCTCGCCCGCATGACCGGACTGGGAGCACCGATCGACGCAGCCGCCTGCGCGCATCTTCTCCGAGACACCGGCGTGCCGGTGATCGTCGTGACGCGTGGCGCGATTGGCGCCCTCATCGTCACGCGGGAGGAAGAACAGGAGATTCCGGCGGTCGTCAGCGGTATCGTTGATACGACCGGCGCCGGAGACGCATTCGTGGGCAACCTGGCCCATGCCCTGGACAAACGGATGCCACTGCAAGGCGCGGTTCGCTTCGCCAACGCCGCGGCAGCCCAAAGCGTCCGTCACCATGGTGCGCAAACCGCAATGCCCTCCGAATTGGAGACCCTTAACCTTCTGCAAGGAGACATGCCCTCGTGATACTGGCCGCGGACTTCATCGCGAATTTCCACCGAACCTGGTCGCCGGTCGTCCTCATATATGCTGTCCTGATGGCCCTGTGGGGTCTATTCCTTTTCTTCCGGAAGATCGAGCCGACGGGGAGCTACCTCGGGGCTCTCGTGATAGCGGAGGGGGTCGTCATCGTGCAAGGGCTCCTCGGTATCGTTCTGCTCATCCAGGGTCACCGGCCGGCCGACAAGCTCCACTATTTGTATGGCCTCGTCGCGCTCTTGGCCCTGCCGGCAGGCTATCTCTATACAAAAAACGGAACCGTGAAGGGCGCGTCTCTTATTCTCGGTTTGGCCTCCATTTTTCTTGTGGGCGTAGCGGTGCGAGCCATTACGACGGGTGGATGACGAAAAAGAGCTCTGGCGCACCGAGGCACTGATCCTGGCAAGCCAGGTAGGGCAAGAGGGCATAAAACCCTCACTCCAGGAAGCAAGTATGTGTATGAGAGTGGCGGAGCACTGGAGGCAACAAATGAGCGGCCGACTGGCAGCGCGAGCATCTGGTCTGGCGATCTTGATCGCCGCGCCTCTGTGGGTTGTCGGATCAGCGCGGGCGGACTATCACCTCACGACCGGGGGCGCCGGGGAACTTGCACTCTGGATGGTCGCCAATGCCATCCCTCCATTCCTCCTTCTCGTCGGATTCGGCGGATTGTGGTTCTACGCCCGGTCAGTCGGCCGCGCGAACCGGTTCCTGGCACTGAGCCTTCTTGTTGCGGCTGCCGCGTGCCTACTCGCCGACGTGCCTCCCCACAAGAGACCGATGTTTGGAGATGCCGCTTGGGGGACAGTCACGGAGGAACAACTCTCTACCTCACCGTGCGTTCTGGAGCGGCAAAGGATGAAGAGAGGCTGCGAGGAGTGCGCAGAGCTCAGCCGGGCGTTACCGCCGGCGCCTCAGACCTCGCAAACGAACTAGCCGGGGTGCGATCGAACACGTCGGGATGGAGAATGGAGGCGAGAATTTCCACGCCCTCAATCAAGCGCGGTCCCGGCCGGCTGAAGTAGGCGGAGCCATCGGTGACATAAACGTTGCCCGAGCGAATAGCAGGCAGCTCGTGCCAGGCATCAGGAAGCGCAGTGCCGCAAACTTCTTCGAGCGATCGGTCGAGATCGAATCCGCAAAGCATGCACACCGCTATTTCCGGCCGCATACACGCAACCTCGTCCCAGCTCGCTTGCCGGGAGGGTTGACCGGCGACTCCAAGGCAGTCCTTCCCGCCCGCGATCTCAATCATTTCCGGCACCCAGTGGCCGCCGACAAAAACCGGGTCGAGCCACTCGAGGGAGAGAACCTTGCGCGCGACTCTGCCGGCAACGGCGACGCGAACGGCATCAAGCCGCCGGCGCAGCTCATCGACAAGGTGAAGTGCGCGGTCTTCCACGCCGGCCAGTCGCCCCACGAGACCAATCGACTCTAGGACGCCATCCAGATTGCTCGGCTCGAGCGAGATCACCCGTGGCTCTCGCGACAGAGAACGCACCACGCTTTTGACCTCTGCCGGTCCGACCGCACACACGTCGCAGAGCTCCTGCGTCAAGATGAGATCGGGAGCGAGACTATCCAGCAGATCGCGATCAAGGTGATAAATCGTGGCCTGCTCCTCCAGGCTCTCGCGAACGGCATCATCAATCTGTCGTGAGGTCAGGTGCGCGGAGTCGATGGCGCTGGAAGTCACCCTGGGCAAGCGCGCAACGGACAGCGGATAGTCACACTCGTGCGTAACTCCCACGAGGCGGTCCTTGAGTCCCAGGGCGCAGACAATCTCGGTCGCGCTGGGCAGCAGGGAACAGATTCGCTTCGCGTGATCCGTCATCTTGTCGGACGTTTGCCCACTCCTGTTCTCTCCTCGGTGCCCAGTTGGAAGGACGTCGCCCATACGCCCCATTATCGCGCCACGGCGCGGAATGCGCATAACACTGTGTTACCATCGTGCAAGCAAACACCCGTCCCGCTTCGACATTCAGCGGCTCCTTTCACGACAAAAGAATACGGCGCCGATCCGACGCCCCAATGGACAGAAAGGTTCCTTGTGAAAACCTTCGCGACCCTCTCTGCGGCTGTACTGTTACTGGTGAGCGGCACCATCCACACCTTGGCATCGTCACCCGCGCGCTCACACCCTCTTTCATCAAGGGCTTTATACGGGGAGATGACCCACGGCCTCGCCTCGATCAACCACTTTGGCCTCACCCGCAAGGCTTCGCCGGAGCAAACCGGGACGACGGCCACGCCGACACCGGCAACGGCGACACCAGGAACGCCGGGACCGACTGCCGTCACCACGGTGACGCCGACAGTCACTGCCACATCGACCTTTCCGGACCCTACACCCATATTGCAACGCATGATTGCTGCCTATGGACGTCTTTCTCGCGCACACTTTCTTACGGTCACCGACATCGAGCAGAAGGGGGTCGAAAGGGTGCATGTCTCCTTGAATGGCGATGCAACCTGCACCGGCCCATCCTTCAAGGGACATATCACTGCGTCCGACACCAACGAGCAGAGCAGCCAGGTGCGCCGAGTCAGTCTCGCTGTGGTCGTCGTCAAGACCAAGGTCTATATCAAGGGCAAAGTGACCAAGAGCAAGTGGCTCCATCTGAAGACGGCTCAGGCGAAGGTCTATGGGCTGCCCATCGCCAATCAGCAGCCACTAGTCTGCCCGAACGCGGCGGGAAGCGGCTCCAACTCCGGTGGGAGTACGCAGATCAAGGACCTGCAAAATTTGGGGCCGGACACGTCTCACGGGGCAAGTGTGTGGCACATTCGCGCTACCGAGATCTTTAGCGACAATTCGACGGCACAGCTCGACTTCCTTATCTCACAGAAGAGCTTCCTTCCCTACGTGTTTACGGTCAACGCCGTCGTCGACCCGAAGAACAATGTCAACCTGACACAGACACAGACGCTGTCAAAGTTTGGGGAAAAGGTGAGCGTCAAGGCCCCGCGCGTCGGCACGTAATAAGGTCTCTACCTCAGATGGAAGCCTACGATCTCTCACACAAGCTCGCGTATGCAGGACGCCGCTGCCCCATTCCGTTCACCACCGGTCCGGACTATATGAACGCGGTTCCCGGCCTACCAGTGCTGGCGATGCTCCGTATTTTCGTGGAAGCCGGCCACTGGTCGGAGGACAACATCAAACTGGTCGCGCGTGAGATCGCCGGGATTCTTGGACCCTCTGAACAGTTCGACATCGGCATGACACTGGCGGACAACCGTACGTACGATCCCGACACTCCGGCCTCGGCGGACACGGCCCGCCTCATGAAGCTCAATCCACACGACCCGCATGTGATTTTGCGTTTCAGCCGAGGCATCGGGGACACTATCTTCCGCGCTCGTTTCCCGCGGCTGATCTTCGAGCCGGTGGGCGAGGATCTGTGGCGATCGATCTTCGCACCCGACTCGCTCAAAATCGCCAGTCAGCCCTAGTTGATACAGCTGCTCCCGGTTCGCGCCCTACCGCTGATCGAGCGTGGCGCGTCACTCGCCGACCTGATCCTCGACGCCCTGAGGACCGTAGGTGAGAGCTTGCAGCAGGCCGACATCGTGATCGTTGCACAAAAGATCGTGTCCAAGGCGGAAGGGCGCATCGTAACTGTCGACGACATCGTGCCGTCGGCGCGCGCGCGCGAGCTTGCCGCGGAGACCGGCAAGGACCCGCGTCTTGTGGAGCTGATTCTTCGGGAGAGCCGTGAGGTCATTCGGGCGGCACCCGGGGTACTGATCGTGGAGGACAACCGGGGATTCGTATGCGCCAATGCGGGGATAGATCGCTCGAACGTGCAGCAGGAGGGACCGGGCGAGCAGGTGGCTCTGCTACCCCTGGACCCGGACGCCTCGGCGACGTCACTTATGAACGACTTTCGCAGACTGACGGGAATGGAGATTCCCGTCGTGGTGAACGACAGCCACGGGCGGGCGTGGCGAGATGGGACCGTGGGGGTGGCGATCGGCGTCGCCGGCATGCTGGCCACGTGGGACCGCCGAGGTGATACGGACTTGACCGGCTATACGCTGGAGCATACGATTCTGGGGATCGCCGACGAGGTGGCGGCGGCGGCATCTTTGCTGATGGGCCCCGCGTCTGAAGGCGTGCCGGTCGTCATCGTCCGGGGAGCCCAGCTCCCCCGCGGCGTTGGAAGGGCGAAGGACATCCAGCGCCCACGGCAGCGCGACCTGTTTCGTTAAGCCGGTTCTGGAATACGTTCGTGCTCGAGCACGTCCAATAGCCATGTTTCATCATGGATTGGCGTACCCAGCTTTCTGGCCCTATCGAGCTTGGAACCGGGATCCGCGCCCACGATCAGGTGATCCACGCTCTTGCTCATACGCGACGCAATCTTCACACCGAGAGATCGAAGGCGAGACTCTGCCTCAAGACGACGCATCTCGCCGAGAGAGCCCGTAATCAGCATGGTGACCCCTGCGAGTGGACCCGACGGGCGATCCGCTGGCTTGTGCTGCCAGGTGAGGCCGGCGTCCCGCAACCGATCCGCGAAGCGGCGATTCGCGGGGTGAGCCGCCCACGCCACGATGCTCTCCGCCGTCT
>QHBP01000216.1 GCA_003244175.1 Chloroflexota bacterium | reverse complement strand
CAGCACGCCGTGATGATCGAGGCGGTTGAGAATCATATGCCGCAGGTCATTGTCATCGACGAAATCGGCACCGAACTCGAGGCCGCGGCGGCTCGGACCATCGCCGAGCGCGGTGTGCAGCTAGTGGGCACGGCCCACGGCAACGAGCTCGAGAACTTGATGCAGAATCCCACGTTAAGCGACCTCATCGGCGGTATACAAGCGGTGACCCTGGGCGACGAGGAGGCGCGCCGCCGCGGCACGCAGAAGACCGTTCTCGAGCGCAAGGCGCCTCCCACCTTCGATGTGGTCGTAGAGATTCAGAATTGGAACCACGTTGTCATCCACAGTGACGTCGCCGAGACGGTAGACAGCGTGCTTCGAAACTACCCGATCGCCGGTGAAATCCGCACGCGGGACAATGAGGGGACCGTGCGTGTCGAGGAAGCTCCGATCGAGCGGCCGGGGTCCGCTCGATCATCTTTGAACGGATCGCGCTCGACACGAAGCCAGGTGGAAGGGCATCAAGCTCTGCAGGTCTTTCCCTTTGGAATCAGCCGCAATCGGCTCGAGCAGGCAGTCCGCGCACTCCACGCTCCCGTGACCGTCACCAACCGAGTAGAGGAGGCCGATCTCGTTCTCACGTTGAAGAATTACTACCGCCGCAAGCCCGAAGCCGTACGTGATGCGGAGTCGTCCGGCGTCCCCGTGTATGTACTGAAGAACAATACCGTGGCGCAGATGGAAGGCGCTCTGGCCACGATGTTCAGCCCCGCCAGTCCGGAACGCGGCTCCACAACGGTTGCGTTGGAAGAGGCGGAGCAGGCGATCGGTGAGGTGCTGGAGCGGGAACGCACTATGGAGCTGACCCCACAGAACGCGCATGTGCGTCGTCTCCAACATCAGCTGGCGGAGCGGTACAACGTAGGCTCGCGCAGCAGGGGCAAGGAACCAAACCGGCGAGTCAAGTTTTTTCCCAGGGAGTATGAAGAGGCTTTGTGAAGGGGTCCCTATTCATCAGCCTCGAGGGACCGGACGGCAGCGGTAAATCCACACAGGCCTATCTGCTGTCACGCGCTCTTCGAGCACGGGGCTATATTGTCACCGGCATCTGTGAACCCGGAGGTACGCCGCTGGGGGAACAGGTGCGAACGTTGCTGTTCACGGAAGAAGGGCCTCCAGGGCGGATGGCGATGGCGCTGCTTCTCGCCGCGTCGCGCGCTCAGGTGGTGGAGGAGGTCATACGTCCCGCTCTCGCCCAGGGTGACGTCGTCATCGCCGACCGGTACGCCGATTCAACGCTCGCGTACCAGGCATACGGTCAGGGTCTGGATGTCGACGATATGCGCGCTCTCGCGCGCATGGCCACCGGCGGTCTCACCCCCGATCTGACTTTATACGTGGACGTGTCGGAGGAGGTAAGCCGCGCCCGCATGGCTGCCAGGCTGCAATCGAACAAGCTGGACAAGGAAACTGCAAGCTTCCATGCACGCGTCCGCTTCGGGTACGAGCGGTTAATAGCCGCCCAGCCCGAGCGATGGGTGCGGGTGCGTGGAGATGCGCCCATCGATGCTGTACACTCAGCCATCCTAAAGGCGGTCGAGCCGGCCCTGGCAAGGGTGATGCACACGATATGAAGCTGATCGTGGCCATCGTGCACGCTGACGATGCGACCGATCTCACCAAAGCCCTGTCGCACGCCGGCTATGGCGTGACGCATCTCAAGAGTGCCGGGGGGTTTCTGCGCAGGCAGAACTCGACGGTCCTGGCCGGCGTACCGGAGACCGATGTTGATCGGGTGATCGAGATAGTGCGCGCCCGGTGCAGGGCGCGGACCGAGCAAGTCCGTCCTCTGCCTCCCGTCGTCGAGCCCGGTGAGGTATACATGCCGTTCCCCGTCGAGGTCGAAGTCGGCGGCGCCACGGTCTTCGTCCTCGACGTGGAACGCTTCGAGAAGTGTTGACTCCACCGAAGCGAGTCCGACTCCGGATCGTGGACTCGGAGGCCGTCCGTCCCCACGAAGTCGCCGACCCCGGACGCGAGCGGCGAATTGAGGCGCGACTCCGATCTGACGGAGTGTTGCGTGATCCGCTGATGGTTGGGTCGGTCCCGGACATCGACGGCTACGTGCTGCTTGACGGTACGAATCGCAGGCGCGCTCTGGCGGCAATAGGTCTCCGCTGGGCGCTGGTGCAGATACTCGACTACGCGGATGCTCACGCAGTTGAGCTTCGGACCTGGTGCCACGCGGCCGGCAGACCTCTGGTTGAGGTTGTGCGGGAAGCACACACGATCCCGGACATCGACATCACGGCGCTGCACCCGTTGGAAGCGTCTGACGCGCTACGGGAGCCTGCTACGCTCGCCGTCCTGTTAGACCATCGGCAACGCTTTGCTCTGAGGCGCACCGCGATGCACTGCACGCCGCGCCCCGAGCAGCTCCGCCGGCTCGTCGACCTCTATGAGGATGGCATGGTTCGCGAGGACTGCCAACTCGACGAGGTTGAAGAGAGAGCGGCAACCGCGCCCGCCCAACTAGGCGGCGACAGATGCTTGATCGCTTTTCCACCGTTCTCCCGTTCGCAGGTACTGTCCATGGCGATGGAGGAAGTGCTGATCCCGGCCGGGATCACCCGCCACGTTGTCACCGGAGGCCGCGCTTTGCGCGTCAACGTGCCGCTCAACCTGCTGTCGAGCGAGAGAAACCTGGACGAGGCAAATCTGGCTCTGGAGACACATCTTGCTACCCTGCAGCCGCGCTCGTATCAGGAACCTACCGTTCTCTACGACAGTTAGCTCTTTACGTTCTACGACTAGCTCGCAGCGGCCAGCACCTTACTCCCATTGCTCATTTCGCCCTCCTGCACCACACCGCCTTTTCGAGTACTAATGTCAGCGGCAGGGAAGCTTGACTTTCGCGATGGAGGAGTGACACTTAACGCGATGGCTCGGGCGAGCGCCGTTCGTTCCCACAGATCACGGAAAGCCGGCTGCTCCAGCTCGTGCTCCAGAACCCTCTCGTTAGGCACCAGGTCTTTGAGTATCGAGGTTACGGTTCGTCCTCCAGCGTCACCAGGAGCGCGTCGGCCAGACCGTCTCAGGCTAGCTTTGTCTGCTCGAACTGCTCTTCCTCGGTCGAGCCGTGGAGAGCGGTGGTCGATGCGGTACCGCCCGAGATCACGTGTGTGACCTCGTCGAAATACCCTGCTCCTACTTCGTGCTGGTGCTTCGCGGCGGTGTATCCGAGCGGTTCCGACGCGAACTCCTGCTGCTGGAACTCTGAATACGCGGCCATGCCCCGATCACGGTAGGCATGGGCAAGGCTGAACATGCTGTGGTTCAAAGTATGGAACCCCGCAAGCGTGATGAATTGAAACTTGTAGCCCATCTGTGCCAAATCTCTTTGAAAGGACGCGATTGCCCCGTGATCGAGCTTCTTGGCCCAGTTGAACGATGGGGAGCAGTTGTATGCGAGCAGCTTCCCCGGGAATTGCGCATGAATTTCGGCGGCGAAACGACCCGCCTCGTCGAGGTTGGGCTGAGCCGTCTCACACCAGATGAGATCGGAATATGGAGCGTAGGCGAGTCCGCGCGCAATGGAGGCATCCAGGCCGCCGCTGCTGTGGAAGAACCCTTCGACCGTACGCTCGCCCGTGAGGAACGGATGGTCGGCAGGGTCCACGTCACTGGTGACAAGCTTCGCGCCATTGGCGTCGGTGCGAGCTATCAGAATGGTCGGTACGCCGCACACATCCGCCGCCAGGCGTGCGGCGATCAGGTTGCGCCCCGCCGTCGCCGTGGGAACCAGAACCTTGCCGCCCATATGGCCGCACTTCTTCTCGGATGCGAGCTGATCCTCGAGATGGACGCCGGCGGCGCCGGCGCCAATCATGGCCTTCATCAGCTCGAAAACGTTGAGAGGCCCGCCGAATCCGGCCTCAGCATCGGCGACAATCGGAGCGAACCAATGCGTGCCGTTTCTCCCCTCGACGTGATCCACCTGGTCGGCTCGCTGCAGCGCCTGATTGATCGCGCGCACCACCTGCGGCACGCTGTTGGCCGGATACAGGCTCTGGTCCGGGTACATCTGTCCCGCGGAGTTGGCGTCGGCGGCTACCTGCCATCCACTCACGTAGATGGCCTTCAGACCGGCCTTGACCTGCTGAACGGCCTGGTTTCCCGTCGACGCGCCGAGGGCCGGCACGAACGTCTCGAGCTGTAGGAGGTCCCACAGGCGCTCCGCCCCCAGTCGGGCAAGCGTGTATTCGATGGATACGGAACCACTCAGCCGATGAACATCCTCTTGCGAATACGGCCTATGGACCCCTTTCCAACGCGGACCAGGATCCGCGAGTCGCACCATGTGGCCGGACTTAAGCTCTCGTTCCACCCCGTCCTCCTTGCACCTCAGGACCTCGTGTGCGGACCATCTTCCATGTTGCTTATCCTACGGCCCTCACAGCTATAATGTCCATTATCAGTCCTTGATGCATCTATAAGGACTCTTGATGAACTTCACGTTGAGGCAGATCGAGGTCTTCGCGGCAGTGGCGCGGCTGGGAAGCTTTTCCCAGGCGGCGCAGGAGCTGTTCCTGAGCCAGCCGGCCGTCTCCATGCAGGTGAAGTCACTCGAGCGGGCCATCGGTCTGCGTCTGTTCGTTCACGCGGGCAAGCACATCCAGCTAACGGACGCCGGGTCCGAGCTGAACGTGCGCGCAACACGTATTCTCCGCATGTCGGCGGAGGCCTCGACAGCCATGGCGGATCTACGGGAGGTGCGGGATGGGCGTCTCCGCGTTGTTGCCACGACGACCGTGGGAATCTATCTGGTTCCCGCTCTGCTGGGTGCGTACCATCAACGGCATCCGGAGGTCGCGGTCAGTCTGGAGGTGGCTAACTGGGAGCGCACCAGCGAGCGCTTATTTTCGGGAGAGGCGGACGTCGCGGTGGCTGGGACGCATCTGCAGGAGGGACTGAAGATGGAGCCGTTCATGGACGACGAGCTGGTAGTCATAGCGGCCCCTGATCATGGATTCGCCGGCCGGAGTCATGTCGCGGTCGAGGATCTGGAAAAGGAGCACATCCTCGTTCGCGAGACCGGATCCGGCACGCGCGCCGCCCTGGAGCATCTCTTTCGTGAACGGGGTCTTGAGCTGCGGCCGGCGATGGATCTGAGCCGGAACGGGGCGATCAAGCAGGTCGTCAAAGCCGGGCTGGGAATAGCGGTCATATCGCGGGGTGCCATCTCGTTGGAGCTGTCGGTGGGTGAACTCATCGTGCTGGATGTGGCCGGCTTCCCGATCGTCCGCGCCTGGAACATTATTACGCGGGACAATCACACTCCCCCTCCCGCCGTGGAGGCCTTCTGCCGGGAAGTGCGGGAAGGGAAGGCGTCGTGAGGTCCCGGGAGGACGCGGCACGTGGCGCGGATGGAGAGTCACTATAGCCCGTCGCGCGTGTGCACCGTTGCGTCCCTGTCTCGGCCGAACTCGCGCTTCCGCGGTGCCTCCGTAGGGATCTGTGGCTCTGTCTCTGCTCATACCGCGCTCGGCGACCAGTCCCGGCACTCCCCGCTTTCACAAGCACTGCCAGAAAGACGTACGTCGACGGCGGGTACATCATCCAGATGTCCCGATACGGCATGCTGCCGTGGGCGATCATTCATGGATAGACGAGCAGCTCATCTTCGTCCTGCGGCACAACCGGCAACCAGCAGAGACCCATCACCACGCAAAACATTGCGGCGAGAACCAGCCAACCAAGCACTTGCACGACGAGCGAGGTGCGGCCGGTGAGGAGTCGTGTGGAGAGCGGCACGTCGGAGTGGGAGACGGGCACATCTTGCCGCTTGCATCCACCCTGACGCTCGTCGGGAATCGCGAACGCCTCCTGCGTAATCATGCGCGCGACACGGCATGAGAGAGACTCCGAGGAAAAGTGGCCAGTGTATAGTGACTCGCAGTGGAGAGGTGCAGCTCGCGAGCCGTTCTTCCGTGCGGAGGTACCGCGCCACAATGAACTCCGAGTCCATTGCCCGCGCCGGCTTCTTGCGAGTCGGAGCCTATGCAGCCGTCTCAGTGGCGGCGCTTCTGGGGGCTTCCGCCGCCGCGGCCTGGCGCCTCCTGACTCGGGGCCCAGGTCGGACATACCCCCCATACCGCCTGGAGACCAGCAGCGGATGGAAAAAGTACCACGGCAACCCCGTCTTCGGCCGTGATCTCGAACCCTGCTTCGACGTCTGCGTCTTGCGCGAGGGGGCGTTGCTCAGAATGTGGTTCTCGTGGTGGTCGCGTGGCGCCATTGGGTTGACCGAGAGTCCCGACGGCACGCATTGGAGCGCTCCAATCCTTGTCCTTCCGCCCAACTCGGCGACGGGGTGGGAAGACCGGGTCAACCGGACGGTTGTTGTTCGCCGGCCCGACGGTTTCCACATGTGGTACACGGGTCAGACCTCCGGCAGCTCCGGGATTGGCCACGCCGTGAGCGAGGATGGACGGATTTGGACGCGGACGACAGCACACCCCGTCCTCAAAGCCGATCATCCGTGGGAAAAGGCGTCCGTC
This sequence comes from Chloroflexota bacterium, assembly GCA_003244175.1. Classification (GTDB taxonomy): domain Bacteria; phylum Chloroflexota; class UBA5177; order UBA5177; family UBA5177; genus QHBP01. Next base: position 3,036 of record QHBP01000216.1, on the reverse strand, counting down.
ATGTCTCCCCACGTCTTGTGGGACGCGAGCAGCGAGCTGTTCAGGATGTGGTACTCGGCCGGCGATCAGGATGAGCCCGACGCCACCGGATACGCCACCAGCCGTGACGGCCTTCGCTGGACCAAGCTGGTGAGCAATCCCACTTTCGTTGGGAGCGGGGGAGATTCCTGGGACCGGGATAAGGTGACCGGATGCCAGGTGATCCCATACAACAGGCAGTACCTTATGTTCTACATCGGCTTCTACAACACACGAAGCGCCGAGATCGGGATGGCTCGCTCTCCCGATGGCGTTTCCGGGTGGCGGCGCTACGCCGGCAACCCGGTCATCACGCCGTCTCGAGATTCTCGGGCCTGGGATTACGACGCTGTCTATAAGCCCTTCGCGTTGCCCACCGGAAACGGATGGATGCTCTGGTATAACGTCCGGCGAGGTGACCTGGAGCAGATCGGCCTGGCGATTCACAGAGGACGGGACCTCGGCATCCAGGGATGTCCGATACGCAGTCCAGCCGTTCGTGTGGCGGCGACAAGCGAGTAGTCCTCGGCCTCCGGTGCGATCGTGGCACGACGACCCCGTGGCGGTTCATGGACATTTGCTGACTGTCCCGCTCCTCAACTGCTGTCGAGAGCTACCGCTCTTTGAAAACAGGCCCTAGACCAGGCTGGTCTGTACCTTGAATATCTGGTAGGAGGAGTCGTTGAACACGCGTCTATAGTGGCCGCGAATGAACCGCTGGAGCAGCGGGCTCCCGGGAACGTGACTAGTATTCGGCTCGTACCAATAGCCGGCACGCGACAACACGATCCAGGTACAGGAGTGCAGGTCTCTGATAATCTCTCGCTGCACTGACACGCGTGTCTCCACCCCCGGGTTCATTTCCAGGTACTTGCTCGCCGGCCGCAGGCCGAGCACGTAGTACAGCGCGGTATCGTTCCAGATGGCATACCGAAGGGCGCGCGGGGCGACGAAGACGCGCTGATCCGGGCGGCGGTGCACCTGTATGTAGTGGACGACCGCCCGGACGTCCACGGCTTCGGAGAGATCGCGCACGATGATTGCGTTCCCGCCGGATTGCACCAAGAGCGATGGGTCATGCAGGACCGAGGCGGAGGCCAGCGGGGAGAGCGGAGAGACGTACACGGCGAGCACGAGCGCCAGCAAGAGATACCAGCCGGCAATCGCTATGGCGATGTAGCCCAACACACCTCGCACCACCATCGCACCCATCCCGTGCAGGGTGCGTTCCGGGCCAAGTATGGAGGGCGACAGCCGTACTCCTTCGGGCCTGCGCAGGAGGTCAGCCAGACTAACGAGCATCCAGGGCACCACGATGGCGCCCACGCAGAGGAGGTAGATCCAATCTGCACGCTGCAGGAAGTGCTGCACGAGCACGAGCGCAGCGAGGTTGGTACCCACCAGGTACGGGCGCCGTAACACGAGTCCGGCCACAACCATCGCCGGCGGACCGGCCAGCACCGCGAGCTCGAGCGGGAGGCCCCACCAACCGAAGTGCGGAGGGAGGAGCGGAAGACGCCGTCCGGGGCTAATGAGGAGGGGCTCGAAAATGGTCTGGTGCAGCGCATCGCCGCCGCTCACCACAATCAGCGTCAGGCAGAAGGCTATAGTTCCCAGTGCCAGCGTGGCTGCTGCTTCCGACTCGCGCCGGAATCGTTGCCGGTCCGGTAGATGGAGCGCGGCCTGGGCGGCGAGCGCGACGCAGCCGGCCAGGGCAAATTCATATCGGAAGGTGCCGGCGCAGAAAAAGAGTGCCGCCGAGGGGTAGGGGTGCTTCCTGGCGGACACTAGCCCAAGCAAAACCAGGGGCAGGCCGACGGTCCATGGATACGCCCTCATGTCCGCGTTCACCTCATAGAAGAGGAGGCTCGAGGTGATCGGCACGCCCAACCACGAGAAGCGCGACCAGCGCCCTGTGAGGGTTCGGTTAACGAGCAGGACGTAGAGCACCCGGATAGCCAGGCTGAATGCCCGTTCGGCCACCAGGCCGGGAATGCCGGCTTTGAAGAGGGCGGCAAGGATCAAGTACGTAGAGGGCGGATACATCATCCAGATATCGCGATACGGCATGCTCCCGTGCGCGATCAGCCACGGGTAGACGAGCAGTTCTCCCTCGTCCTGTGGGGTGACCTGCATAAAGCACTGGCCGAAACCGATGACGAGCATCACCCCGAACAGGACCCAGCCCAGCCGGTTCATGGCCGGCGCCACTTGCCCAATCGTCAAACGCAATATCAGGGGCTGGACGGCCCGCGAAGTGATGGCGGATGCCGAGTCTGGAGCCGGTGGAATGCGTGCGGATTCTGGCGGCGCACAAGCCGGTTTGAATGCATCCGCGATCTGCATCGGGCTAGGCCGTGGACGCGGTACCCGGCCCGTCCGCGGCACTCTCCAGTCGGTAGCGAGGACTTCGCGCGGCGAGGTAGGCGGCGATCCCTGCTGGCGCCAGCATCAGCCCGAGCAGTTGCAGATTGTGCGGTGTCCAGATGATGAGCAGCGGTGAGAAGAACACCATGTAGAGCGCGAACACCGGTAGACGATGTGTGATCCGGTCGGCCTCCCGACCGAGCAGCGCGAGGAGCGGTACGGCAAGCAAGACTTCGTCCCCGAAATGGACGTACGGACTCGCAAGAAACCACACGAACCAGAGCCAGGCGACAGAGATCGCCGCCACCTTCGTCTGGTTCCGGCGCCTCCACCACCAGACGGCCGTCAGCGCGGCTGCTCCTCCCAGCTGGCACGCCATCAGTGTCAGGCGTAGTGCGGGCGGTGCCCACATCACGTACAACCCCGAGATCGACGGCATTTCATGCTGAATGGTGATGTCGTGCGAGTAGCTCAGCAGGCCCGTGACCCAGAACGCCAGGCTGCGCCAGCCCGTGGTCACGAGGGTCAGGCCCAGGAGCGATGCTGTCGCGGTGGCGAAGCCGGCGACCATCGGTTTCCTGGCCGGTGCGTGAAAGAGCACGATGAGGAGGACGATCGGCAGCGCGACCGGCGGTTTGACCCACGCCAGGC
>QHBP01000230.1 GCA_003244175.1 Chloroflexota bacterium | reverse complement strand
CGGACCCACTTGGCGCTCTTCCATAAATACAGGTGCGGAACCAGAAGCCGCGCCGGGCCACCGTGCTCGACAGGTAGCGGGCCGTCGTCATAGGAATACATCACCCACGCCTTGCCACCGGTCACGTCACCGAGTGCCAGGTTGGTTGTGTAGCCGCCGTCACAAAATGCCAGCACATACTCCGCCGCCGTCTCGACGTCCTTGAGGAGGGTATCGACCGATACGCCGCGCCAATGCGTATCCAGCTTGGACCAGCGCGTCACGCAATGGATGTCCCTGGTGATCGTCTCTGCCGGTAGCGCCGTGAACTCGCGCCAGCTCCAGCTGCGAGGCGTCTTGATCTTTCCCTCGACGGTGAAGCTCCACCGTTCCGGAGGCGTGTGGGGCGTCGGACCGGCGGTGAGCACTGGGAAGTCGTCCACCAGATACTGGCCGGGTGGAATCCGTCCTGTCTCGTCGGACTCGCGACGCCGGCCACGAAACCCGCGAGTGATGAAGTTAGGCATGTCCGACTCGCATCAAATTTTCCTTATGGAGGGGCGGAACTCTCTCCCGCGACACGCACGGCCGCGCGGGGCCGAACTATGTCGCCTACGCGATGCTGAAGCTTTGCGCCTCCACAAAAGCACTGTCTCAATGTACTCCCTTGGGAGGAGAGGATCTGCGTAAAGACGGGCGGAAAGCAGTATTGTCGGCACTCACGTTGTGACAGATACTAGGCACGTAAGCGACAACTCTTCTCCTCCGCTCCTCGATGGCCCGCACACTTCGTGCGGGCCATCGTCTTTTCTCCGGTGAAATCTCCCCTACATCGACGTCATTGCCGCGTGCTCAGCCTCGACCTCTTCCCTGACGATGCAAGCCGCGAGGTGGTCGTTGACCAGGCCAACGGCCTGCATCAGTGCGTAGACGGTCGTGGGGCCGATGAAGCGGAATCCGTGGGCTTTCAACGTCGTCGCCAGGGCGCGGGACGCATCGGTGGTGGAGGGCACATCTATTCGGCTCCGCGGAGCCGAGCTTACCGGCTGACGGAACGACCATATAAGGACTGGTAGAGGAGTCGTCGACGTGCGCAAGGCGAGTGTCGCTCTGGCATTGGAGATCACCGCGCCGATTTTGGCTCGATTGCGGATCAGGTCGAGGTTCGAGAGAAGCAGCTCCGTCATTCTCTGATCGAACGCCGCGACTCTGTCCGGCTCGAAGTTCTCAAAGGCGGCGCGGAGAGCATCGCGCTTGCGCAGCACCACCTGCCACGAGATGCCGGACTGAAATGCTTCCAGACAGAGACGCTCGTACAGTCCGCGTTCGTCCGTGATGGGGCGTCCCCACTCTTGGTCGTGGTACGACCTGAGCAGCTCGTCGCCATCGAAGCAGCGTACCGGCCGGCCGGAATGCTGCTGCCCATCCACCCTACGCTGGAGCCTTGCGGGTAGAGCGTTTGGGCTCTGCCACCCGATACTCCTCCCATCCGCCGTATAGAAGCAGACCGAGCTTGCCCAGCATGCCGACGGACCAGTTGGTCTTCTCTACCCCGAACGCGGGCAAGGCGAGAATGCGCGAGCCAAGGTCTTCCACACCGGAGGCATCGGTCCACATCCGGCTCGAATCGCCGTCGTAGTGGACGACGATCGCGAGAGCAAGCTGCTGTGTCAGCCCGGCGAATTTGCGGGGAAAGCGGTGCAGGGCAGGTTTCTGCGAGAACACGTCGACCAACTGCGTCGTGTCCTCCTCCGCGAGCACGAACATGTTCAGGTTTCCCATGCGCTCCTTCAGCTTGAGTGGAGCGCTGAATGCTTTGCGAGTCAGAAACTGGCTGTCAAACAAGACGCCCAGAATCAGCGCGTTGGGGTCCTCGGCCAGCAGCAGGTCGGCTGCGGGATCGTCTGAGAGCGTGACCCCTCGTCCCTCGCTCAGAGGCGCAAGCCACTCCAGTCTCTCAAGCTTCGGCATAGCTCACGGTACGTTATTTTTCGGGTCCCCCGCGACCTGGGACATGTCCTTGCGTCGACGGGGTCCGCGTGGTTACGTGAGTCGAGAATCTGCTGTCACGTTTTTGTCACCATCCGTCACCCTTGCGTCACCGTCTTTTGGCGTCTGGCGGCCATTTGGTGACACATGAGAAGGGTGACACGTTTTTGCGTACTTCCAAAGGACAGATGTAGGCCGACTGGCCACTCTTTGGCCGTCCCTGAACATGTAGATGCCGTTTTGTCACAGCGTCGCGCGCATTGCGTTTCGGCCAGGGGGCGTTGTCACCCGACGCAGATGTAGGCCGTGTGGTCCCTCTCCGGCTTGGCAGTAGTATCTTTCCCCTTCGTAGGTCCTTGTCCCCGAGGACAACCTCGTGATCAACGGCCACGGACAAGGTAGCCACGGCGCGCAGGCCGTTCTATCATGGCGTCGCATGCAGAGGGGCCATGAATGTCACGGAGGGGAGAGATACTACCGGAGAGCAGGAGAGAGTCCACACGGCCTACAGTCTAGTGAAGGGCACGCATGCCGGTCGGGCAAAGGATCGTCTCACCCCGACTGTTGACCGGGTGCACCGTTATCGCCTCCATGTAGGAAGTACGCAAAGATGCGTCACCCTAGTCACTCTTGTCACCCGATCCTCGAAACGGCGTCTCGACGCCAAAAACCGGTGACACAAGGGTGACAAGCGGTGACAGTGGTGTGGCCAGCCGGTGGTGGTCACTTCGACCTCGCCCGAGAAGATCCCCTGCTACCATCCCTGTATGGTCACTCCGAAGGCGGACAACCCACCGTTGGAGCCGGCGCAGAGGGTGGCAACCCTCCTGGCGTCCGTCAACGGCGTGGCTGCGGTCGTGCTCGGCGGCTCTCAAGCCCGGGGCGAGGCGCACGCGGACTCCGACCTCGATCTTGGCATCTACTACCATCCCGAGCACCCGCCCTCGGTCGCGGCGCTCCGGGAAATAGCCGCTCGCGTGGACGACCGGCACAGCGGGGACGCAGTGACCGAGTTCGGGGGATGGGGACCGTATCCCGCGGCCCTCAAACGCGCGATCGTAGACAGATTCCTCCGGGGAATCCGGCTTTGCACTCGAAATCGGCCAGTCCTCGGCAGATCGCGGCGATGTCTGCTATGTGTCCGGGTGCCTGTTCCGCGCGGCCTGCTGCCTGGCGCAGGTGCTCTTCGCCCTCAACGAGCGCTATCTCATCAATGAGAAGGGAGCAGTTGCAGCCGCCGGCCGATTGACGCTCCGGGTGCCGACTTTCAGAGCCACCGTCGAAGAGGTCCTGAGTCGCCCTGGGGCCAAGCCGTCCGAGCTGCGGGAAAGGCTGCAACGCCTGGAGGGTGTCGTGTTGGCTGCACGAACCCTGGTCACTGAGCTGATAGTAGAAGAATAGGCGGACGCCATCCGCCGGAACCCTTGATCTATGTTTGGCCGACAACGGGCGTGGGAGGACTCATGGTTGGGGCGCTCGAGGGATTGCGCGTGCTGGACCTGTCGCGCGTCCTCGCTGGGCCGTACTGCACGATGATGCTGGGCGACATGGGCGCCGAAGTCATCAAGATCGAGCAGCCGGGCATCGGCGATGAGACCCGCCGCTGGGGGCCTCCCTGGGCCGGCGGCCAGAGCGCCTACTACCTGGCAGTCAACCGCAATAAAAAGAGCCTGACGCTCAACATCCGTGATCCAAGAGGCAAGGAGATCCTGAGATCCCTCGTATGCCGGAGCGATGTCGTCGTCGAGAATTTCAAGGCAGGCGCTCTCAATCACCTCGGAATTGGCTACGACGAGCTGTCCGCCGATAATCCCGGCCTCGTGTGGTGCTCAATCACCGGATACGGTTCTGACGGACCATACGCCGGCCGTCCCGGCTACGACTTTATAGCTCAGGGCGAGGCCGGCATCATGAGCATCACGGGCGAGCCGGACGGCGAACCCATGAAGGTCGGGGTGGCCATCGTCGACGTCACCGCCGGTCTTTTCGCCCATGGCGCGATCCTGGCCGCGCTCCTTGCGAAGACACGTAATGGCATCGGCCAGAAAATCGACGTGTCTCTCCTCTCGTCAGCGGTGGCCTGGCTGGCAAATGTGGGCAGCAGCTACCTGATCTCCGGCGAGCAGCCGAAACGATACGGCAACGCCCATCCCAGCATTGTGCCCTACCAAGCATTTAGAGTGCGGGATATGTGGATCAACGTGGCGGCCGGCAACGACCGCCAGTTTCAGGCCCTGTGTCAGGTGCTCGAAGTCGATCATCTCGCTACGGACCGTCGGTTCTTGACCAACCCCGATCGTGTCGTCAACCGTGAGGAGCTGATCCCGCTGCTGGAGGACGTCTTGTCCAGGCGCGATGCGGATAACTGGCTCGGTGAGATGGGAGCCGCCGGGATTCCTTGTGGCCCGATCAACAGCCTGGATCGAGTTTTTCGTCATCCGCAGGTGCTCCACCGCAATATGGTGGCCGCGCTGAACCATCCCACCGCCGGGTCCATCAAAGTCGTGGGTAGTCCCGTCCTGCTGTCAGAAACCCCTCCCAGCGTTCGCTCGCATCCGCCGCTGCTCGGAGAGCACACGGATGACGTGCTACGTGAGCTGGTTGGACTGGGGCCCGATGAGATTGCCGGTCTGCGCGTCGCCGAGGTAGTGTAGGCGTACCTCTACCATGAAGGCGTTAGGCGTTAGGGCGGACGGCTGTTCTGAGGGGGGATGCGAGTGCTCCACATATCCGAGGCGGAAGCGGTTTTGCGCATGGGGCTCGCGTTGGCCTTCGGGGCGATGATCGGTGCAGAGCGCGAGCGGGGCGGTCACTTCGCCGGAATGCGCACGCATGCGCTGGTCTGCCTCGGGTCTACAGTGTTCATGCTGGTTTCCGCCTACTCTTTCCCCGATGTCATCAAGATCACCGGCGTGCGCATCGACCCGACACGCATAGCCGCCCAGGTGGTCAGCGGCATTGGTTTCCTTGGAGCCGGCATGATTTTCCGGCAGCAGGGTATATCGGTTCCTGGCGGCACAAATATCGGTTCCCGAGCCGATGTACGGAATTCGAATTGCGACTTACAGTGTGAGAAGGAACGCTGAAAGGCGGCTATTGAGCAAGAGCGAACATGCGTGTCATCGAGGAGACGAAAGAGGTTAACCGCATGAACGGTCCCGCGCACTACTTCCATGTAGGATTCATTCTCATATCAGTGGCGAATCTCATTGTCATCCTATTGATGATCCTGGTGTTCATCCTGGCGGTCGTCCTGCCGTTCCCCAGTGCCAGGAATAAGTAGTGAGTCTGACGCAGCGGCTGCAACGGCGCCTCAGTGAAGACCTGCCGTATGACGAGCTGCTCCCGCACGAGCAGCCGGCCTACGTGCACAGCTACGTGTATCTATTCGGCATCGCCACCGTGGCGAGCTTCTTGGTGTTGTTTGTGACGGGAGTCATCCTCTCGGCCTTTGGGCCACAGTGGTGGCACTTCTCCAACGTGGGCCATTTCATGAACAGCCTGCACTTCTGGTCCGTTCAGGCATTTTTCTTCTTCATGGTGCTGCACCTCTGGACGACGTTCTTCCAGGGCGCGTGGCGGGATGGACGCGGCCTCACCTGGGTTGCCGGCATGGTGACCTTTGTGGCCTCCATTCTTACCGCTTTCACGGGATACATCTCGCAGCAGAACTTCGACTCGCAATGGATCGCCGTGCAGGGCAAAGACGCCATCGATTCCGTCGGAGCGGGGGCATTTTTCAATGTCCTGAACTTTGGACAGATGTACGGCTACCACGTGGTCATTCTGCCTCTCCTGGTGGCGCTTCTGATGGGAACACATCTCCTGCTGGTCCGCATACGAGGGGTGGTCAAGCCCTATTCCCTGGCGGAGAGCGGCAACGAGGCGAACCGATGATGGCGCGAAAGGTGTCCTACTACCAGGGCGTGAGGAAGGCGCCGTACGACTTGGTCAAAGAGTTTCTGGTAGCTCTTGCGGTTGTGACAATCCTCGTCGTCCTCTTTGCCGCCGTGCTGTCGTCCCCAGACGAGCCCGCTCTGACCCTGCGCAGCGTCGCGCACGATACTCCGCTGATCTACGTACAGAGCGCACTGGATTCGCTCGACGGGAACAGTCCCATCGCCGGATACGGCCCACCGTACAACAACGGTACAGGGTCGGTTCAGAGCGTCGGCCCTATCTCCCTGCAGAAGTGGTTTGGAGTTCGCATTCCCGTGGACACGGCGCGTGACTTCGTGCTGCGTCCGCTGGCGGAAGGATCCGCAACGAGTCCACCCGTCGGGGCGGCGCTCAGACGATTCAACGCGGCATCAGGCAGCCAACAGACATCGTGGACGGACGCGTACAACAAGGCGCTGGGTGAGGCGACTGCCAAGGGCACATCCATTTCGGTGGTGTCGTGCCGGTGTGGTCCGGTGCCGGCAATGGTGACGGCACTCCTCCTCCTGGGTCAAAGCGGCGCCATGGATGGACTGTTGGTCACGAACAACCACTTCTATCAGACCGACTTCACACGCCCGCTGCTGTTCATGCAGAACACCGCGATCCAGAACAAGGCTCAACACTTCAACCTGCTGGGCAGCCAGTGGGGCGTGATGAACGAGACCGGGAACTACCCGGGTCAGGCCTGGCTCTGGCTGTACACGATGCTGTACCAGATCCCCCCATACACGACGGCCTGGGCGGCCAACACGGATGCATTAGCGATTTTCACGGTGACGATCTTGACGCTGATCCTGATGTTCCTGCCGTGGATCCCCGGGCTCAACCGGCTGCCGCGGTATCTTGGTGTCTATCGTCTCATCTGGAAGGACTACTATCGGGAGCAGAAGAGGGGGACGACCGCGTCAAGGCCCGCCGCCAGTGACCAACCACGCCCGGGAGTCGAGGCATGAGCCGGCGCGCGGCCTTTGGGCATGCCCTGGTGGTGCTTACGAGCTTGGTTGGGATCGCGGGGATGGGGATGGTGTTCGATGCCGTCCGCAATGCCAGCCTGCTCGAGCTCAGTCAGGGAACGCCGCTCCTTTTGATCGGATTGTGGTGGTCGGGACGAGAGTTGGGGCGGAGCATGCTAGCGAGCAAGGCCCGGCGCGCCGAGGATCGGTGCAACCGATTCAAGACTGAATGAGGTGACCGGCACCTCGTGTCCTCCCGCGGACCGCTCCCATCGTCTCCACCCGAAGGCAGTATCGGGCGCGGGGGACAACGCCGCCGTCAAGTACAATTCGGGCCAGGGATCTGTAAATGGATGTTCAGCGCCTGCGTGCCATCACGATCGTGGCGCCACTCGGATATCTCCTCGGCGTCGAAATCCTGACGTTTGTCCTGATCGAGCGCGCCGTGGGCAGCGATCTGGTCCTGAGGCTGGTCATCATCTTTGGGCTGCTTGCCGTGGGCGCCGTGCCTTTTTCCTTCTGGGTGTTCTCGACGATTGAGCGTCAGCAACGGGATCTCGTCGAAAGCTTGGCCGCGACGAGCCGCCGTAACCGCGAGCTCGACGCCGTCAACAGGGCGAGCGCGTCCATTTCGAGGGCCCTGGATCTTCCACAGGTGTTGCAGAACATTGTCGAAGCGGCGCGCGATGTCGTGAGCGCACGGTACGCCGCGTTGGGCGTGACGGACGAAAGCGGACGCATTACCCAGCTCATCACTTCCGGTATTACTGCGGAGCAGCGATTCGCACTTGGGCCCCTGCCTGAGGGCCATGGACTTCTTGGCGTCCTGATCCGAGATGGCAAACCTCTCCGAATTCCCGATATTTCTCGCGATTGCCGCGCCCACGGTTTCCCGCCTAATCATCCACGTATGAAGAATTTGCTCGGCGTGCCGATCCTACTCAATGACTCGGTAGGTGGTGATCTCTACCTGGCCGACAAGATCGGAGCCGAGGAGTTTTCCCAGGAGGACGAGAACCTTCTGGTCCTGCTCTCCCAGCACGCGGGGCTTGCCATACAGAATGCGCGACTTTACCGAGACGCATTGTCGGTCCGTGATCGATTGGAAATCTTGACATTTCATTTAGAGGCGAAGGTGGCGGAGCGTACTCAACAGATTCAGAGCTACAGTCAGCAGCTGACGACACGTGTGCTGGAAGCGCAAGAGAAAGAACGGAAACGGATTGCGCGCGAGCTTCACGACGAGACCGCTCAGTCTCTCGCGACCCTCCTGATCAATTTGGACATGTGCGAGTCCCTGCTTCCAGTAGACAACCCGGCTCTGTTGGCCATGTTCGCGCGGCTGAGGGCCCTCGCTACCAGAACGCTCGAGGAGACGCGGGAGCTATCTCATGACCTGCGTCCGACGATTCTCGACGATGTTGGGCTGATCGCCGCGGTTCAATGGTTCGCTGAAGAGTACACGCGCACGTTTGGCGTGGAAGTCGGGGTAGATGCTGAGGATCCGCCGACGGGGCGCCTCTCTCCTGAAGTGGAAATCGCTTTGTTCCGGATCGCGCAGGAGGCGCTGACAAATAGTGGTAAGCACGCGGAGGCTTCCCATGTAGACGTCACACTGACTTTCCGCGAGGAGTACGCGCGCCTGGTGGTCGAGGACAATGGAAAGGGGTTTGACCTGGAGCAGGTGGCCGGCGCGACCAGGAAGGGTTGCCTGGGGATGTACGGTATGCGCGAGCGTGCGGCGTTGCTGGCAGGGACGGTGGCGATCGATACGGCGCCGGGCAAGGGCACGCGCGTCACGGTCGTCGTATCGTTGAAGAATAAAGCGGAAAGGGACCGCGCGTCGGAAGGACTTGCGACATGTTGATGGATACCACCGTGCTGCTGGTAGACGATCACGCAATGCTCCGAGAGGGGCTTCGTATGGTCCTGGACGCCCAACTCGGCATTCGCGTTGCTGGAGAGGCTGAGGACGGTCGCCAGGCCCTGGAGATGGTTGAGAAGCTGCGTCCGAATGTGGTGGTGATGGACATTGCCATGCCCAATCTCAACGGACTCGAAGCCGCCCGGCAGATCAGGCGCCGCTTCCCCTCGATCCAGGTGGTTATCCTGACCATGCACGAAAACCGTCAGTATGTGCTGCAGATCGTCAAGGTGGGCGCCATCGGATGTGTGTTGAAACGGTCAGCGGGGACGGAACTGGTTTCAGCCGTCAAAGCGGCGGCACGACGTGAGAGCTACTTCTCGCCCTCCATCGCCAGCATGATCCTCGAAGACTATCGCGGCCGTCTCAGCGATGACTCGCTCGACAACGGAGATCTCCTCACCGAACGCGAGTGCGAGGTGCTACAGCTTGTGGCGGAGGGTGGGACCAACCAGGAGATCGCCGATCTGCTCACCCTTTCTATCAAGACCGTGCAAACTCATCGGGCGCATATCATGGAGAAGCTCGACGCTCACGATCGCACCGACCTCGTCAAATACGCCATGCGCAAGGGTATGATCATCGCGGACTGAGGATGCTAACCCGCGGGGACACCCACCCGCGGGGACACCCACCCCCACCCACCCGCGAGGACTGCGGTGGCGGGGGCTGCAGATGTTGCCGGCTCCGGATTCCCCGAACCATCGGGAAAGGGATAGGGCTCATGCCGCATGCGCGCTTGCACGACGTTTCCTTGTACTACGAAATCCGTGGCGATGGACCAAACCTGGTCTTGATCGAGGGCCTGGGGTATCACACCTGGATGTGGTACCGGCAGCTTCCCGCGTTTGCCCCGCACTTTCGGACGCTGATCTACGACAACCGCGGAGTGGGACGGAGTGACATTCCTCCCGGCCCGTACACACACGAGCAGAACGCCGGCGATCTGGAGGCGCTTCTCGATCATCTCGGATGGGAGCGGACGCACGTTCTCGGCGTCTCCATGGGTGGTTTCATCGCGCAGCAGTTCGCCGTGAGCTACCTCGACCGCGTTGACCGGCTGGTTCTCGTCGCGACGGGATTCGCTTGCGGGCCACACATGTGCGCGGGCTACTGGAGGAATCCGGAGGCCACGGCGGAAGCCATTCGCGCTGGCTGGTTTCACACGGGCGACATCGCCTTGCGTCACGACGAGGGGTATTACTACATTGTCGACCGCAAGAAGGACATGATCATCACCGGCGGCGAGAACGTCTATCCGGCGGAGGTTGAGGCCGTCCTATACGCCCACCCCTCGGTCCGTGAAACGGCCGTTGTTGGCATACCCGATCCCGTCTGGGGAGAAGCCGTCGTGGCGGTGGTGTCCGTCCGACCCGAGCACCCGATCTCCACCGACGATCTCATGGCCCACGTCCGGGCCAACATCGCCCGCTACAAAGCTCCCAAACGCATTGTCATTGTGGACGAGCTACCGAAGAGTGCACTGGGGAAGATCTTGAGAAAGGAGTGCAAGGCGCTGCTGGAGCGGGAGAAACAGGGGACGTAGTACGAGTGTCCAACCGATGACGGAGCGCGAGAAACTGAGACTGGAGACTGAAAACAAATCCCGAGGCACCAAGTCCCCTCGCCTCCCGAGCAGCGCCACTCAGGAGACCGCTCGTTCCCTGCTGCGCTCCGTCATGAACTGCACCTCCAGCTCGACACCAAGCGCATGCGCCACTCGGTCGAGGGTGCTCAGCCGAGGCTCGACGCTGCTTGCTTCCAACCGGCCAATCACCGACTGCGGAACGCGCATCCGCTCCGCAAGTTCCTTCTGCGATAGACCCTGCGCGGTCCGCAGGCGACGCGCTTCCTCCCCAAGGCGGAACGCACGGCTAGCAGCCTCGTACGCCTGTTCTGCATCTGGCGCCGCGAGCCGCTGAGCCCGCAGGTCGTTCCAAGATCGTCGACTCATTTGATTATTCTTCCGCGCTGTGTCCTTCCCAGACGCAGCGTTCCATTGTCCGGCGGGCTCGCTCGACCTCCGCTCGCTCCCGTGGCCGCTGCTTGCCAAACACAGTGAGCAGAACGGCTCGCTGTCCCGTCGCTAAGTAGTACGAAATGCGCCGCTGATCGCGGCCCAAATAAAAGTGTAGCTCACGCAGCTTGCCGCCGAGCTGACGCGTGTACGGCTCGTCAAGCAACGGGCCACGCTCGGCCCGAAGAGCGATGTAGAAGGCGACATGCCCGAAGTCCACCAGGCTTAGCGAGAGGAGCCATTCCTCGACCTCCGGTTCCAGCTCGACTGTTCCCGATGCCATAGCATATATGCTATACGAACCCATCGTCACACGGAGCCGACGTCCCACCGTCTGTCGCATCCTTACCACCTTGACACAAATATCCCAATTCTGGGATACTCTCGCGTGACGCGTGCGACGAACAAAGACCTCATTTGGGTCGGTTCCTCGCTCAAAGACTTGAGAGGGTTCCCCGACGACGTCAAGCGGGCAATGGGCTACGCCCTTCACGTCGCCCAGAAAGGCGGCAAACATCCGAACGCGAAGCCTCTCAAAGGGTTCGGAGGAGCGGGCGTTCTGGAGGTTGCTGAGTATCACGAGGGTGATGCATACAGAACGGTCTACACGGTGACACTCGGTGACACCGTCTACGTCCTGCATGCGTTTGAGAAGAAGTCTAAGCGAGGCATTGCGACACCAAAGCGGGACCTCGACCTCATCCGGCAGCGGTTGAACGAGGCCCACACCATTCACGACCAGCGCCGAGCATCACGAGGAGAACAACCATGACCCACAAAATCGACTACACCGTCAGTTCCGGCAACGTGTTTGCTGACCTTGGGGTGGCAAACCCCGACGAGGCCGACACCAAGGCTGACCTGGCTTTTCAGATCAACAGCCTCATTGAGCTCCGGGGCCTCACACAAACGGAGGCGGCCAAGGTCCTCGGAATCAGTCAACCAAAAGTGTCCGCCTTGATGTGTGGAAAACTCACCGGCTTCTCTATCGAACGCCTCCTCCATTTCCTCGTGGACCTCGACAACGACGTACAAATCGTTGTCACTTCTAAGGCGACAGATTCCGATAGGGGCCACATCCGCGTGCTGGCGCAGTAATTACGTCCCATCCTTCACCAGAGGATGAGCTACACATAGTTCCATTCCTCTGGTAAACTCAAAGGAGAGAGTAGGACCTCTTGGTGGCGGAGGTACGGACTAACGTGAGCGCGCGCGTCCCGCAAGATGCTCAGATGGCTTGGCGTGGGCGAACATGCCGCTACCGTGGCCCTGCCTCCTAGTACTAGACCACAGGGATCAATTCGGTAGAAACGCTCCAGCTTCTGGCGGGCGTCGGCGGTCTTAAAGTGCCAGGAGACGGTGGTGTGCCGGTCGTTGCGCTCCTGTTCCCACGCAGCCACTTCCTGTCGCAGCATCTTGAGATCGGGAATGCGGCGGTCCAGGCACTGCCGAGCCAGGATGGAGAGCTCGATCTCGACCATGTTGAGCCAACTGGCGGGCTTGGGGGTGTAGTGCCACTCCAGCTTCGTGGTCAGTCGCCTCGCCTCCGATGCTGAAAAAGCCGTATAGAGCGAGGTGGGCGAGTGGGTGTTCAGATTGTGGACTACCAACCGGATGCACGTGGCGTCTGAGAAGTGTTCGTCGATAAGCCACTGAACGACCTCGGCAAAGTCCTGCTTGCCGTGATGCTCTGAGACGATGACATGCCGCCAGCCGCGCGCCGGACAGAACAGGATGAACAGACTTCCCGTGCCTCCCCGTTTGTACTCATCGTCGTACCGCTTGGCTCTGCCGGGCCGAGGCGGGATGGGAGCAATCACGTCGTCCAAGAGCTGGTAGGGACACTCGTCCCAGCGCTCCGTGATCGCCTCGCGGACGCGGCCTTGCACAAAGCGCTTCCGGATACGGGCGACGGTGGGGACGGAGGTGTGGGCAGCTGTCGCAATCTCGGTGTCCGTGAGGCCATCGGCAGCGTGGACCAGGATGAGGTCGTAGTGGATGTCCAAGCCAGAGATCATCGCGGCGAGTCGTTTGCGAGGCTCGTCCATGCTCAGCAGTTCGGACATGGTGTCACGCAAGGCCTCGACACGCTCGTCGGCGCGAAGGAGCACGGTTTGCGCCAGGGATGTTGTGGAGCACGCGGGCGCCGACCGGGTGCCGCTCGGCGTGGTAGGTGTCCAGGAGGCTTTCCGGCGATGTCTCGTTGACCACCTGGGCCAGCTTCCATCCAAGATTCACCGCATCCTGCACGCCGGTGTTGAGGCCCTGTCCAACCACCGGGGAATGCACGTGTGCGGCGTCGCCGGCCAGCAAAACCCGTCTGTCGCGATAGGAGGCCGCCTGCCTCGCCATATCGGTGAACCTGGAAATCCAGGTGGGGCTGTGGATCCCATAGTCGGTCCCGTAGACGGCGATGATCGCCTCGCTGAGGTCACGCAGGGTGGGCTCGCCGGTGTGTCCGACGTGCCGTTCTTGCACCATAACTCCTACCGTCCCCCCGTCCTCCAACCTGGACAGGGAACTGATGCCGAGCGCGTCGCGGCGCCTGCCCCATTCCGCCTCCCCGTCCATCTCGACCTCGGCGATCAGGCAGCTGGTTGAAGCGTCCACCCCCGGAAAATCGATACCGGCTGCCTTGCGGACCACGCTACGGCCCCCGTCGCACCCGACGAGATATTCCGCCCGTAGCGACTGGCCGTCGGCCAGCTGGACATCGACGCTGGCGTCGTCCTGCGCGAACTCCGTCACCTCACGTCCGCGAAGGACCGGTACCGCCAACTCGTCGACCCAGCCGGCCAGGATGCGCTCGATGTGGTTCTGCCACAGCCCGAGCCCGTAGGGGTGGCGGGTGGGAAAGTCGCTCATGTCCAAACGGATCCAGGAGAACCCCGCGACCTGAGCGACCTGCCCCTGCGAAAGGAACCGGTCAGCGATTCCACGCTGATCGAGAACCTCGATGGTGCGTGCGTGCAGGCCGCCCGCGCGCGAGCCGGTGAGGTCCTGGCTGGCGCGCCGCTCGGCAATGGCAACGTCGACTCCCGCCAGCGCCAGCTCGCCCGCCAGCATCAGCCCTGTCGGACCTCCTC
>QHBP01000157.1 GCA_003244175.1 Chloroflexota bacterium | reverse complement strand
ACGCCGAAGACGTGGTGCAGGAGGCGTTTGTGAATGTGTGGAGGGCGGCCTCTACCTACAACACGCGTCGCAGCACCCCTCGCTCCTGGCTTCTCAGCATCGTCCATCATCGCGCCATCGACAAGCTGCGCGGCAGGCAGACGAGAGTTCAGCCGGTCGAGCTGGATAAGGGCATCAGCGTCGCCGGCGACGGAGACGTGTGGCGCGAGGTGTCACAGAACTTGACAGGACAGAATGTCCGCTTGGCGCTACAACAGTTGCCACGGGAACAGCGAGAAACGATCGAGATGGCCTATTTCAAGGGATATACGCAGTCACAGATAGCTCAGCTGACGGAAGTGCCTCTCGGAACCGTCAAAGGCCGGATGCGTATTGGCCTGCACAAGCTGAAAGCATTGCTGGAAAGCAGCCAGTCAGAATTGGCGATCGAGTGAGCATTCACGATAGCGATCATGTCGGAGCCTTCGTCCTGGACGCGTTGTCTCCCGAGGAGACGGCGGCCTTCGAGGAGCATCTTCGCACCTGCAAAACATGCAGGCAGGAGGTGGCCGAGCTCTCCAAGGTGGTCGCCATCCTTCCGCTTGCCACCGAGCATGTAGAGCCGTCAGAAGGGTTGCATGATCGCATCGTCGCTGCCGTGCAGGAGCAGGGCTCAACGTCCGAAGCGCCCACCTCCCTGCCGGTGCCCAAGAGGACCCGTGGCCGCCGTACTGGAACGAGACCGGCAGCATCACTTTTCGCTCTAGCTGCGGCGGTTGTGATCGCGGCTCTCGGCGTATGGAACGTGCGACTTCAACAAAAGGCCAGCAACAATGAGGTTGCGACAGAGGTACTTCGGGCCTTGATTCACCACCCGGCGGTCGCCGTGTTACCAGGAAGAGGCGTCGCGCAAGGAGCCTCCGCGACTGTCATCCAACCGGACACGGGAGCGACAGCGTACGCCGTCGTCGACGGCCTGCCTCCCGCCCCCAGCGGTAAGGTTTACCAGCTATGGGTTATGCGGGAAGGTGGCGCTGCACCCGTTAGCGCCGGCGTATTCCAGGTAACGGGGAAAGACATCCAGTACTGGAAGATGCGCCGCCCATCGGCGCGCTTCCCACTCGCGGCCTTCACCGTGGAACCCGCCCCCCACGGCAGCAAGCAGCCTACGACTCCAGCCATCATGAGCGGTCGCTTCAGCGCGTAACCTTCGTCCAGTCGAGCGGTTATTCCCTAAGTCGCGTACTTGTAGCCGAAAAGGACCGCGTAAAACGGCTAGACTACGGGTGCGGACACGGCGCAAACTCTCGAAGTTCGGATGGGGGACGCGCCTTTTCCGTCCCAATGGGCTGGCTCGAATCTTGCGGGCTGGCTGTTTTCAAGCCGGAATGGACGAGGGGAAGGAGAGGACACGCGAACGCCCTCGCATCACCGGGAGAGCAAAAAAGGAGGATCCGCGACTTTGAACACCCCGGACGGGCTCTGATTCCCGAAGGAAACATTTGCCCACGAGATGGAGGTCCGATGTGACATCACTTCGACAATCGCGCTTACGCGCTTTTCTTGTCCTACTTGGGTTGACGCTGGCTGTTGGGATTGTGCCACAGTTCGCACGCTCCAATGCGGCATCGGCGCAAACCAGCACCGGCACAGCGACTGCCGCCACCACCGGAACTCCGGCGACGGTTGTTACGACCGCCACTCCGGTTGCCACAGGAACCGCGACAGTCGCCCCGGTCGCCACCGGTACCGCGACCGTGACCTCGGTGCCCACCGCCACGGGGACGCCATCACCGATTGCGCCCGGG
Organism: Chloroflexota bacterium; assembly: GCA_003244175.1. Classification (GTDB taxonomy): domain Bacteria; phylum Chloroflexota; class UBA5177; order UBA5177; family UBA5177; genus QHBP01. The sequence continues at coordinate 6,000 of QHBP01000157.1, read as the reverse complement.
GTCCCACTANNATCTGTGGCACGGTCAGCCAATTCACCGCCGCGACCGCTTCCGCATCCGGAACGATCAACCTTGCCGGATTGAACCTGACGATCGCGAGCGGCACCACGCTCACCGGAGCGACCATCGCGACCGGATCCTTCTATTGTGTCCAGGCCCAGTTCAATGCGCCCGGTCAGATCGTCGCTGCCGTATTCGTGACCAGTACGTCGACCACTGCGTCTCTGAACGTGTGCGGATCCATAAGCACCTTCACGGCTGCCAGCGCAACCGCCGCGGGGCAGGTGATCATAGGGGGACAGTCGTTCTCGGTGGCCCCCGGTGTCACATTTACGGGAGCAACGCCTGCAACCGGTGGCATATTCTGTTTATCGGCCGTCTTCAACGCCTCCAGCCAGTTGAACAGCGGAAGCTTCTCGGCCCCCCTGGCCGCGGCTGAGATAAACAGCCTTCAGGGAGCCGGTGGCTATCGAGTCGGACGCTCCTATAACGACTGACGCATAGGGACGGAGGCGCGGCTGAAGGTTGCGCCTCCGTCCGTTGTGCGCGCGAAACCGGTGTGAGCTCGTCCAACAACAAGACCGTCGCGTTTTCGGGCAAGTCTTAGCACACGCCGGCAACGGTACCTCAAGGTACCCAAATGGCGAATTTTGCGCTCTTCTACCGGTGTTTCTTACAACGCCCGTGTTTGCACCGGCGGCACTTGCCGTGGACGACATGCCAACCGTGTTTCTTGCATTTGACGCGCTTTTTGACTGGACGCGGGGTGGGTGTGGCCACGGGGGTTGGCGTGGCCGTGATTGCGTCTGTCGGGGTCGGGGTTGGGGTAGCTTCCACTAGGGCACGGGCGAGGCTGTTCTCGCCATCACCGACGTAACCAAGTTCCGCTTCCATGCCATCGACGAAGCTGGTTCCCAGACCGGCGGCTGACGCGGCGGCCACTGCGGCAGCCACCGTTTGTCCCGATGCCAGATGCTGAAGCACGTAGGTCGACGCGGTCTCGTCGTCGATCGCGATCACCTCGTTGTTCCACCCTGTGAGCGTGTCGACATTGTGACTCTGTAGAGCGCTCCAGAACTTGGGCGCGTTTGTCACGGCGCAGCCGTTGATGAAGAGCAGGCTGCTGTCGGGAAACGTTCCGACATGATGCTCAATGAACCTTGTCTTGATTGCCAGATAGAGGCTCTTGTGCGGGTCGCCCGCGACCGTGACCTGAGTGATGCTTCCATCTTCAAACAGTGACGGATAAGCCCTGGCGTCGGTCTCTCCACTGGCTATGACGACGTCGCCGTTATCAAGCACATTTGAATGTGTTTCCACATACACGACCGAGTAAGCGGCCATCTTTTCCAGGCTCGCCACCGTCACCTGCTGATTTCGCAACACGTCCACCCGAAACCCCGCCTGTGACAACGTTCCAGCTTCCGCGGCCCCGTAGCTTGCCTCGTGACCGAGAAGCTGGGAGAAGGGCTCCAGGACGAGAGCTCGCCCGGCCGGAGGTCCGTCGGCGAATTGCTTGACGCTTTGCTGGTACACGATTTCGGGTCGCGGTCTCTGCCAGTGAGATTCGGGCGGAAGAATCACCAGCTCGGCATGATCTCTGAACAGAACGTCGAGCGTGCGCCCATCTCGACCCAAAGACACTGCCCGGACTGCCGGCTTGCGCCGCAACCACTCTAAAGTGGTCCGCGGGGCGTGGGCGGCCATGGCGGATGCAGTCCTGCCGATACGCGCGTCACCCGCCGTCAGCGACCGCTGCGCCGTGTTGCCGCCGGACCGCGCCGGAGCGACGCGTGAGCTGGGAAGTAGAGACAGCGCAACGGCAAGCAATGAGCATCGAATGAGAAGAGACACACGCCAGTATAAGGACCCACGCAACACCAGTAAGCAGACGCCTCGATGCGATCCGCGTTTCGGTTCTCTCCGGCTCGGTACGGGCCACTCTGGTGTATCGTATTGGTGGCACGGAGGTTGTCAGTGATAGACGAAGCACCGGTGAAGCCGGCGCGTACGCGTACCCGTCGCAAGAGGTGGGTGGACCAGCGAAGCACGTTCTGGGTCAGGCTCCTGATCGCGCTCTTTACGCCGATCTTCAGGCTCTGGATTCGCTATTTTCGGTGGTTCGATGTAGGCAAAGTCCCCTCCACCGGGCCATTCTTCCTTATCTCGAATCACACCACCGGCATGGACCCGTTCTTGACGGGGTTTTCGTTACGTCATCGAGCCGTTCGGGGTCCGGGACGAATTGAGCTGTTCAGCCACCCGGCGGCCGCCTTCATCATGCGCAAGATGGGCATGTTTCCTCTGAGACAACGAGTGGCGGATCCCGTGGCGATCCGAACCGTCGTGGAGCTGCTCCGAGCCGATCAGCTCGTCACCGTCTATCCCGAGGGTGGACGTAGCAAGGACGGAGCGCTTCAACCGTTCGACATCGGATTCGCTCGCCTGGCGCTAAGACTACGCGCTCCCCTCGTTCCCATGGCCATCGCCGGTGGCACCCAGCTGATGCCCATGGGATCCATGATTCCCAAGCGCAATACCGCGGTCGTCGCTGTATACGGGGATGCCTTTGATCTCTCCCGGTTCTACGGGCAAGGACTGACACCGGAGGTACTCTCCGCAGCGGCTCAGGTGATGCACGTTCGCGTTGCCGAGCTCCTCCAGCGAGCGCAGCAGGAACGGTCCAAGATCCTGTCGGAGCATCCTAACGCGCGTTGATCTATCCGGGCCTTTGCATCTGCCTGACGGCCCACTGGCGGACGCTGTTTGCCGCGTCTCCCGTCGCCCGTGTGAGATACTCCTCACCATAGAGACTCGTACCGAGCCGGTAAAAGCGTCGGCGAGTGGGACTAGAACCCGAGATCGCGATTCCGCGCTCGATGATTGCTTTGACCTGTTGCTCGGGCATGGCATGTGCGTGCTCGGCCACGACCTCGGCTACCGCTGCATGGATCTGTTCCGCACCGTGGCCGTGGTAGTCGATCCAGGTCTGAGCCAGCGTCAGGGGATCGTCACCGAGCCGGGCCAGCCACACCACGCCTCCAAACACCATCTTGGACGTCGGCCAGGAAGCAGCATGGGCTACCCAGAAGGGTAAATGCTCGGCGACGAACAGGGAACGTGAGTCCGGCCCAGGCGCAGGAATGGAGACGTCGAGTCGGGGCTGTCGCCAATTGATCCAGGCACGGCATAGCTCGCGGCGATCCGCGAGCAAAAGCTCGTCTTGACCCAGCATCTCGTTGATGACCTCGCCCGACCCGGATTGATCGCGATGCCGGCAGATGAGGGAGTGTGCCCAAAAGGCGCGCTCCGGCGCCGGAAGCTCGGCATTCTGGAGCAGCAGTCTGAAGAACTGAAGAACCTCTGACTTCTCCATACCACGAAATGGCTCGGTCTCTCCGGCGGATGCAACCAACCCGTAGCGCAAGTCGCCAGTGCTGAGATCGCCGTGATGGGCGAGAAACCAAAGAGCATACAGGAAACAATAGGGTAGGCCCCCATCTGCCCCATACTCTGCAATATCGAGAGCCACCCGAGCGACGGCCAGTTTCGTCCTCTGGGATATGCGACGGTCGTGTAGGAGGCGTTTAAGCCCGTAACCATAGATGTACGGTTGCGCCATGCGCTCGGGCAAGAGAAGGATCGTCTCGGCGCCATATCTGTCATAGCCATAGGTCGCCTCGAAGTAATCCTTGAGGCCTCGCACCAACCCCTGGCGCAACTGGGCGCGCTCCTTTGGCGACGCGCCGGCGAGCTCGCAAAAACGAGCAAAGTCAAACGCTCTACGCGCCAATAACTCCCCCTCCACGCCACGACCACTCTACTCCGATTCACGTCTGGCCGCAATAGGAAAATGAAGAATTCCTGAAGATTTGGTGAATATTGCCTCGGCGATCCCGGGCGCCGGACGGCCCCGCTCGCGTCTACAATATGTCCGTTCCATGGCCTTTCCCTTCCCGCAGATTCGGCGACTTCTCATCGACCTCGACGGTGTTATGTACCGGGGCAACGTCGCGTTGCCTCACGCGCACGATTTCGTGCACTGGCTTCGTGAGAGAGACATCCAGTACCGGCTCGTCACGAACAATGCCACGCTGACTCCCGTTCAGTACGTTGAGAAGCTGCGAAAGATGGGTATTGACGTCGGTGAGGATGAATTCTTTACGAGCGCGCTGGCCACCGCTCTGTACTTACGGGAGCAAGGCGCCCGCGGGCAGGCCGCTTTCGTCATCGGCGAGGATGGGCTGGTTGAGGCATTGCACGAAATCGGGGTTCGCATTCACGAGGGAGAGGTTGACTGGGTCGTGGTTGGGCTCGATCGCCACCTCACGTACGACAAGCTCGCCGGGGCGGCATTGAAGATCGGCGCCGGAGCGCGGTTCGTCGGTACCAATCCGGATCGCTCCTTTCCCTCCGAGCGCGGCCTCGTGCCCGGAGCGGGAGCGCTCTTGGCGGCTTTATCGGCAACGACCGGCATCGAGCCGATGGTCATCGGTAAGCCGGAGCCACTGATGCTGCAGCTGGCGATGATATCGCTCGGAAGTACGATCGACGACACCGCAATGCTTGGGGATCGATTGGACACCGATATTCAAGGTGCCGGCGCTCTCCATATGCCCTCCATCCTGACATTGACGGGCGTCTCCACGAAGGCAGATCTCGAACGCAGCCGGATCCAGCCCACTCTGGTTGTGGAAGACCTGAGCCAGCTGATGAGGGAATGGAGCTGAATGACCTCGCACGTGCGCCGCACCCATGGCTCGTAGCGCCCTGGCCGCGGGAACCGACGTTGTCTTGTCCATTCTGATATCCACCGGAGCGTTCCGGCTCGCCGAGTCGGCGGCGAGCTGCCGCGATCTTGGCAACTGCACCATCCTCACGCCACTGAGTATTCTCTTTGTGGCCACGGGATTGATCGCGTACTTGGGGATACCGATGGTGATATGGCATCAATCGCTTGGCCAGCTGCTGTTTTTGAAGGCGAAGGCACATACCTGACGGCAGCAGCCAGACGCCGGGAAGCGAGCTTTCACGTACATCGAGAGCTTCTGCGTTGACCCCTTTCCATGCCCGACACCGTGATACACTTGTCCTGGGCTTCGCCGTGATTCTCCCCCGCGGCTCCGCCATTCAGCCCAAGGTTTTGTCGTGGAAATTACGTATCTTGGTCATTCCGCGTTTCGGCTGCGCGGGAAAGACGTTTCGATTGTCTCGGACCCGTTCCCGCCATCACTTGGATTGGCAATGGGCAAACCCAGCGCTAACATCGTGACGGTGAGCCACGACTCTGCCAATCACTCCTATGTGAAGGGTGTCGGTGGCGAGCCGCGCGTGATCGATGGTCCGGGCGAGTACGAGGTTTCGAACGTTCTAATCGCAGGAGTTGCGACGTCGATGGAACCGATGACGGGCCCCACCAACACGGCCTACGTCCTGCGGTTCGACGATCTGGCCATCTGCCATCTGGGCGATGCCCACGACAAGCTGACAAACCAGCAGATCGAACAGATCGGCGACATCCACGTGCTGCTCATCCCGGTGGGGGGTGGCAAGAGCTTGTCGCCGGTGCAGGCGTCGGACGTTGTAGCCCAGTTGGAGCCACAACTGATAGTGCCCATGCACTTCCGGCTTGCCGGAGCGGAGATGGACGGATTGGAGCCGGTCGATCACTTTACCCGGGAAATGGGTGTCAAGGAATTCGTGCCTGAAGCGAAGCTGATGGTCACGAAGAGTTCGATAGGCCATGAAACTCGCGTCATCGTGCTCGAAAGCCGGCGGGTCTAGGGAGATGCCAAAGTACATTTTTCTCACGGGTGGAGTGGTTTCATCGGTCGGCAAGGGCATCACCGCGGCATCAATAGGCCGTGTTCTCAAGAGTCGTGGCGTGGAGGTCTCGATCCAGAAGTTGGACCCGTACATCAATGTCGATCCCGGGACCATGGCGCCGAATCAGCATGGCGAGGTTTTCGTGACGGAAGACGGCGCCGAGACCGACCTGGA
>QHBP01000227.1 GCA_003244175.1 Chloroflexota bacterium | reverse complement strand
CGCCCGCGCCGAGGATCAGCACACGATCGGCCGCGGCCAACGCCCGATGCGTCGCCTGGTATCGCTCGTGGGCCTGATCCGTGTCGAGGGTATCGCTCTTGGCCGGGAAGGGATAGGATGAACCGGTGGCAAGCACCACGAAGTCCGCGTCGATCTCCCGGCCCGAAGCCATCAGCGCTCGCTTGCCCCCCCCAGCCGCACCACCTGGTCGCGGACCACGTGGCCGTTCTCGAGCAAGTGGTCATAGGGGAGGAAGATCTTCGGCAGCCACTGCGGGGCCACCAAAGCCCGCAGCGCAGCGACGTTGTGGACGAAAGCGTCTTTGGGCTCTACCAAAGTGACGTCGGCCACATCGTCCAGAGCCTTGGCAGCCGTGACGCCGGCGTAGCCGCCTCCAACGACCAGGACGGTAGGGCGAGTGCGGGGATGCGCGGTCGACCCTTCCATGGTGTCTGCTCCTCTCTTCATTCTCTCGACTTTGTTAGACATGTGTTGCTTATTCAACTTTTGTGTCTTAGTCTATGGGTGTAGCGTCCACCGAGATCAACAGACAAATGCCGGATCGTGTTGTCTAGGCGACACAAGCGCGCAATTGTCGTGGATGGGCTCGACACGAGCGGCCGCGCCGAGCCGGTGGTCGACTGGCAGCGTGCGGCGCCGGGCGCGCTAGATGGGAGAGATGGTCATGGCAACGCAGGTCAAGGCGAATCCGAACGATCCGCGGGTGAAGCGGACGCGCCAACTGTTGAAGCAGGCCTTGTCGGACCTGCGCTTGGAGAAATCCTTCCATGACATCACGGTGCAGGACATCGCGGAGCGGGCAACGCTCAATCGGGTGACCTTCTATGCCCATTTTGAGGACAAGTACGACCTCATCGGCACTTGGATGCGCGACGGGTTCATGGAACGGTTAGAGACCGCCCTGCCGGTGACCTCGCCTTTGTGTGCCGGGAATCTCCGCTCGTTGTGCCGCGTCGTGCTGGAAACGCTTCGAGAGATGCAGACTCATTGCCGGCCGCTCCGCGGGCGGTACGGCCCACTCTTCGAGTCCGCCGTGCAAGAGGCGCTATACGCCTTCATCCTGGACTGGCTGTGTCACTGGTCCATCGAGGAGCCGCTTCCGGATGTGAGCATCGAGTCCCTGGGCGCAGCCTTGAGCTGGACCATTTTTGGGGCAGCCATCGACTGGGGTCGCGGCGGCGAGGGACGGTCGCTGGACGGGTTCGTGGACGAGATCGTAGCGGTCCTGCTACTCGGCGCGTCATCGGTATTTCCGAACCACGAATAGGCCGATAATGTCTCGGCTCGTGCAGCCACCATATCTGCCGAGGGAATGGGGTCCCGCCTCCGCTGACGTCTGGGCGCCGGTTTCGCCACATCCCGGGAGCAATCCGATCATGGGTCGTCGAGACTCGACGTGACACCCGATTTCGGCGACTTGTTGTCGAGTCAACCGCCGAGCAGAGCGGAGGGTATCGACGGATCGCCTCATTCTTGGCTTCTACAAGCCAAAGAGTGAACGCGCCTGGAGGGATTAGAACTCGACACCCAGTTTTGAAGACCGGAGATGCGGAAAGTGGCGGACTGTTCGGTCTTGTTCGTCAACACTTGCTCTTGGACTGAATAGACGGCTTCCTGGTGTCAATCGGCGATGGCAAAAGGCGCGAAAGCCGACGAGCGATAGAAAAGAATGCAAAGAGGATGCAGGTTCAACGACTTGACGCATGCAGGGACGTCTTCCACGACCAAGGGATTGCGAATCCTGTCAGACCCGCGACGCGCACTCCCCATGACAAAGTCGGAAAGGCATGCTAGCATTGTGCTATCGAGGAGATGTGTGTGCCGAACTTACTGGTCAGAGATGTTCCACAGCAGGTGATCGAGACCCTCAAGCGCAGGGCTACGAACCACCGTCGATCTCTGCAACAGGAGATGCTGGTGATTCTCGAGCAGGCGACGGAGCAGCCCACCGCAATGACGGCGGTCGAAATTGCAACAGCCATTCGGGAGCGCCTCGCCGAGAAAGGCATTGCCTTCGTAGACAGCACACCGCTGATTCGTGCGGATCGGGAGCGGTGAGAGAGCCGCTCGTTGTCGACTCCAGCGTGGCGGTGAAGTGGTACATCCCAGAAAGTGGAAGCGACCGAGCGGCATTGCTGCTCCGGGCGGGCGTGCGTCTCGTTGCGCCCGATCTTCTGATTCCCGAGGTTGGGAACGTCATCTGGAAGAGGCGGCGAGAAATACCGGTAGCGGAGATCGAGGCTATAGCCGTTGCACTCTCATCTGCCTGTCCAGTCTCTCTGTACCCGTCAAGTGCGCTTCTTCAGGGGGCGCTTTCGGTCGCTCTGGCATACGGGCGCTCCGTCTACGACTCGCTCTATCTTGCGCTTGCGGTAAGCGAGGCCTGCCCTCTCGTTACCGCCGACGAGCGTTTTAGCAACGCTCTTCAAAACACCGATCTGGCAGAGTACACCCAGCTGCTCTAGTGTCGCGTTCGGCACAAAATTCTGAAGGAGCCCGATCTCGCTCGGGCCTCCGATCTCCCGCTCCACCCGAGCGCAAGGCCTGGGGAAAGTTGAACCTAACCGAAAACAAATGGCGCACCTGGGGAGATTCGAACTCAGACGCCCAGTGCCGAATCCCTAGGAAGGTCGGTTCGGGATACACCCCGGGCATCGCAGGCGGCAAAGCGCGCATTGCCGGACACCAGATCACAGTGCAGAACATTGCGATCTGGCATGAGCGTCTGGGCCTGAGCGCAGATGAAATCGCCACCGAGTGCGGTCTGTCGTTAGCCGATGTCTATGCGGCGCTAGCCTACTATTACGACCATCTGGACGAGATCGACCGGGCGATCCGAGAGGACGAGGAGTTCATCGCGGAATTGCGTCGCCGGACACTCGCAAAACTGAGCGCGAGCCTTGGTGAACCATCTTCACGCAGGACGCCGATTTCCTGCGGATGCACGCGTTGGACCAACCGCATCGTGGCATCGTCTATGCGCCACAACAGACACCGTCAGGGATGATCGTGTGCGGCTTGATGCTGATCTACGAAGTTCTGCCCCCGGAGGAGATGGCCGGCCGTGTGCAGTTCTTCTGACGGCCGGAACAGGTGAACGCGTGATCGTGGGCGGTGGCGCGGTGTTCGCCGCCTTGAGGTATTAAACTTAGGCTGGACTCTGTTGAGGGCCGAACCGGTGCACGCGATCACAACTCTCGTTCTCGATGTCAAGGCGTCGTCACGCCTAGAACACTAGCGCGCCCACGGGGGCATGTCTTGGCTCTCGCCAGCGCGTAGCGAAAGACGGTAAATGATGCCAGCTGAACCAAAGTCGCTGAGCGAAGACTGGGACCGTCTCGCCTCTCTCCCGAAGCGTCCCGACCTCGACCTCGAAGGCGCCATCCGCCCGCTCACGACTCAGCTTATTGCGGAAACGAAGGCGTGGCTCGCCAAGGCCGCGAGCGACCTCCGAGCCGCGGAGCACGCATTGACGGCGCGGCCTCCTTGCTGTCCGACAGTACCTTCCACTGTCAGCAGGCGGCCGAAAAGGCCATGAAGGGCTTTCTCGCGTGGCACAATGTTCCCTTTCGGCGCGTTCACAGCCTCGAGGAGATCGGCGAGCAATGCCTGCAGATCGAGCCCGAACTGAGGCAGATCCTTGATCGAGCCGTGCCGCTCACGGAGTACGCCTGGAAGTTCCGGTATCCGGGCGAGCTGGCCGAGCCAACCGCGACTGAGGCACAGAACGCGTTAGCCACAGCGCACGCTGTGTACCAGGCTGTTCTGGATTCCCTGCCCCGAGATGTCCACGCCTTGATCTGATTCCGGCGTCAGACAGAAACAAGTGGCGCACCTGGAGGGATTCGAACCCCCG
>QHBP01000338.1 GCA_003244175.1 Chloroflexota bacterium | reverse complement strand
TCGTCCATGTTGGTCTTGCCGAGAATGACGGCTCCGCCTTCGCGCAGCCGTCGAACGACGGTCGCGTCGTACCGCGGAACGTAGGTCTCGAGAATGCGCGAGCCGCACGTTGTGCGCATGCCCTCGACGGAGAGGATGTCCTTCAATCCGATGGGTATTCCAGTGAGTGGGCCGGCCTCGTCGCGTGCGATGATCTCGTCGGCACGCCTCGCTTGGTCCAGCGCAAAATCCGGCGAGACGAGCAGATAGGCGTGGAGCGCTCCGTCCACCTCGTCTATGCGGCCAAGCATCGATTCGGTCAGCTCCACGGCGCTAATCTGCCGGCTGTCCAGCAGCCCGCGAGCGTCGGCAAGTGAAAGGTACGCTGTCTCCATAGGTCGTGATCCGTGTACCGACTCGAGCCACGAGCTCAGTCGAGCACAGCCTGGACCTCGACGTAACCGTTGATAGACCGCGGCGCGTTGGCGAGAACCGCCTCCCGATCCCAAGAAGGGCGCGCCTCGTCCTCTCGCATCACGCTCACCACGCCGCCGATGTGCGCCGTCGATTCCACTGCGCTCGTGTCGACCTCGCTCAATTTGGCCACGTGGTCTATCACACTTGAGAGTTGGATCGTGAGAACGTCCGTTTCGTCCTCTCGGAGGCCGATGTGCGCGAGTCTTGCCACATGCGCGACCTCGTCACGCGACAGCGTCATTGACTCTCCCTCCGCCCGGCTCACGAGCCACCGGGACCTCGACTTCGCTCGCCTCGAAGGCGGGTAGAGAACTCCGGCACGTTCCGTGGACATCGCGAGTGCCGAATTGTAGCAGAGAGTGAAAAGCCCCAAGAAAGAGTCCCGCGACCTCATCCGCCGCGGGGTCAGACAGCCGCGACCAGCTGCGGCTCGGACACGTCCGATCGAAATGTCAGAGCGTCGTCCTCGCGATCCACAACCACCGTGCTGCCCTCTCGGAACCGGCCCTGAAGCACTTCCATCGCCAACGGGTCGAGGATGCTGCGCTGGATGGCGCGTTTGAGGGGCCTCGCTCCGTACGCCGGATCCCATCCCTTGTCGGCAATCAGCTCCTTGGCCGCGTCCGTAAGCCTGATGGCGAGCTTGCGGTCGCCGAGACGCTTTTGTAAGCCCGTGACCTGAATTCCCACAATCGTCTTGATCTGGTCCTGCGTCAGACCTCTGAAGATGATGACCTCGTCGATGCGATTCAGGAACTCCGGACGAAAATGCTCGCCCAGGATGGACATCACGGAATCCCTGACGCGCTCGTAGTTCGCCGGGCCAATGTCCTGAATCAGCTGACCTCCGATGTTGGAGGTCATGATGATGACTGTGTTCTTGAAGTCAACCACGCGACCCTGGCCGTCCGTGAGCCGGCCATCGTCGAGGATCTGCAAGAGGACGTTGAAGACGTCAGGCGCCGCTTTCTCGATCTCGTCCAGCAGGAGCACCGAGTACGGCCTGCGCCGGACGGCTTCCGTCAGTTGTCCACCCTCCTCGTATCCCACATAACCAGGTGGTGCGCCGATCAGTCTGGACACGCTGTGTTTCTCCATATACTCGGACATATCGATGCGGATCATCGCGTGCTCGTCGTCGAACAGAAAGTCCGCCAGCGCTCGGGCCAGCTCGGTCTTCCCGACACCGGTCGGACCGAGAAAGAGGAAGCTCCCCAACGGGTGATTGGGGTCCTGCAATCCGGCGCGAGCCCGCCGTACCGCATTGGAGACCGCCTGCACTGCTTCGCCCTGGCCCACGACGCGATGATGAAGTCGCTCCTCCATGTTGATCAGCTTCTGGACCTCGCCTTCGAGGAGCTTGCTCACTGGAATACCGGTCCACTTGGCCACCACGTCGGCGATGTCGTCCTCGCCGACCTCCTCCTTGAGGATCTGGCCGTGCTTCTGCATGTCCGAGAGCCTGGCCTCGCTGTTCCGCCGTCTGCTCTCCAGCTCGACGAGCGTGCCATAGCGGAGCTCGGCGGCTCGACCCAGGTCCGTCGCACGCTCCGCGTGTTCAATCTCGGCCTTGGTCTGTTCTATCTGTTCTCGGACCGATCGCGTCTCCGCGATAGCCTCCTTTTCCGCTTCCCACTGCGCCTTGAGCTCATCGGCACGGCCGCGAAGCTCGGCAATCTCTTTGAGGATGCGTTCGTGGCGCTCACGCGTGGCCTCGTCCTGCTCCTTCGAGAGCGCCGTGCTCTCGATCTGGAGCTGCATGATGCGTCTCTCGATCTCGTCGATCTCATACGGCATCGAGTCGATCTCCATCCGCAGGCGGCTGGCCGATTCGTCCACGAGGTCGATGGCCTTGTCGGGAAGGAACCGGTCTCCGATGTAGCGGTGCGAGAGGACGGCGGCCGCGACCAGCGCGGCATCCGTGATTTTGACGCCGTGGTGCACCTCGTACCTCTCCTTGAGCCCGCGAAGGATACTGATCGTGTCCTCCACCGTTGGCTCGGCGACAAAAACGGGCTGGAAACGACGCTCCAGAGCTGCATCCTTCTCGATGTGCTTTCGGTACTCGTCGAGCGTGGTCGCGCCCACCATCCGCAGCTCGCCCCGCGCCAGCAACGGCTTCAACATGTTGCCGGCGTCCATGGCGCCTTCCGCTGCTCCCGCTCCCACGACGGTGTGAAGCTCGTCGACAAAGAGGACGATGCCGCCCTGCGCGTCCTGAACTTCTTTCAGGGCCGCTTTGAGGCGCTCCTCGAACTCTCCCCGGTACTTCGCGCCTGCGACCATTGCCGCCAGATCGAGCGCGATCACGCGTTTGCCTTTCAGAGGCTCGGGGACGTCCTCGCGCACGATGCGCTGCGCCAACCCTTCGACAATCGCCGTCTTGCCCACACCGGGCTCGCCAATGAGCACCGGATTGTTCTTGGTACGTCGGGACAGCACCTGGATCACACGCCGAATTTCTTCGTCGCGGCCAATGACCGGGTCGAGCTTGCCACGGCGCGCGATCTCCGTCAGATCGCGGCCGTAGCGTTCCAGCGCCTGATACGTGTCCTCCGGATTCTTGGTGGTGACCCGTTGGCCGCCCCGAATCGTGGCGAGCGCGGAGAGCACGTTCTCGCGGGTCACGCCCAATTCACGAATCATGCGGGCCACCGTGCTCTGGTCCCGGTTGTCGACCAGAGCGAGCAGTAGGTGTTCTACCGCGACGTACTCGTCCTTGAGATCGCCCATGATCTCGTGCGCGCGGACCAACGTCGCCCGCAGCTCCGGCGATATCGCCGGCTGAGAAAGGCCACCGTACGCCGTCGCCAGTCGGTCGAGAAGGGAATGGTTTCGCTGTGTGATCGACGCCACGTTCACGCCGGCACGTGCCAGGATAGCCGTGGCTATACCCTCGGGCTGACTCAGGAGAGCCTCCAGAAGATGCTCCTCTTCAACCTGCGTATTGCCCCGCTCGGCTGCCAGCTCCTGGGCCCGAGTCAGCGCTTGCTGCGCCTTTTCCGTAAATCGCTGAATATTCATAGATACCCCCACGTAATTGCTGCCGGTGCTCGGAACCGGGAGTTTGCCGAGCGCCCGCCTCAATGTCTACGAAGACAGGTCCTGCGAGCGGTCCTCGCCCGCCTGCAAGCGCATGATGATGTCTTTTAGTCGCCAAACTTCGGCGTCGTGTTCGGTTTTGAGAGACTCGATAGTCTCCCCCGCCTGCCTTCGTAGATGCTCCATTTGCTCACGCATGTGGAGGATGACCTCGACGCCGGCCAGGTTCACGCCAAGCTCGTCCACGAGGCGCCGGATTTGCTGAATGCGCTCAATGTCGTCTAGGGAGAAGTACCGTATCTCCCCTTTGCCTCGCTGCGGCTCGATCAGGCCGAGACGCTCGTAGTGGCGCAGAGTCTGTTGGTGCACATTGACGATCTCGGCGGCGACGGAGATGGTGTATCGCCGGAGCTCGCGTCCGCGTCCCTCACTCTGTTTCATCTCTTCCCCCCGTCGCACTCACACGCCGGCTTGAGCTAACTGCTGGAATAGATCTCGCTGCCGCTCGTCCAGCGTGGTGGGAAGGGTGGCGTTTACCCTTACATAAAGATCGCCATGGCCCTGTCCCTTCAGGTGGGGCATTCCCTGACCCGTAAGTCGCAGTGTCCGCCCGTTCTGACTATTTGCCGGCACGCGCATCGTCCCGCTTCCGGCGATGGTGGGCACTCTGACGTCACCTCCGAGTACAAGAGTGGTGACCGGCGCAGTCACGTCCGCGAAAAGATCGTCGCCCTCACGCTTGAATCGCGCATCGGGCAACACGTGGACGAGGAGATAGAGATCGCCGGACTTGCTGCCAGGTCCAACGCCGGGATTACCTTCACCCGCCACCCTGATACGCGATCCATCCTTCACACCCGGGGGTACCTGGACGGCCAGGCGGCGCTGCTTGGGGACGGATCCAGCGCCCTGACAGGTAGGGCACAGTTGGTTGTCCTGTACTCCCGTTCCATGGCAAGTGGGGCAAATCTGCGCGGTCTGAAGGGTCAGGGACAGCTCGACGCCCTCGTACGCTTGCCGAAGCGTGACATCGATGGGCTGCTCCACGTCGGCGCCGCCATGGCCGACCATCGTCTGCTCCGCTCGCTTGTTGCGGCCGCGTCCGAAGATGGAGCCAAGGTCGAAATCGAAGCCGCCACCTCCTCCGCCTGGCTGAGTCGCGGTCGCCGTACGCTGCCCGAATAACGTCTCGAAGAAGTCGCTGAAGTCCCCAGCGGTTTGTCCTCCACTGGATGTGTAGGTGCGGCCATACTGTCCGGAGCCGGCCTGCTGTTGGAAGCGCCTTTCCCAATCCGGCCCCAGGGTGTCGTACTGCTTGCGCTTTTCCTGATCGGTCAAGACCGCCTGAGCCTCATTTATCTCTTTGAATCTAGCCTCCGCCGAGGCATCGCCCGGATTGACGTCGGGGTGGTATTTGCGCGCGAGCTTGCGGTACGCGCTTTTGATCTCCTTGTCGGACGCCTTTCTATCGACGCCGAGGATCTTGTAGTAGTCTTTATATTCCATGTCGTCAAGAACCCTCGCCAACCTGTGATGGGAGAGGAGATCGGGAGAGCTCGGCTGCCCTGTCGATCTCCCTCTTGCCTATTCGCCGCCCACGCTAACGATCACCTGAGCCGGTCGCAGGATGTTGTCTCCAAGGGTGTAGCCCTTGCGGACCTCCTGCACGACGGTATGGTCCGGGACACGTGGATCGTCGACAGTCTGAATCGCTTCTTCCGTGCGTGGGTCGAATGGCTTGCCCTGGGTGTCGATAGCTTGCACGCCTTCTTGCGTAAGAACCTGATCCAGCTGGTACTGGGTCAGTCGAACGCCCTCGATTATGCTCTCACCGCTGGACTCGCTCGCTCCCCCAAATTGGAGAGCCCGTTCGATGTTGTCACGCACCGCCAGAAGCTTCTTCAGCAGGTCGTTTTTCGACCGCAGGGCCTCGTCGGCGTAGCGCTGCTCGACGCGGCGCTTGAAGTTATCCATGTCGGCCCGCGCCCGGAGATATTTGTCTTGGTTGGCCGCGGCCTCGTCCTGAGCTGAGCGGAGTTCTGCCTGCAGCTGTGCCACGTTCGCCGGAGCGTCACGCTCCTCTGGCTGCATGTCTGCCTTCGAGGCGTGTGATTCGCTCACCTGTTCGTCTGTCTGCTCGAACATTTCGTACTCCCGTGTGGGTCCGGGAGCGGCGTCGTGCCGCTCCTCACCCATTCGTCTAGCCTTCGTCGCTTGCTCTGAACTCGGCGTCGACGACATCGTCGGGGCCGGCCTGTTGCCCGCCCTCGCCGCCGCTCGCCGCGCCGGCAGTGGCCGTGGCCTGGCTGTACAGCGATGAGGCTATGGGGGCCCAAACCTGCTCGAGATTTTCCCGTGCCGTGCGGATCTGGCCGCCGTCGTTGCCCTTGAGGGCCTCGCGCAGGCCGCCAAGGGCGGTGTCGACGCTCTGGCGGTCGGTCTCCGAGATGCGGTCACCCGACTCTTTCAGGGTCTTTTCTGTGCTGTATGCCAGCATGTCCGCGTGATTGCGCTCTTCGGCGGCCTGCCGCGCCTCCGCATCCTGCTGTGCGTACTGCTCCGCATCGCGCACCATGCGGTCGATGTCGGCGCTATTGAGGTTTGTGGAGGCCGTCATTTTGACGGACTGCTCCCGGCCGGTACCCAGGTCCTTGGCGCGTACGCTCAGGATNNATGCCGTTGGCGTCGATATCGAACGTGACCTCGATCTGGGGCAGTCCACGTGGGGCCGGGGGAATACCCTCGAGACGGAAGCGTCCCAGTGTCATGTTGTCGCGAGACATCGGCCGTTCCCCTTGCGTCGCATGGATGTCGACCGCCGTCTGGCTGTCTTCCGCGGTGCTGTAGACCTCGCTCTTGGCGGTGGGGATGGTGGTGTTGCGCGGGATCAGGACGTTATTGACGCCGCCCAGGGTCTCGATGCCCAGAGACAGTGGAGTGACGTCGAGAAGCACCACATCCTTGACCTCACCCATCAGCACTCCGGCCTGGATCGCCGCACCAATCGCGACCACCTCATCCGGATTGACCCCCTGGTGGGGTTCCTTGCCGCTCATCTTCTTGACGAGCTCCTGAATGACGGGCATACGCGTGGATCCCCCGACCAGAACCACCTCGTTGATTTGGCTCTCCGTTAGTTTGGAGTCTTCGAGGGCGCGTTTGAACGGCCCGACGCATCTCTGCGTCAGATCGTCGGTCAGCTCCTCGAACGTGGCACGTGTGATCGTCTTGATCAGGTGCTTCGGACCGTTCTGATCGGCCGTGATGAAGGGCAGGTTGATCTCGGTCTGAACAACGCTGGACAGCTCAACCTTGGCTTTTTCGGCGGCTTCGAGAAGACGCTGAAGAGCCTGCCGGTCTTTGCGGAGGTCGATGCCCTCCTCGCGCTGAAACTCGTCGGCCACCCAGTCCACAATGCGGCGATCATAGTCGTCGCCACCGAGATGCGTGTCCCCGGAGGTAGCCTTTACCTCGAAAACACCGTCGCCGACTTCGAGCACGGACACATCGAATGTTCCACCACCCAGGTCGAACACTAGAATCGTTTCAGCCTGTTTTTTGTCGAGTCCGTAGGCCAGCGCCGCGGCCGTCGGCTCATTGATGATGCGGAGAACCTCGAGACCGGAGATAGTCCCCGCGTCCTTGGTTGCTTGTCTCTGGCTGTCGTTGAAATAGGCAGGCACCGTGATCACTGCCTTGTTGATGGTCTCTCCCAGGTACTTCTCGGCGTCCGCCTTGAGCTTCCCCAGGATCATCCCCGAAATCTCTTGCGGCGTGTACTGTTTGCCGTCGATGCTCACCGTATCGTTCGTGCCCATCTTGCGCTTGATTGACGCAATAGTCCGATCCGGGTTGACAACCGCCTGCCGCTTCGCCAGCTGGCCAACCAGGCGCTCGCCCGTTTTCGTAAATGCCACAACGGACGGCGTGAGACGGCTTCCTTCGGTGTTTGGAACCACCATCGGCTCACCGCCCTCCATGACGGCGACGACGGAATTCGTCGTGCCGAGGTCGATTCCCACTACCTTCGCCATTCTTGACTCCTTAATGATTCAGGATTGCACTTTCCTGCGTGTGATCCTGTCATAGTTTAAATATTGAGTCTGATCTTGTCAACTTTTCGTGTGAGAAAACGCAGGCGGAGCAAGAAAAGAGGCGGGCCGTTTTGGGGCCCGCCTCGGAGAGACCTATCGCATTATCCAGCCGGGGCCGCGGGGGGCGTGTGCCAGCCGGGGTCGAGACCGGGCAGGAGCACCGCGTCGAAGTGAGCGTATTTGCTCGCCTCCGCGGCGACGGGCCTATCGAGGAGCGCCCGGGCCACCACCTCGTCCATGTGATCCACCGGAATCAGGTCCAGCTGCGATCGCACGTCGAGAGGAATGTCCTCGAGGTCCTTGCCGTTCTTCGCCGGAAACAACACGGTACTGACCCCGGCGCGGTGAGCCGCGAGGACCTTTTGTTTCAGACCGCCGATTGGCAGAACCCGACCGCGAAGGGTAATCTCGCCGGTCATGGCCACGTCGCGACGAGCGTGGCGACCCGATAGCGCGCTCAGCAGGGCCACAGCCATCGTGATGCCTGCCGACGGTCCATCCTTCGGAATGGCGCCTGCCGGAACGTGGATATGGATGGCGTGTTCGTCGAAGGCGCTGGGCTTGATGCCCAGCTCCCGTGCGCGCGAGTGGACGTAGGACATGGCTGCGCGCGCCGACTCCTGCATGACGTCGCCGAGTTGGCCGGTCAAGATGAAGTTCGGCTTGCCGTCCATGAGTGTGACCTCGACCGGGATCACGTCCCCGCCGTCGTCCGTCACCACTAGCCCCGTCGCCACCCCGATCTGGTCGTACTCCTCCGCCACGCCCCACGTGAAACGGGGCGCCTTGAGATAGGTTGCGACGGCGTCGGCGTCCACCTGAACGGATGAGGCCCCATCCTCGGCAAAGCGGCGCGCTATCTTCCGGCAAATCGATGCGATCTCACGCTCCAGCTGCCGCACGCCGGCTTCCCGGGTGTATTCACGCACGATGCGGCGAACCGCCTGGGAGGTCATGACCAGCTGCTCTTCCTGGATCCCGTGATTCTTGCGTTGCTTGGGCACGAGGAAGTTGACTCCGATCTGCACCTTCTCCTCCTCGGTGTAGCCCGGGAGCTCGATGATCTCCATGCGATCGCGCAGAGCCGCCGGGATCGTGTACAGCACGTTTGCCGTCGTCACGAAGAGAATGCGCGAGAGGTCGAAGGCGACCTCCAGGTAATGGTCCGAAAACTCTCCGTTCTGCTCCGGGTCCAGGACCTCAAGAAGAGCGGAAGATGGGTCGCCTCGGAAGTCGGCTCCCACTTTGTCGATCTCATCCAGCATGATGACGGGATTGTTGGTGCCCGCCTGGCGGATGGCCTGGATGACGCGTCCCGGTAGCGATCCGATGTATGTACGACGATGCCCTCGAATCTCGGCCTCGTCGTGCACTCCGCCAAGCGACATGCGCGCGAACTTGCGACCCATGGCCGCCGCCACCGACTTCCCGAGGCTGGTCTTGCCCACGCCGGGAGGCCCCACGAGACAGATGATGGGGCTCTTGAGCTCGGTTGTCAGTCTGCGCACCGCCAAAAATTCGAGCAAGCGCTCCTTGACCATCTCGAGACCGAAGTGATCCCGGTCGAGCTGCTCGGCGGCCGAGTGGAGGTCGAGCTGATCCTCCGTGCTGACCGACCAGGGCATACCGACAAGCCAGTCGAGGTAGGTTCGAATCATGCCGACCTCCGGCGAGGCCGCCGGCATCCGCTCCAGGCGTTCGGCTTCCTTTTCGGCCTTCTCGCGCGCCTTTTCCGGCATCGCCGCCGCCTCGATCTTGTCGCGCCACTCCTGGGCTTCGGCTTGCTCGGGGTCCATCTCTCCCAGCTCGCGCTGGATTTCCTTCATCTGCTCCCGCAGAAGGTACTCCCGCTGCGTCTTGTCTATGTTCTTCTGAACTTCGCTGCTGATCCGATTTTTCAGCTCGAGGATTTCGATCTGCTCCGACAGGAGCGCGTGTGCCAGTTTCAAGCGCTCGACCACGTCCAGCGTGACCAGGAGCTGACGGCGCTGTCCCGGCTCCAGCTCCGGCATGTAGCCCACGAGATCGGCCAGCCACGCCGGATCCTCGACCTCTCGCACCGTCGACAGTGCGTCCGCCGGTATGTTCCCGCGCAAATTGACATAGTTGGTCATCAGCTCCTTGACGGTTTGCATCAAGGCGGAGACCTCGCGGGTTTCCTCTATCGCCTGTGAGATGATCTCGACCTCGACCTCTAGGTACGGGTCGACTTTCGCGAATCCGATCACCCGGACACGATCTTCTCCCTGTGCCAGAAGCTGAACGCTCCCGTCCGGCAGGCGAAACATTGGCCCAAGCGTCGCGACGACGCCGATATCCATCAGGTCGTCGGGCCCAACATCCTGCTTGTTCGGATCGATCTGGGTCAACATGACGATGCGGTGAGGACGCTGCTTCACTGCCTCGTCCACGGCGACCAACGATGGCTTTCGCCCAACCTGGATCGGCTGCATCATTCGCGGGAACACCACAGTCTCGTACAAAGGCAAGACAGGTAAATGCTCGGTGCGCGCGGGCGGGCTCTCCTCCTCCACGCTCTCTTTTCGTTTCGACATTCGTCACCCTATTTCCGGCGCTAGCATGCGCCACCACAACTATACGGCGTGACAAGCCACGTACGAAGCGCCGCTCGAAGGCCGAATGGTTACCCGTTCCACGGCCTTACTCCCCACGCATGGCAACAATTCTATCGCCACTTAACTCCTCTGAGTATACGAATGTTTAGTGAGAATCTGTAAAGTATGTCTCCCGTACGCTGTACGTCTACGGTGCGAGAGCCAGGGAGCAGCCGTCCTCGGACCCATCTATCCGGCCTACCGGACAATACAGGCTATCGTTCGAGAGAGCACCGCGGAAGGCCTGACAGTTTTTTGGTTCCAGGGCAACAAGTAGACCTCCGGAGGTCTGAGGATCGGACAAAAGGTCGGCGGTCACACCGTCGATGTCTTCACCGGCTTGTACGTACCGCTCGACATATGCTTGATTCGTCCTGGTTCCACCGGGAACATGTCCGGTCGCGGCGTAATCGCGAGCACCGGGCAGCAGAGGAATCGAGGAGATGGAAATGTGAGCGCTCACACCCGAGGCCATGCAGAGGTCCGCCAGGTGACCGAGCAGGCCGAAGCCCGTGATATCGGTAGCGGCGTGAGCATCGGCCTCGGTCATTGCCGTCGACGCCGAGCGATTCAACGTAGTCATCCAGCGAACCGCTTGTTCGACGTCCGCCGGCCGTGCCGCTCCTGCCTTGAGCGCCGTCGCGATCACACCCGTCCCCAGCGGCTTGGTCAGTACGAGGACATCGCCGGGCTGGGCCCCACGGGCCGTCATCATGCGCCGCGGATCGACGGTTCCTGTCACGGCGAGGCCGTATTTTGGCTCCGTGTCGTCGACCGTGTGGCCTCCGACGATCGTCACGCCCGCCTCGCGCGCTTTATCGGCTCCCCCGCGCAAAATATCCGCCAGCACGTCCGCACCCAGCGAGGCCATGGGGAAGGCGGCAATATTGAGAGCCGTCAGGGGCCGCGCCCCCATCGCGAACACGTCACTGAGCGAGTTGGCGGCCGCGATCTGTCCGAACGTGTAGGGATCGTCGACGATGGGCGTGAAAAAGTCGACGGTCTGGACCAGGGCAAGGTCGTCGCGCAAGCGGTAGACAGCCGCGTCGTCCGCCGGATTGTCGCCTATTAGGAAGTTGGGATCCTCGCTCCGAGGAAGGTGGCGCAGCACGTGCGCCAGATCAGCATGGCTGACCTTGCCCGCTCAGCCTGCAGAGCGCACGAGCGAGGTCAGGCGCGCATTGGACTGCATGCTTTCCTCCTTTGACAGAGTTTGAGCATCAATTCACGCCGGCAGCGGAGCTGGCTTCGGCAGAGTGGACGACGGCTTCCACCAGCGTGCGGCCCCCGTCGCGCACCGGATCGGTGACTGGAAGGCCTGTGACGTCCGCCGCCTCGGCGATCGTACGCCGCGCGTTTCTTTCATCCATGTCGCGCGTGTTCAGACAGATGGCGACCACGGGCGCGGGTTTGACCCAGCGAGCGGCCTCCTCGTAGAGCGCGACGAGGCGATCCAGGGGAGGGATGGCAAGCGGGTACTGATCGATGTGCGTTCGGCTGGGCTGGTGCACGAGAATCATCGCGTCGGGCAACGACCCGTGCAGCAGCGCCAGGGTGACGCCACTGTAACCCGGGTGCAGAAGCGATCCCTGACCCTCGACGAAAACCCAGTCCGATCGCTCCGCCGCCTCGATAACCAGCCGCTCGGCCGCGCCCGCCATGAAGTCGCCGATGACGCGGTCGATGGCAATTCCCCCTCCGTCCAGCATGATACCGGTCTGTCCCGTCGCCACGAACTCGGCTGAGAGCCCGAGGTCCCGCGCCGCCGTGACGACCTCCAGCGCCGCGGTCATCTTCCCGACCGCGCAGTCGCTACCGACAAAGGTCACAACCCAGCTTCCCGAGCGCCGGGGATGCAGGCCCGCGACGTCGATCTCCGCCGGAGGGCGACGCACGTCGACGAGATTAACCCCGTGTTCGTGAGCTGCCCGGGCGAACTCGGGATCGTCGTCCAGCATGTAGTGTAGGCCGCTAATCACATCCAGACCATTCTCGATCGCGGCAAGAATCTGGCGGCGCCATTCCAGCGGCAGTGCTCCACCGCGGGGTGCGATCCCTACGAGGAGGGCGCTTGGCTCGAGAGCACNNGCTCGAGACGGAGCGCCGACTCAAGTGAATCGACTATCGGCGTCGACCCTCCGACGCCAAGAACCTGACCGGCGGTGAGTCCGGCATGGACCGAGTCGATGACCGCCACGACATCTTCGGGCCGGTATCGAAGAATGCTCACCGCCGTTTTTCCGTGGTGGAAGTCAAGCATCTTCTGGGCAAGGATCGCCAGACGACGCGGCGCTTCCACACTATTCTCCTGATTGGCAAAAGTATCGTCGAGAGGGATGGCGTCTCAGTTCAGGTTGTGCTTGTCTCAGCGGCTTTACGTTGGCGCTTCTTCTTGTCTGCCGCCTGGCTGCGCGTCTGCGACCAGACCGAATAGAGCCGCTGCAGGGCCGTGAGGTGGGTCAGCACGGCGAGAATGACGAGGGCAGCCAGCGTCGTGCGCTCCTGAAACAGCAGTCCGATGCCGAGAATCAGAACCCGCTCCGGCCGCGGCACGATGCCTACTGTGGCGTCCAGACCCAGCCCTTCGGCGCGTGCACGGGCATAGCTGATGAGGATGGATCCGACGGCGACGACGTACACCAGGAGGACGCTCGCGGTCTGGTGGCGAACCGTGAACTGAAAGATCAAAGCAAGCAAAACCGCGGCTTCGGAATAGCGGTCGAGCAAAGAGTCGAGGAAGGCGCCAAAGTCGCTCTGCCGCGAGGTCACGCGCGCCAGGGCGCCGTCAAGCATGTCGAACAGGCCGGCGAGAAACAGCAACGCCCCGCCCGTGCTCAGATGTCCTTTCGCTATGACGCCGGCGGTAACCACGTTGAAGACAAAGCCGGCGACGGTGATCGCATTGGGCGTCACTCCATGCCGAGCGAGCGGCCGCGCAACGACCTCCGCCACGCTTCGGGCCCAGATCTGGAGGAATCGGGGAACCATCGTTAGATGGAGGGATTCGGCACGGTGATGGGGGCGGGTGAGTAACTGGCCACGGCACGCTCCCCGGTTTTGACGTAAAGATCAAGCAGCTGCTCGGCAATGCGCTGCCAGGAGTACTGGCTGCTGGTCTCGAGCCCGCGCCTTCCCATTTCCGCCCCAAGGCCGCGATCCTGCAGAACGGAGCATACGGCGTCGGCCAGGGCGTGCTCGTCGCGTGGCGGCACCAGGAACCCCTCGGCGCCGTTGGTGACGACCTCGCTATACCCCTCGATGTTGCTCGCAACCACGGGAACACCCGCTGCCATGGCCTCGAGCAAGACGATTCCGAAGCTCTCGCCGGAGACGGCCGGAGCGCACATGACGTTGGCACTGCGGAGGTAGCGCGGCAGTTCCTCCTCGGAGACGCGGCCCACGATTTGAATATCGTGCATGTCGTGGCGTTCGATGTAGCGGCGGTAGCGAGAATCGTTCCAGTCTCCGGCGCCGACCACCACGAAACGTGCGTCGGGGAAGGCGTTCTTGATGTGCGGGTATGCACGGAGCAGATATCCGACACCCTTGCGTTTCTCGGGGCGGCCAACAAAAAGGATATTGGGGCGCCCGTCCATCAGCTCTCGGATGGGCTCAACCCGACGTGGATCGAATCGTTGGACCTCGACTCCGTTCGGAATCACCCTGTACGGGGCCATGAAGTACTGCCGCACAAAGCGTTTCGCGGCGCGAGACACGGCGATGCGCGCGTCGAGCTTGTTGAACACCCGTCGAAGAACGGGACGACCGTAGAAATACCCGTAATACGAGCCTCGATATGCGTGGAACGTGCCCACGTTGACCGCGTCCGAATACATGAGGACCGTGGGCGGCAGGGAGGGCATCAGTGGCTCGTGCGCATGGACGACGTCGAATCTTTCCGCGGTGAGTACTTCGTGGACGCGACGTGACAGGCGAAACGAGAGCGTGATGCGTGCGATCGAGCCGTTGGCGTGGACCTTCCGCACGTTTCCGATGCGGTACACGTCGGTCTCGTCGCGCTCCAGATTGCGATTGGACGAGGGCGCCATGATTCGCACATCGTGTCCCATGGCACTGAATTCCCGGTACAGGTGTCCGACGTGGCTCGTGACCCCGCCGGGGTATGGGTAGTCGTACGGCGAGACGAGCGCTATCTTCATCGGTTGGCTTTCCAACCGGAGGTGAACCATCCCATCATGCGCACCGCTTCCCTACGAGATGTCCTTTCCGCCCACCCGTGCTCGCGAGTGTCGCCCTATGCTAGCAGCCGCGTCAGTACCTGCGCCGGAATCCCAGACCGGGCTGAAGGCCAGCCATTGTTCCGGGTGGGCGCGAATCGCGGCCTCGATGACCCGGGCTATTCTCGCGGTATTCTCCGTGTCGTCGACCTTCTCATCGCCGGTCAACTCTAACGGAATCGGCAAGATGATACCGTGAAACCTACCCGAAGGGAGGCGGATACCGACAGCCATGACCACGGGCGCGCCAAACCGGCGGGCGAGCGCCGCGGCGCCGGTTGGAAGTGCCGCCGGCCGCCCGAAGAATGGGACCTGTGCCGTCCGCCCGCTGATCACGCGGTCGCCGGCCACGGCCACGACCTGTCCAGCTCGGAGGGCACGAAGCATGGCCCGAGGGGCGTGATCCAGGGGAACCACATCCACCCCCTGGCTCCGCCTACTGACCGCCAAGAAGTCGAATAGAACGGGTGGCTCCATTCTCTCCACGGGAATGGTCACCTGGAATCCCTTCGCCGCCACGACCTGACCGACGAGGTCGAAGTTGCCGAGATGGACGAGCATCAGGACGACGCCTCGCCCTTGGGATGCCGCCTGCACCAGGTGCTCCCACCCGTCGACGTCCACGAGGTCGATGAGCTGGGAGCGAGTCAGCCGTCCGATACGAAGAGTGTCCACCCAGTTCCTGGCATCGGTTCTGAACGCCTCGCGAGCAGCACGACGTACCGTTGGGTCCCGGACGGACGCCGTCAGAACGACGGACAGATTTGCCAGGATGGAGCGCCTGGCGGGAACGACGACGTAGAAGGCTAGGAACCCGGCGCCGGATGCCAGGGCGTAGGCGAGCGAGAGCGGAATGAATCGCATCATCCAGGTGAGCGAGCGGAGGAGCAGGTACAGCACGTAGTTGCGTGTCACCGGCACGTCCGCGATGGCTTGCTCGGATACAGCCGAAACCGGCCGGCGTCTGCCGGCCGCCATCGCGGATTGCGACGGGTGGAGGTGAAGACCTAGGCCACGGTCGCCACTACCGGCTCAACCACTTGGGCCGTGGCTCGGATGAACGCCGCCGTCATCTCTCGCGCCTTGGAGTCGGTATATTGGACCGGCGGCGATTTCATGAAATACGCCGAGGGCCCTTCCAGGGCTCCGGCGATGTTGTGATCGAGAGCAAGTTTGATGCACCGGATCGCGTCGATCACGACGCCGGCGGAGTTCGGCGAGTCCCAGACTTCCAGCTTGAGCTCGGCGTTGAGCGGGACGTCTCCGAAAGAGCGACCCTCCATGCGTATGTACGCCCACTTGCGGTCCGTGAGCCAGGGAACGTAATCGCTCGGCCCAATGTGAACGTTCTTCGCACCCACATCGTAGTCCAGCTGCGAGGTGACGGCGTTGGTCTTGGAGATCTTCTTGGACTCCAG
>QHBP01000203.1 GCA_003244175.1 Chloroflexota bacterium | reverse complement strand
ATCCGGAATTGCTGGCGGGGCTACCTGGACCGAGACAGGTTCAGCCGCGGGAACGCTGTCCACCGCGTCCACGTCGCGTCCGCGGCCGATGGTCAGGTCTCCGCTGACGGAGTGCATTTCGAGCAACGCCCCGCCTCCGTTTACCCGACCCTGCCAGTGTCTGCGGCTGGACTTGATGACCTCGGCCGGTAGCTGACAATTCACATCGCCGCTCGTCGTATGCAGCTGCACCATCACTCCAGTCGACGGTGGCACACGAAGCTCCATATCTCCACTCACGGTCTTTGCGAAGTATTGTTGGTCGACTGAAAGGGGCGTTTCGATCGAAAAGTCCCCACTGACGCTGTTGAGATTGAAACGTTGGAAAGTGGATTCCTTGACCTCGATGTCTCCACTGGTGGTGCGCGCTACCAGCGTTCCTGTGACGCGGCGCGCGGACATCTCTCCACTGACGGTTGTCGTCGAGAGGTCTCCCGACACCTGGCGCACCTCGACATCGCCGCTGACGCTTTCAATGGCGACGGAAGCGTCGATATCGAACACGTGTACTTCGCCGCTCACCGTGTGGACATGGACCGAACAATCGAGGGGCACCTCGATGTCGAAATCGACCCGGCCGATCCCCCTTCCCAGGGCCAGCATGCCGCCGGCAGATCCTTTCGTCCCCACGGAGACCCTATTGCCATCGTGCGTGAAGGTCACCTCTGTTCCCGCTGTTCGTGCCCGTGAGCCGCGCTTCGCCGCCCGTATGTGAATGGAGCTACGTGACTCGCCGCGGACCGTTATCTCACCAGAGACGTTGCCAACCGAAAGCTCCGGCCCCGGACCTACCTCGAACTCACGCTCTAGCGCCTCGCGCGGTCCCCCGTCCTCCTCCCCGGGCTCCACTCCAGCCTCCTCCAGTGCTCTATGTACGCCTCGCATGGCGTCCTGGATGACGTCGTTGATTCCCTTGCCAATTGAATCACTCACTGTCGCACTCCTTCTGTCTGTGTACGGCCACGCAGGAGCTGCTCGGCTTCAGACGCCGAGATCTTGCCCTCCTGCACCTGTGACAATATGTCCCTCTTTCGTTCCGCGGGCATGCCCTGGGACTCGGGCGTGTCCGGCACCTTCACACGGTCGCCGTAGCCCAGCGCCGTGAGAATGTCGTTCAACCGGTTGTTGACCGTGGGGTAGCTCATCCCCAGCTCCGCGCCTACATCTTTCAAGCTGCCCCGGCAGCGGATGAAAGACTCGACGAAGCCGATCTGGTCGCTGGAGAGGCGCTGGAGCGGGCCGAGGCTGAACGACCCCTCCAGACCCGTCCCGCAGCTCCCACACCTGAGCCTGGTGACGGTCAGCTGGTCATGACAGATCGGGCAGCGTCCAATGACGGGGTGCATTCCCACCTTCCTTCTCGCATCATGTATAAAGCTCATGTCCTATTAAATAACATGTATTAGGAGTTTAACATATGAAATTTGTCACAGAAGCGAGTGTGATTATCTCCTTGACGCACCTAGACGGATGCGGGCAAGGGGAGTATAGGGGGACGAGATGAGTTTAGTTGCAACTTGCCCTTACCCGCACCGTTCAGGAACTAGGCGTCAATGTCATTGACCGCGATCGCGGTAGTGGGTCAGTTTTAGTTAAGAGACTGCGGAGAGTTATCCATCAGTGTTTCTTCGTCGCGTCACTGTACACGAGACGCTTCCCGGCCGTTTTCCGAATCGCCGCCACCGTGCGCTCGCCGTCCTTCTCTTTGCGTCGGTTGTACCGGAAGTCAAATTCCGTCAGGTAGCGATGCAGGTGTCGTGCTGACACGTGATGGTACGTGCCATCGAGTGACCGCTTGAGTTGACTAAAGAATCCTTCTACCGTGTTCGTGTGAAACTCGCCCCGGACGTACTCACCCGCTTTATGGTTAACCGTTGCGTGGAGCGGAAACGCGCGACCCGGAATCGTGTAGTAGTTTGCTTGATCCGTCATGAGTTTTGTGTCGGGATCGAGATTCCCCCACAGCACGTCCCGGACGTTCTTCGACGTAACTGCCTTCATGACCTGTGAGCGCGCTTCCCCGTTCCGCTCAACCAGCGTTACGACTGCTGTCTTCTGGTCTGACCATGAGTGGTCTTCACCTTGCCGCCAACGTATGTTTCGTCTGCTTCCACCGTGCCCGTAAGGAGCCGTTGTGGAGCGACTGGGGCAAATGCGTATCGGACACGATGCGCCATGAACCAGGCAGCTTCGTAGCTGATGTTCAACTGACGGTGCAGTTCGTGGGCGCTGACGCCATTCTTGCCGGCGCACATCAGGTGGATGCCGAGAATCCACTTGGACAGCGGTATCTTGCTCCCTTCAA
Organism: Chloroflexota bacterium; assembly: GCA_003244175.1. GTDB lineage: Bacteria > Chloroflexota > UBA5177 > UBA5177 > UBA5177 > QHBP01. The sequence goes on along the minus strand of QHBP01000203.1, from coordinate 10,962 downwards.
AACACGTACCGACCAAGACGCTAAATTGTTTCTTGCAGTCCGCGCACTTCCACAACTTGCGATAGCTCACCTTGCCGGTGCGTGTCTTACGAGGACCGTTTCTTGGCTTGATGTGATAGGCGTGATTGATGACGCCACAGTGGGGACAAACAGGACCGCTCGGCCACCGGATTGACTCGATCAGGTCCCACGCCTTCTCTTCATCCTGGTATTCTTTGCCGATCTTACTGAGCGTCAGATCGTCCATCGCGTCCCCACTGCCTTTGATACTCTAATTTTACCTGAAAATGGTGGGTGTGTCAACCGATAATTATGTTGACACGAACAAGCGGGTCGGTAGTATGAGAGTATTGTTTAGGTGCGTCGTCTAATGGAGCCGAGTGGGTGATAGCACCAGGGAGTACGGGTGTGGATACGTGGCGGGAGTCGTCGGCAATTCGTCATGTCTCGAAAGAGCAGGCGATCCAAGAACTTCTGCGATCTGTCGGGCATCTGGAGCAGGTCTACGAAATGTCATCCGAAGAGATGGCACATGCGTTGGACGCGGGCCGTACGGAAACCGCCGATATCTGCTTCTGGATGGTCGCTTATCGTCAACTGAAGACGTTGCAGAATGGACATCGGTGAGTCGTCCGCACGATTGGATAGCGTGGGAAGATTATCAGAGAATCCACAATGCGCAGATGGCCCATCACGCCTTCGTACGAGAAGATCACCTTGAAGACTGGGAGTTCATAGGAAGTCCGCCTGAAAACATTCAACTTTCGGGCTGGATTGTTTGTCGCTCCCAGGTGGCTATCCGCGTCGTTAAAACGCTTGAAGTTCGACAGGGCCGGAAGGGCCAGATGGAAGTTCGTGGCGTTTCATATGCCTTACAATGCGTACTTCTGGGGCCGGCACAATATTCTGCGATATGATAACGGCCATCTTGACGCTCCCGAAGAGTTCCATCGCCACGATTTTGATTTAAAAACGGGCGCGGAGAATCCGGTGAAGAAAATCACCCGCCAGGACATGCCTACACTTGCCGAGTTTATGACTGAAGTCGCTAACTTGGTGCGGGTACCTGTGGTTTAGCCCCCTACTGACTGCCTGACTCTTCCTTTCCCGCTCGCTTCTTTCGCGCTTTCTCCTTGGCGTCTTCCCGCGCAGGCGGGGGCGGTGTCTCCACCATCACGCGGAGCGCGTCTTCCACACTGAGCGGGTGCAGGCTGATGCGCGTGTCTTCGTGCGACCGTTTGTCCGAGATGTCGTGCTCCTTTGGATAGATGTTCTTAGCTAACCGTGTCGGCCATTCTATCAGCCGACATTTACCCCCTACTTTCGGTCGAGCGGTGCCGTACAATCTAATGTGGGAGATTGATATTGGCAACATCCGATGCCGTGGTCGCTAAGGCCGATTCGTCGCGGCTTAGACTATGGACACGAATTCAATGCAAGTTACACTATCCCGTGGGTGACGAAGAGGATCTTCCGCCTATTTCCCCATCGGCTGTCCCCAAAGAACCCGACGAAGCAACTCTGACTTTGCTGTATGAGGGGGCGCAGAGTCAACTTAAGGCGCTAGACCAGCAAGCGAGCGCCCTAGATTCCAAAGCCAATACGGTTCTCGCCTCGGGCAGCTTGCTAACAGTTGTTGCCATCGCGCTTCAGACGGCCGCTGTTCACAACTCCAAGAGCCCATGGCTTCCGGCGGTACATACAGTTGCCATTGCTGCCGTCTCGCTCTACGTGGGTCTCGTGTACTTCGCGCTCAGGGCGTATACCCTGAGGTCCTATGAAGTTGTGCCCAATCCCCCCCAACGCAAGGGCGGAATACTTCTATCGTGATCCTGTATTCGTTAAGAGACGATTGCTGGCTGCGGCCGCCTCAGCGTACCTCCACAATAAGCGCGAGCTACTCTTGAAGGCTTGGTGGACAAGCGCAGCGCTGATGGCAATGCTTATAGAGGGACTGTTCTTGGCCGCTGCTACCATTATTCAAATCTTCATCTAGGCGGCAAGGGTGGGGCGGAAGGACAAGGACGATCCCGACGCGGTTGACCAGCGGTTGAAGGACACTGTCCGGAAGCGAATCCAGAAATCAGAGCGGGAACCCGAAGCGAAAGAGCGGGAAAGTCAGCAGCAGGAAGATAAGGAACGTCGCAAGGGGAAAGGTTAAGTATTCTCCGTGCGGAATTTCTCTGCCTCATCCTTCTCCGGGGAGCCTGCTGATCCAATCCCCTTGCCGCTTTCTCGAAGGTGCGTGGGGTGCGTGGGGTAAGGGGCGCTTTCTTGTCTGCCTCGGCTCTGTTCTTTCCGTTCTTCTCCGGCCCCGCTTCCCATGTGTGTCGCACCGCATCATCAAAACTGAAGTCGCCCAAGTCGATCTTCTTTGCGCGTCCCTTCTGAGATGGTTGCTCTGACTCTCTGTCGTTCTGCATAGCCGAGTCCATTGTGACCGATTCCGCCGCCCATCCTATACTCCATGACGACACCGCCGTCTAGGTGCGTCAAGGAGATAATCACGGAAGCGAGACGCGTTTGTCTTCCGGACACCGATCATCTGCTGGGTATCGATGCGTCAGCGCTGGAGAACTTCCGCCGCTGGACGAATCCGGGTCGCTCCAGCCCTTCGAATGCGTACCCGCTGCCCTTACGCGTGCGTAGTCCGCGTGGTCACTGTCCGGCCCCCGGTAGTATCTTTCCCCTCCGTAGCATTCGTGGCCTCTCTGCGCGAGACACCGTGGGAAGCGGCGCCTCGATGCTAGGGACCAGCCGGAGCATGTCAAAATGCCGTTGCTCACGATGTCGCCCATCAGTGCAACGACGCCTACGGAGGCGAGACATACTACTCGCAGCCGGAGAGAGACCACGCGGCCTACATCTAGGTTGACCGAACCCGTTTGGGCGGTAACGCCTGTGGACGTCGCTAGACTGTAGACCGCGTGGTCACTCTCCGGCTTCTCGGTAGTATCATTCCCCTCCGTAGCATTCATGGCCCTGCCGCGTAGAGCGGGATGGAGATAATGGACGAGATCATTCACGTCGAAGAGGTGCCCATGTGTCGGGCCGGGAGTGAGGGTTATGGCAGGTCCAAAGCACCCGAGAGTGCAGTACCGCTGTTCGTTCTGCGGCAAGAGCCAGGACCAGGTTCATGGTCTGATCGCCGGTCCCGGCGGCGTCTACATTTGCGATGAGTGCATCGAGCTTTGTCGGGAGATCATCGCCGAGGAGCTGTCCGCTTCCGCCGCAAAGCGCCCTCAGATCCCGAAGGTTCCCAATACCTCAGCGGGTCATGGAACAGCTGAATCCGCAGGTTCGTCGGGCGGGAGAGGGATCTGAGATCGAGCCACACCTCTACGGCTACGATGAGGTTTGGGTGCCGGGAGCCGTGCTGCTGTGTGGCGTCATCCCGGCGGCGGTGCTGTGGGGCTGCCCCAAACTCTTGCGCCGTATCCGCCGTTAGACGTAGATTCGCGATCATCCGCGGCCGATGATGATGACAGCTCGAAACGATGCACCCACGTCGCGGCTCCGACGCCTCAGACAGCCTCCCACTCTTCGCGCGCAATGCCAGCCTGTCGCAGGATTCTCCTCACTCCAGATCGACGCTCAAGTCACCCGCGTGTTTGTTTGGCACTCGGATCTGAGCGCCGCGGCGTAGCATGAACTGATGGTCTCGTCCTTGGAAAGGACCATCGAACCCCAAGTCGCGCAACGCACGGATAAGTCGCTTTCGACTAAGCGGCCCTACGGGTGGCATTAGTCAATCCGAGCTATCGCGGGTATCTCGTTGCCTTTCCATGCAGCCAGACGCAACCAATCGCGAACGACGGAGTGGAGCTGGCTTCGCGCGATGTCCTTCGTTTCACCAATGGCCCACGCGCCTTGGATCCCTGGAGCCGTTGCGAACCAGGCTCCGCTCTCTGGAAGCCACTCGAGAACAGCGCTCGCGACGACGTCGTCGAGATAACTGTCCGGGACCGGCAGCTCGATGTCGTCGGGAATCGCGATCGCCTGGATCTCGTCGTCAACACCAGGCTCTTCAGTCAATTTGTCGTCAGTCGCCATCTCATTCTCACCGACGGGTCTGCGGAACGTTGCGCAGCACGGTTTGTTGTCACCGATTATCACTGTGGGACTGTGGAGATGCCAACCAATCTGCGCGCAGCGTGTCCGAGAAAAGCAGTCTACTTCCTTCTCCGCCGTTGTCGAAGTCGATTATTTGTCGGTCAATGTGCCCTGTGGACAAATAATTCTTTATTCTGTATTATGCGGATATGATGCGGTTTGAATCGAAGTCGACCCAGGCGGTGCGTGCTCTCGCCCGTACGCTCCTCGCACTTGATGGTGAGAATCTCTCATCCACTCGCGAGCTGGCCGAAGAAGCAGGGGTCGGCACCGGGACCGTCTCCAAAGCGCTGGAGTTCCTCAGCGACGAAGGCACACTGCGCGCGCAACGCATTCAGCGCTCCGGCACGACCATCGAGCATCTCGACTATGGACGCCTCTGGTCCTACGCGGCCTATGGGCCGGTCAAGGGCGTGCTCCCCATGTCGCTCGACGCTTCCCTTGAGAGGCTGGTCACGGCGGTGACCGCGGCTCTGGAGGCGGCCGGTGTCCAGGCGTCACTGACATATCGCGCCGGCGCCCTTCGCCGCCTCCAGGCGGTGAGGGAAGGGCAGATCGACTTCACGGTGGTCTCACAGCACACCCTGGCTGGTGAGGACGGCGTAATCGCGGTCCACCAGTTTGGTGCGGGTTCCTACTACGGCACCACTGGCATCTACCGTCTGCTGCGCCGCGATGGTGGGCCGATCCAGAGCGTCGGCGGTTGCAGTGAGTCGCCGGATCACTACGACCTGGTGCGAGCCGAGTTTCCCGAAGCGGCACTCGTCGATGTCGCCTTCCGCACCATACCGCGTCTCGTGGTCGAGGGGAAAGTTGACGCCACGATCTGGTACGGCGGCACACCCGTCCCGGGCGAGCTCGTCAATGCACTGAAGACAGAACCGGCTCAGTCCACTGCGGCGGAGGAGCTGATCCAGACGGCTGCCGTCATGGTCGTCGCCTCCCAGAGCCCGGCGCAGAACCTCTTTCAGAGTCTCGATCGAGGGCTGCTCGATCGGAGCTACGCTGCGGCCCTGCACGTCGGCGCCCATCACGCATAGCAGCGGAGGACCGATGTCTCGGATCAGAATCGGCATTATCGGAGCCAAGCATCCCCACATCTTCCCGCGTCTCGACCTGGCTCGCATCTACGCCGAGCGCTGTGCAGTGGTAGGCGTCTATGACTCCGATCGGCGCACTCTCGACCGCATCCACGAGACGTACGGCACTCCCGTCTTCGACGATCTGGAGGCGGCTCTCGAGAATGTCGACCTGGCCTTCGTCGAGGGCTACGACTACCAGAATCCCGAGCTGGTACGGGTGACCATCCCTCACGTCAAGGCGCTCATGCTAGAGAAGCCGGGCGCTCCCAACCTGGCCGCTTTGCGCGACCTCGTCGATTTTTGCGCGACGTTTCCGGTCTATGTTTCGATCGGCTACATGCTGGAGTGGTCGCCGATAATGGCGCACCTGCACGAGATTATCGACTCCGGCGTCCTAGGTCCTGTCACGCTAGCCAGGTTCCACTGCGCCGCACCCGTGGGAGGAGCGGCGGAGATCTGGCAGAGCCTCCCACAGGACGAGGGCGGGTTGCTGTGGACAGATGGCTGCCATCTCATGCGAACCGTCGTCGACCTGCTGGGCCAGCCGCAGACCGCAATCGGTTTCGTCCGCAAGCTCCCACCGGGAGAGACGATAGTTGCCGACATCTTCAAGCGGGATATCCTCTCCGGCCTCGGAGGGGAGGCGGAGCTCCAGATCGGCACGCTCGTCCATGAGGACGTGGCAGCCGGAATCCTGAACTACGAGGACAAGCTCGTCACCTTCGATATCACCGGTTGGGAGGCGCACGGCTGGGTCGAGATGTGGCGGATCGAGCTGTGGGGAGCGAACGCCACCCTCGAGGCGGGCCTCATGCCGCCGTGGTATCGCCTGCACGTTCGTCGCGATCATCCACAGTACGGGCGCGGTATCCACGAGCGGCGCATGGCCGGGCCGGGAAGTGCCGAGACCAGTCTCGTGCCGGATGAGGCGTACACCCGCGAGTTCCTCCATATGCTGGACGTGATGGAGGCGGGCGATACAGACCAGAGTGAGCTGCATGCCGGTCTGCAGACGATGGAGATTCTCGACGCTATGTTCCGCTCCTCACGGCAGGGCGGCCCAGTGTCGGTGGGGAGGGGTAGGTGAGCGATGCGCGAATGCTACATCGGCCTCGACGTTGGCTCAACCGCGGTGAAAGCCGCCGTCCTTGATGGACGGAGCGGAGAGGTGACGGATGTCAGCAGCGCGTCGTATCAGCGGCTCTTCCCAAGTCCCGGCCGGTATGAAATCGAGCCCGAAGTGCTGCGCACGGCGGTGATCGCGGCACTGAGCGCCCTACCGCAGGATGTGAAGCCCGCTGCCCAGGGCCTGGGAGTCACCGGCCAGATGGCGGGCGTCGTCTTCCTCGATCGACACGCTCGGACCGTCGGCCGCTGCATCTCCATCTTCGACACGCGTGCCGTGGACGAGACCGCCATGCTGGAGGGACGCTACGGCGACCACCTGGCGAGACACGAGGCGAATCATGCCCTAACCATCTACACGCTGCCCAAGATCCTGTGGCTACGCGAGCACGAGGAAGATCGCTTCCATCGCACGTGGAAGGTCGTACTTCCCAAGGACTGGATCCGCGGTGTGCTGATCGGCGAATGGGCCACGGAGCCGTCGGACGCCTCCGGAACCCTGACTTATGATCAGTTCGCCGAGGAGTGGGATGAAGCGCTGCTGCGAGATATCGGGCTCTCCTCGTCCCTCTTCCCGGATATCATCCCTTCTCATGCGCTCGCCGGCCGGCTAACACGCGATGCCGCAGATGCCACGGGGCTCCCGTTAGGGCTGCCCGTCGTTGCCGGTGCCGCCGATATGGCAGCGGTACCGGTGGGCGTGGGTGGCATCACTCCGCGCAGCCTGGTCGTGAGCCTCGGGTCGGCCGCTCACGTCATTGCTCCCACGGACGCACTGGAAGAGGACATCTGGCCGGTCCAGCAGTACACACAGGCGGTGCCCCACTCTTGGTATCGATTTGGCGCCGTCTTCAGCGGCGGACTGTCGCTGGAATGGTTCCTCGGTAACGGCGGGGCCGATTCAGACTACGGTCTGTTCGACGGGCCGCGCTGGAATGGAGCCGAGGGACAACCGCTCTTTATGCCGTACCTGGCAGGTGCGGGAGCGCCCCATTACCTGCCCGAGGCAGCAGGGGCGTTCTTGGGACTGCGGACGAGCCACACCAGGCGCGACATGGCGCAGGCGGTCCTGGAGGGCGTTGCCCTCGAGGTGGCGGAGGTGTGCCAGAGCCTCGACCTCGAGGCGCGGCGCGACACGATCCACGTGACGGGTGGCGCCTCTCGGGTGCGTGCCTTGGTCGAGATCCTGGCCGCCCTTCTGGAGCGGCCGCTGATGCTGGGGCGTTTCCCTGACGCCGCGGCGCGCGGTGCGGCCGTCCTCGCCTGGAAGGGTGTGACGGGCGCCGCAGCCGAGCCGGACAAAGGTGAGGGCGCGGAGACAATGATCCAGCCGGACGAGCGAGCAGTCCAGTATTATCGTGATCTCGCACCACGCTATCGCGCCTCGGCTGCCGCCGTCCGCAGTTTGAAACTGGGCGGAGGCAAGGAGCGGTGATATCGGTGGAAACACAATATGAGGTCGTGGTGGTGGGGGGCGGTTCGGCCGGATGCGCAGCAGTGATAGCGGCTGCCCGACATGGCCGGCAGGTGTTGCTCATCGAGCGCTATGGCTTTCTGGGTGGAACCGGCGCCAGCGTCCTCGATTCCTTCTATGGATTCTTCACGTCGGGGGACGCGCCCCGCCGGGTCGTGGGTGGAATCCCATGGCAGGTCGTGCGCTGTCTCGACAGCCAGGGAGCGATGCTCCTTCGGCCCAGCTCCTACGGCGCTGGAGCTGGAGAAGCTCCAGAGCCTGACGACCACCTTTCGCGTCAGCAATGTGGACCCCGAGCAGGCAAATGCGGTGAAACACGAACGCTTGGTGGAGTTGATGGAGGAGACGTCTCGGCGAGGCTACAACCTCCCCAGGCTCGACGGCAGTATCCATCGCACGCCGATTCCGGGCTCCTACGTGGCTAACATGACGCGCATATCCGACGTCAATCCGTTGGTACCGGAGGATCTTACCCGGGCGGAGATGGAGGGACGGCGCCAGGCGATGGAGTATGCGCGCTTCCTGAGCGACTGTGTTCCGGGCTATGGGCAGGCGACGCTCGACTGGCTCTCCACACAGGTTGGCGTGCGGGAGAGCCGGCGGGTAATCGGCGAGTACACACTGACGCGCCAGGACGTCCTGGAGGCGAGGAAGTTTGAGGACGGCATCGCCCTGTGCGGCGCGCCCATCGAGGAGCACCACGCCGGGAGCGGGACGCGCTGGGAGTACCTGCCGCCGGGTGAAACAGTAGCCATCCCCTTCCGCAGCCTGGTGCCGCAAGACGCGCCGAATCTGCTCGTGGCCGGGCGTTGTCTCTCCGCCTCCCACGACGCGCACGCCGCCGTCCGGAGCATGGGACAGTGCATGGCGATGGGGCAGGCGGCCGGCACAGCCGTAGCCCAGGCGCTGGACGAAGGCGTCGACGCCCGCGACCTGGATGTGACCCACCTGCGCAGCACGCTGGTCGCCGATGGCGCGATCCTGGAATGAATGGTGAGAAGGAGGCGCGCACGGGCACGGTACGAACGGTAACAGGCGACGTCGACGCCAGTCAGCTTGGGATCACCTCCGCGCACGAGCACCTGCTGATCACCGCCGGCGCGTTCGTCAAGCTGGACAAGGACTTCCTCCTGGACGACCGGGAGGTCATGGCCCGCGAGATCGCTGCCTTCACGGGGATGGGAGGTCACACGCTGGTCGACATGATGCCGCCCGGATTGGGGCGGGATCCGGAAGGGCTGCGCGAGCTCTCGGAGCGGACGGGCACGCTCATCGTCGCCGCTACCGGCTTCCACAAGGAGTCGTACTACGACATGGCGCACTGGCTGTACCACTACGCTGCGGAGCAGATCGCCGGTCTCTTCCGGGCCGAGATCGAGGAGGGGATGGACCAGTGGGGCTACCGCGGCCCGCTCATGCGGCGCACCGCCGCTCGGGCGGGAGTTATCAAGATAGCGACCGACTACTACAGATGGAACAAGCACACGGACAGATGGTTTGAGGCGACGGCGATGGCGCACCTGGCGACAGGTGTTCCCATCGCCTCGCACACCGAGAACGGCGTGCTGGGCGACCGTCAGGCCGAGTCCCTGATCTCGCTGGGCGTGCCCCCGTCCTCGATCGTCATCGGTCATATCGACAAGAACGCAGACCCGTACGTGCACCGCGAGCTGGCGGCAATGGGGGTCTTCCTCCAGTACGACAGCCCCTCGCGACTGAAATACGGCCCGGATAGCGATGCGGTGGCATTGATTGCCGCAGCTGCGCACCACGGCTACGCGGATCAGATCCTGCTGGGCCTTGACTTTGCACGCCGATCGTACTTCCCGTCCTACGGCGGAGGGCCCGGACTCGGGTACCTCCTGAAAACCTTTGTCCCCAGATTGAAGGCGGAAGGCCTGGAGGAGGTGGTGCCGCTCATCTTCGTCGACAACCCGGCAAGGGCCCTTTCGTTTGCAGGCGGTGCCGAACGTGACCGGCAGATGATGGCCGCTTCGCAGGAGCGCATGCCGCAGTGAGGAGGCTCAGCACCGGGCAATCCAGCGGACTCACAACAGAGCGAGAGGATATAAGGTGAACACGATGAAATTTGCGCCTCGGCATTGCCATGGTTGTGGCGCTGGCGATTGGGCTGTCCGGCTGGAGTGGCGTAAGCCGTTCGATCGCCAGCAGTACTTTGGCCCACACCGCGCCGTACACCATTGGTCTGTCGGACTTCTTCATTGGGAATTCCTGGCAGGCCGAGAACATCAGCCTCTTCAACCAGGCATGTCATTCGCACCCCAAGCTCGTGAAGAGCTGCATCGTCGAGAACGCAAACGGCTCGATCTCGGCCCAGATTGCGCAGATCCAGGCGCTCATCAGCCGCCGCGTCGACGCGATCTTGCTCGATGCCAATAGCGCGGCAGGTCTGAATGGCGTGGTTTCGCGCGCCCTAGCGGCCGGCATCCCGGTGGAGAACTACGACAGCATCATCACCGGACGAGCAACCTCGAAGATCAATACGAACCAGTACCAGTGGGGCGTGCTGACCGGCACCTGGCTGGTGAACAAGCTGCACGGTAAGGGCAACATCATCGTGCTGAACGGCCTGGCCGGCAACCCCACCAACAACCTGCGCTACGCCTACGCCAAGCAGCTCTTTGCCCGCACCAAGGGCATCCACGTGCTGGCTGTGGGCTACGACCTGTGGGACCGGGCCAAGGCTCAGGCGGATGTCTCCCGCATGCTCGACGCCTATCCCAAGGTTGACGGCGTGTGGTCGCAGGGCGGCGCCATGACGGCCGGCGCGATCATCGACTTCCAGAAGGCGGGGCGCAAGCTCGTGCCCATGACCGGTGAAGATTACAACGGCTTCCTGAAGCTCTGGATCCAGAACAAGAGCAAGGGCTTCACCTCTCTGTCTCCTGGACAGCCCAACTACCTAGTCACGCTGGCGTTCTACGCCGCGCTACGCGCACTCCACGGGCAGCACTTCAAGTCGGCGGTCAATGTACCGCTCCCGGTCATCACCGACCAGACCGTAAACCGGTACTATCGGTCCGGCAAGCCGGTCAGCTACTGGGTGTTGGACAAACTGCCGATGGGTGAGATCAACAAGCTCCTCAGGTAGAGGGATCATGGCCGTACCTGATGGGGCGGGGCGAGAACGGGTGATGCCACCCGTTC
>QHBP01000437.1 GCA_003244175.1 Chloroflexota bacterium | reverse complement strand
GGGTACGATAAGCAACGTATCGGTTTAGAGACGGAGATCGCATGAACGCGCAGAAACGCATGCTCACGGGTGACCGCCCCACGGGTAAGCTGCACCTCGGGCACTACGTGGGTACGATAAAGAACAGGCTCAAGTATCAGCACGAGTACGAGAGTTTCTTCATCATCGCCGACCTGCATATGTTGACCACGAAGAACAGTCCCCAGGACATCTCAGAAACCGATGCCAACGCGCGAGACCTCGTGCTGGACGCCATTTCGGCCGGGATCGAGCCGGAAAAAGTGACCTTTTACCTGCAGTCGGCGGTTCACGAGATTCATGAGATGTACACGCTCTTCCAAAATCTCGTGACCGTGACTCGATTGGAGCGCATTCCCAGCCTCAAGGAGATGGCTCGGGGCGCGCACATCGAGATGCCGTACGGGCTGCTCGGCTACCCCGTGCTGCAGGCGGCCGACATCCTGTGCGTCAAGGGCAATCTCGTGCCCGTGGGCAAGGACAACATCGCCCACGTGGAGATCTCGCGCGAGATCGCGCGTCGCTTCAACAGCATGTACGGAGACGTCTTCCCGGTACCCGACGGGCTCTTGGGTGAGGTGCCGACACTGGTCGGGACCGACGGCCAGACGAAGATGAGCAAGAGCTTGAGCAACGCAATCTATCTGAGCGATAGCCGACGCGATGTGGAGAAAAAGGTCTCGGCGATGTATACCGACCCAAATCGAGTGCACGCCAGCGTGCCGGGAACAGTCGAGGGCAATCCGGTGTTCGCCTACCACGACGCATTCAATCCCAAGCGCGAAGAGATTGAGGACCTAAAGGCGCGGTACCGGGAAGGGCGAGTCGGCGACGTGGAGGTCAAGCAGAAGCTCGCGACTGCGATCAATGTCATGCTGGACCCGATGCGAGAGCGTCGATCGCGCTACGATCAGCCGGGCATCATCGAGCAAGTCATGTACGACGGTACCGCGATCGTGCGCCGGGAGACCAAGAAGACGCTGTACGAAATGCAAAATGCCATGGGATTCACGGGCGTGTGGAACCGTATCCGTCGCAAGACGGAGAACCGCAAGGAGAGACGTATGGACGACGATCAAAACGATGAGGAAATGGCAGTGACCGGCCGTCACGGCGAGCCACGCAAAGACCAACAGAGCACACGACAGGAGCTGGGGGACGGCACCGCGTCCCAACACGACGGACAGGGCGACCTGAGCGACGCCGCTCACGACAATCTATCGGATGCCGATCTCGGGGGCGGGCGAGTCTAGCGAAGAGGGCATCCGCCCTCGCTCGGAACGGGCCTCGACACGGTAGAATCTGCCGAATGCGAATAACGGCCGGCTGCCTGGGAGGGCACGTGTATCGTTCATTCCCGACCCACGTCACGGCATTTGCCGGCGCGTCGATGCTCTTCGCGCTTGCGATGGCGAGCTCAGCGCTGGCGGCGGATGGGCTGCCGGCAATTCTTCGCGCGCTGCAGCGGAGCGATGCCTATGTCTCACCGAAGGTCATCAAGGCGGGACACGCCACGTCGAGCGATGCCGCGAAGCTTCAATCGCAGGCCGACGATGCGGCTCGCCGGGGACTGCCGGAGATCTCTCCATTGTCCCGCGCGGAGGATCGTGTGGAGGTAGTCGCCGATGACCGCGAAGCCGGTAAAGGGCAGCGGTGCGATCACCAAAGTTGCACTCGCCCCGACGAATCCGCCTAATGCTCGCCAGCAACGACGGAGACCGAGCACCAGCAAGATTGCCGGCAGATAGTGTGGTTTCACGAGCATCAGCGCGAGGACCGCGCCCGCCCGTGCCCGTTTTCCGTCACGGAGCCACACGAAGCATGCGGTGCAGATGGAGAACAGGGCGATGGATTGCTGACCCTGTAACAGCGCGACCAGGAGCGGTAGCGAAAGGACCGCAGTGCCTCGAAAGAGGAGCGCTTGGACCTTGGACAGGTCGCTGTACCGTTCAACGTGGAACAGCGCGATCGCGGCAAGGAGACAGTCGGCTCCCAGCCACAGAAAGTACGACAACGTATACGGAAGCGCGCTGAGCGGCGCGAGCGCGAAAACGAAGAACGGCGGAGCTACGTTGGGACCGACGCCCTGTGGCACCGTATAGGGCTGGGCGAGAAGCCTCTGCACGTGGCCCAGCACCGCCAGGTCGTACATGTGAGCGCCGAGCCCGTCCACGACGAGGCGAGACGTGCTGTAGTAATAGAAAAATCCCATCCCTTGACCGATACGCCACCCGACGCGGCCAGTGCGGCGTAACAAGACAGCAAGCCGAGAAACATTGCGCCGCCGTTGCCGAGCGCGTAGCGGAGGCCGTCCCGCCGTCCTGGGAAGCCAATGCCAATCTGTGGCTCGGGCGAGAAATTCGAAACGTGCTGGCAGTCAGGCGTCGACGTCGATCTCTCGGGTCCTCGCAGCTCCGACGCGCCCCAGGCAGACTCCGGTCTACTTCTGATGGCCTACGGTCCGGCGGTCGGGGAAGAAACGGCGGTTCAGCGGGTACCGGCGATCCATGAGCTGCCGTTCTTCTGCATCCGTTTCCGCATACGGTGTGTCTCGTCGATTGACGCCGCTGCGCCTGTTCTTACTTTGGCGTCTCTCCTCGCCGCTGCGTCGATCCACGCCGTTCCAGTCCAAAGCGCACCTCTCGACTTCGATTCATGCCCCCAGAAGGCTGCTTCCATCATGACAGCGCCAGACGTGAGGTCAATACCGCTTTCGTACGGTTGTCAGGGCAACGCGCGAGCTGAATCAGTCCCAGTGAAAGGTTCGAACCGCGATCATGGGCATGGCGAGCGCCCACGCCAGCAGCACGAGGACGTTTCCCGCGTCAATCGAAGCTCCCTGTAATGCGGAACGTACACTCCCGGCGAGGGCAGCCGATGGCAAAGCCGCCGCGCCGGCAGCCACGACACGGGGAAGGTGGCCCAGCGGTACGTAGATACTGCCGAGCAGGAGGAAAAAGAGAAACAAGCCGTTGGCGCCCGCGAGCGTCGCCTCGGCCCGCAGGGTCCCGGCCATCGCCATACCGAGGCCGGCAAAGGCCGAAGTCCCGATGATGAGGAAGAGCGTGGCGAGAAGCAAGGCCCCATGGGGTCGCCATCCGAATAGCAGCGCGATGACGATAAGGAGCGCGCATTGCAGCACCTCAATTGCCAGCACCGAAAGCATCTTGGCAGCCACCAGGCCAAAACGCGGCATGGGCGTGACGCCGAAACGCTTCAAGACGCCGTAGTACCTCTCATATGCGGTGGCGATGCTGAGACTGACCAGCCCGGTGGAGATCACCGCCAGCGCTAGTGTTCCGCCGAGTAGCACATCCGGTGTGCGATCAGCTGCGGGAAGAAGATGGACCGCGGAGAAAAATGCGAGCAAAGCGGCGGGTATTACCACCGTGACAAGCAAGCTTTCCCCCCGCTTGAGCGTCAGCTGCATCTCCACCCGCGTTTGCGCGCCGATTGCCAGGAACAGCCGCCGAGCGGTCATGAGTCGAATTGCCGGCCGGTGAGCTGCAGGAAGACGTCCTCCAGGGTTCCCTGCCCGACACCAATGTCCGTGATGCCCACATCGACATCGCGCAGGTAGACCGTCACCTGCACCAGCATCTCCGGCACGTCGTCGGTGTGCAACACATAGTGGCAGGCGTCCGGCGACTCGACCTTCCGGCAGCATGGGAGCGCCAAAAGGGCATCCGTTTCGATCGCGGCCGATGTCCGCAGACGAACCTTGCAGCGGTCGACTTGCACCAGCGCCCGCGGCGAGCCGGAGGCGACCAGGCGGCCACGTTCCAGGATGGCGACTCTGTCCGCTAGCCTCTCGGCTTCTTCGATGTAGTGAGTGCTCAGCAGCACAGTCACGCCGTCACTCTGCAGGGAGCGAATGAGATCCCAGGTTGCTCTTCGCGCTTGCGGATCGAGACCCGCGGTCGGCTCGTCGAGAAAGACCAGCTCCGGATTGCCCACGATGGCCAGGGCCAATGACAACCTCTGTTTCTGCCCTCCGGAGAGCCGCCGGTAACGCGTGCCGGCAGCGTCCTCAAGACCGACGAGTCGCAGAAGGTCGCCGGCTGCGCGTGGATGCTCGTAGAACGTCGCGAAGAGTCTCAGAGCATCGCGAGCGGAGATGGCGGGGTAGAGTCCGCCCTCTTGCAGCATGGCGCCGATTCGTGGTCTGAGGCGTCGGCCCTGGGCAAAGGGATCCAGGCCCAGCACCTGTACCCGTCCTTCGTCCGGGCCACGGTAACCTTCCAGGATCTCAATCGTCGTGGTCTTGCCCGCCCCGTTAGGCCCGAGGAACCCGAATACCTGGCCGGGCGGGACGGTGAAGCTCAGCCCGTCCAGCGCCACCACGTCTCCGTAACGGCGGCGCAGCCCGTTCAGCTCGAGCACTCCGGTTTGCCTGCCCACGAACGCCATCCTGTCCGGTGTGCCGCCCCTTCGCGCGGCCTCCCTGGCAGAGAGGTAGCGTTCACCAGGACAGCCGCGCGAGCCGGCCGGACCGCCGGACGGCGCGGACGAAGTGGGTCGCCCGGTCATCTACGCTGCTGAACGTGCTGCTCCTCGCGTTCGATACCGCGACCTCGTGCACAACGGCCGCGGTGCATGACGGCGAACGCGTGCTCGCCGTAACCGCCGCGGTGGACGCCCGCCGCCACGGTGAGCTGCTCATGCCGTCGATCACCAGCGTGCTCGGCCAGGCCGGCGTCACCCGGCACGACCTGACCTCCGTCGTGGTCGGGACCGGCCCCGGACCCTATACCGGGCTGCGCGTCGGGCTGGTCACCGCCCGCGTGCTCGCCGCCGTCCTCGGCATCCCGGCGCACGGCGTGTGCACGCTCGACGCCATCGCGCGCGCGGCGGTCACCGAGGCCGCGGGCCGCGAGTTCCTCGTCGCGACCGACGCCCGCCGCAAGGAGGTGTACTGGGCCCGGTACTCGGCCGCCGGCGAGCGCATCCTCGGGCCCGCTGCCGGCAGGCCGGCCGGGCTGGACCCTGCCATCCCCGCCGCCGGCGAGGGGCCGCGGCTGTACCCGGAGTCCTTCGGTGACCCGATCGGGCCACGCTATCCGGCTGGGTCCATGCTGGCCGATTTTGCTGCCGAACGGCTGGCGGCCGGTGCTGTGCTGCCGCCAGCCGAGCCGCTCTACCTCCGAAGGCCCGATGCCCGGGTGCCTGGTCCGCCGAAGCGGGTGTCTGCGGCGTGACCGTCCGGCTGCGCGGCATGATCTCCGCTGACCTTCCCGCGGTGCTCGACCTCGAGCGTGAGCTGTTCCCTGAGGATGCCTGGACGCGGGAGATGTTCGCCGGCGAGCTCGGCGGCAAGTCGCCAGGCCGGTACTACCTGGTGGCGGAGGAGGACGGACAGATCGCGGGAT
>QHBP01000076.1 GCA_003244175.1 Chloroflexota bacterium | reverse complement strand
ACCGTCTTCTTGACCTTGCGATAGCCGCGTGACAGCTCGGGAGATTCCTTGGCCTGCGTCGAGGTGACCTTGCTACCGCTCATCCCCAAAGGGTCAAAGATGCGCGCCTGGATGAATTCTTCCCAGGTCATGCCGCTTACTTCCTCGGTCAGGTAGCCGAGTCCCATGAACATGAGGTTCTGATACTGCCAGACGGTCCGGAAGTCCGCGGTTGGCTCGAGATACTGTAGCCGCTCAAAGAGCACGCGGCGCGGCTCCTTCGAGCCGTACCAGACGAGGTCGTGTCGCGGGAGTCCAGAGCGGTGGCAGGCCATGTCCTTGGGCGTCATTCGGTCGCTGGCGAACTGGTCCCACAGCTTGAAGGTGGGAAGGTATTGCCGCACCGGCGTATCCCAATTGATCAACCCTTCATCGGCCAACAGGGCAATGCCCGCCGTGGTGAAGGTTTTGGTAGTCGAGCCGATGGGCAGTAACGTATGCGGCGTAACCTCAAGGTTCCGCTCCGTATCGCGTAGTCCGTAGCCTTGAGATAGGACAACTTCGCCGTCTTTGACGATTGCGATCGACGTTCCGTTGACCTTCCAATCACGCATGAGCTTGAGTACGAAATCGTCGAATCCCGCGAGTTCGGGAAGCGCCTGTGCCGTGCCATGAATCTGTTTGGGGGCCGTAGCTACTGCCATGATCTGACTCTCCTTTTCCAGATGCTGCGTTCAATCCTGATCTGTGATCTCGTTCCCGGCAACCAGGACGCAGGCGCCATCCACGAAATCATCAGCTATATAGCCGTGGTCAAATGCCCAGAGAAATGCCGCGCGCTGCGCCCTCCGCCATTCCAGGGCGGTGTCCATATCCTCTAGCTTGAGGCGCTGAATATCGGTCGGCGCCGCTATTGATACAGTCCCTCCAGTCGCTGTCGACGGAAGCGTGAGAACCGGCCGTCCGGCCACGCTCTTCAGAATACCGACCACTGGCTCAGCAGCGGCGTGACGCTCTACCGCGGAGACGGCGCCGTCCAGCTTCCACTCGACATACAACCGATCAGAGGGAATCCCGCGGTTGATCGCGTCATCCATGGCGCCGTACATATCCTGCCGGTACGTTCGGCTGACAACACCAAGCTTGTGCAAGTTGAAGTATGCGTTCCGCGAGTCCAGCGGGTCGAATGTCGAGGTCATCAAATCAAGTCCCTGGTCAATGGCGCGCTCTCGCTGGCGCCACTTGAGCGCCGTGCCGATACCGGCGCCTTGCGCCCGGGGGTGGATGCCCAGCATGTGCGATGCATGGTACAGGCCCCGGTCATCGCGGGCCAGCAGCCCAAAGGCAAACCCCACCATGCCGGCGCCGTCGAATGCCCCGACCACGATGCCGCCGCTGTCAGCCACCAGGGCAAAGAGGTGCGCCGGAACTACCGTGCCGTTGTCATTGCCCCACACNNNNCGGATGGTCAGATCGCTCCGTTGAAAGGCCGGCCCTAGCGGTTCCTCGACGTTGCTGCGAACAGTCATACTCTCTGAGCCTCGATCATGTGCGTGCGTTCTCCATACCTCGGCGTACACGTGCAACTCAGCCACCGTCCTGGTAGGTGATCTCATCCTATGACGGGCTTGTTCCCGGCTACCTTGGATAGAATGCCAAATTGCACGGGTTCTCTCTGTGTTTTTCTTCTCCTTCAACTGGAGATCCGGGAGGGAGGCAAGCGGCGCCCAACCCAACGAGAATGGCCCCCACCGGCCGCATGGCGAGCGTACCGGTGAAGGCCGTGCGATCAGGCGATTCCCGCTGGTTCCGACGATGAGGGGATCACTTCGACTTAACGTAGAGATCTTGTATCGCGAAAGCCAACGCCTTGTTCAGATGGTATCCCTTGATGGTTGAGCGGAAGGCAATTACGGTGGAAGGAACAGCTAGGCCCGCCAGGAGAACCTCCCTATTAACCAGCGTTTGGGCCTGGGCATAGTATCCTCGTGCCTTCTTGGCATTGAGCGTCTCCCGTCCCTTGACCAGTAGCCGGTCCAGCGTTGGATTAACGTAGTTGGTAAAGTCGAGTCCTTTTCCCCCACCCTGCGTCGAGTTCAGCAGCAGATACATGATGTCGGGATCAGGGTAGCCGTATGACAGGAGAAGGATGTCGAACTCACCCTTGCCGGCTGACGCGACGAGGTCGCCGACCGCTTGGGGCTTGATGGTGAGCTTCATTCCCGCCTGGGCCGCCGCCGCCTGCAGGATCTCGGCGATCGTGGTATCCGTTGGGTCATTGGGCGCCAGTATCGTGTATGGCCCGGTGAGATGATCCGCCTTGATGATCTTGGCGGCGTCCGCTGTGTTCAGATGCGGAAGATGAACCGCCGCGCTCTTGTCATAATCTGGTATGGCCGGCGGAATGGTGTTGTAGACCGGGAAAGCTTGCCCAGCAAATGCGGCCTTCACTATGGCGTTCCGGTCGATAAGCTCCGCAACCGCTTTGCGTCCCGCTAACGAATCGAACGGGGCATGGGCGGTGTTGAACTCCAGGAAGTACTCACCCTGGGAAGGGATCTTGTGCAGCACAATCTTCTTATTGCCCGTAACCCGGTTCAGTTGGGTCCCCGGGACGCCCGGCACGATATCTACCCCACCGGTAAGCAGGTCGCTCACGGTAGTCGCCTCGCTCACTATTGTCTTGAACGTCACCGTGCTGACGTAGGGGATGCCCTTCTTGTTGTGAACCCACGAGGTCG
>QHBP01000325.1 GCA_003244175.1 Chloroflexota bacterium | reverse complement strand
TAATCTTGAGAGGGAGAGTAATGTTCTCCCCCGCCGTGAGCATGGGCAACAGGTTGAAGAATTGGAAGATAAAGCCCACTTCTTTCCGCCGCAGAAGCGTGAGGTCCTTGTCCTTCAGGTTGGTGATATCCGTGCCCGCGATGAAGACCCTCCCGGATGTCGGGAGGTCAAGCCCGGCGAGGATGTGCATGAGCGTGGATTTTCCTGACCCTGACGGGCCCATGACTGCCGTGAAAGTGGCCGGGTGAAAGGCAACCGATACGTGTGTCAAGGCATCGACGCTGGCGCTGCCTTCTCCGTAGCGGCGGCTGACGTCCTCCGCCGCGACCACGGCAGCGACATCGCTGGAGGCTGAACCCTTGACCGATGTTGTCATTTGCCGTACCTTTAGCATATGGATATGTTCTAACCTTACCGGGTTTGCACGAGAAGGAGATGATGTCACGCTCCGGGTCTCTGCTTTGAGTACAACACATCGCCGGCCGCGAAACATGGGGGCAATGACGCAGCGGCATGCTGGACAAATGCCACGGTTCGCTGCGACAAATGACCGAGCTTACGGAGCCTGTGCCCGGACGGGTCCCTCGCGCACCGCATGCCTCGCGGGCTGTGTCCTGGAGGCGAAGATCAGCTTGCTCAGGATGTTGCTGACGTGCGTTCGTGCCGTGTGCGTTAGTGATCCCGTGCTGCCGCGTGATCTGGTTATTCGCTCGGCTCTCCGCCAGCAGCGGCAGCGCGCTCGTTTCCGAGGAGTTATATGGGGGCTTTGGTGCGGAGCCGAAGTCCGAGTTGACTTTTCAAGAGCAGGTTGGTTAAGGTACTGAGACGACTCAAACGCCGATTTTTGTCGGCTGTGTGGTGTCGGCTCGCAAGTGACAGAGGAGAATCAGCGATGACAGGCAAGTCCAACGCGTCTTTCATGTCGGGTCATATACGGTGGTTAGCAGTCGGGGTTGTGTTGATCGCCGGCATGCCAGCGGGGCTGGTGCCGTCATTTCGCGCGTCCACGGCTAGCGCGTCGGCAACCAATCCGATCGCTCTGGGCGTCTTCATCGATGACGTGAGAAACAATATGTCCTTCACCACGCCCACCAGCAACCCGGCCTCGCTCGGGCGCTACGCGAGTATGGTTGGACGCATACCGGCCGTCGTGATGTGGTACCAACCGTGGACTGCCTATTACCCGGGCTTCCCCGTGGGCATGGCGAACGCGGTTGTGTCACGAGGCTCCAGGCCGATGATCACCTGGATGCCTGGTTCGGACAGTGTCCATGTCGGGTACTCTTGCCGAGACGTCTCGTCAGGCAGGTATGATTCCTATATTCGTGGCTGGGCCAAAGCGGCCAAGGCCTGGGGTCATCCGTTCTTCTTGCGCTTTGCCTACGAAATGAACGGCAACTGGTTTCCCTGGGGGACGAGCCCCGGCAACCTAAATCACAACACCCCCGCGCAATACATCGCCGAGTGGCGCCATGTTCATGACATCTTCGCGTCGGTAGGAGCGAGCAATGCGATCTGGGTGTGGGCTCCAAACAAAGATGGCGGTCCTACCACTATTGCATTCGCCAAGGACTATCCAGGCGACGCATACGTCGACTGGGTGGGTATCGACGCCTATAACTGGGGATCGTTTCAACCGCACTCGAGGTGGAGGGATTTCCACGACGTGATGGTGGATCCTTACACGCAAATGACGGCCTTGACGCCGAAACCAATGATGGTGGCGGAAACGGCCACACCGGAGATAGGCGGTAATAAGGCGCTGTGGATAACTGACGCCTTTCTGACCTCGCTTCCGGTGTTTTTCCCGCGGCTGCGAGCACTGATCTGGTTCGATGCGAAGAAGGAGACGGACTGGAGGGTTAACTCGTCGTCCGCTTCACTGACCGCCTACCGAAGGATCGTCGCCTCACCTCTCGACCAGGGGCGTTTCTAGCCACCAACGACGAGGCCACTTAGTTCCGTTTGGAAGTCGGTCAAGACCTCTGGACCACTGACTCCAACCGTAACCACGTCGCAGTGGCGAATGCCTCCATACCCCTTGATGTAAATTGCCGGCTCGACGTTAAACGTCATACCTACCTCAAGGACATCGGAAGATCCGGGATACAGGCGAGGTCGGTATTCCGCGCTGATCGCTGAAAAGCCAACGTTGTGCCCGAGACCGTGGGTGAAAAACTTCCCGAAGCCTCGCTCGTCCAGAACCGAGCGAGCGGCGTTGTCGACGTCGCCGGCGCGTGCTCCGGGAAAGATGGTGTCCAGAGCGGCTCCGCGAGCCGCCAGGATGGCGTCGTACATGTCGCGCTTTCGGTCGTCCGGCAAGCCAAGGGTGTATGTGCGCGTAATGTCCGTCCAGTAACCGTCGATGTAGGAGTTGCAATGGAGGAGCACGAGGTCGTGCTCGTTCAGTTTCTTGTTCCGGGTGCGTGCATACGCTGCGCCGGCGAGCGCGGAATTCTGGCCCGACATGCACCAGGTATACCCGCCGGCCCTTTCGGCGCCGGCATGTGCCAGTCCGCTCACCGCCATCGGCATCGAGAATACCGAGGCAACCTCTGCTTCAAACATGCCGGCACGAATCTGTCGGGCCGCATCGGTAAACGCCTCGCCCGCGACCTGACATGCAAGCTTGACCTTTCCCACTTCTTCAGGCGTCATCACGGCTCTGAGTCGCGCGAGCGGCTCTGCGCCCGACATCAGCGTGGCTTCGGGGGCTGCGGCGCTGAGCACACTCCGGATGCCGGCCTGATACAGATGCATTGCCGCGTAGGACGACTCGGCATAGGCGGCACCGTCTTCGAAGCCCAGCCGGCCGCCACCGACACCCAGTTTTCGAAGAAGGGTTCCGAGTGGGCCGCGCACGGCGTCCGACGGTGTCGTAGGGTGAGTCAAGGATCCGGGTTCGTAGGTTTCGACCCTCGTCGCCCACCCGTGCGACGCGAGATCGCTTTCGTCCTCGGGAGCGAGGATCGCGACCTCACCATTCGTGGTGGCCACGGCTACCGAGGTTCCGACTACCGGCCAATATCCGGAAAGGAGGAGGACGTTCTCGGACAGCGTGCAGACGAGCGCATCCAGGTCCGTACCCTGAAGCGCCTTCGCGATGGCCTCGATCCGATCATTATCGTGTGACATGTGTCCTGTTAAGCGTATCGAAGAATCCGGCTCATAGCAAAATGGTAGGAATCAACGGGAGGTTTGGCATGACTTCGCAAATGAACCGGACTGACGAAGAGCGCGGCGTCGACACGGGCGCGGCCGAGAAGCGGCTACGGACGATTCCGAACGTGGGACCGGCAATGGCGCGAGACCTCATCTTGATAGGAATCACGAGGGTGGAGGATGCGGTGGGGAGGGACCCGGATGAAATGTACGAACGATTGTGCGCCCTGGAAGGCGTGCGTCAAGACCCATGCGTCCGCGATGTCTTCGCCTCGGTGGTGGCGTATGCGGAAGGTGGTCCATCTAAGCCATGGTGGGCGTTCACGCCTGAGCGGAAGGCCCGCGACGTAAGCAAGAAGAAATCACCGGGCGCCAGGCCGTAAAGAGTGAGCGTGCCGAAACATATTCGGGCACAAGCGCGCCTGCCTGAGCCCGAGAGCCGGCTCGATCAGACGCAACGCGAANNACTCTCAGATCGGCTCGATTTCCTCATCCGCAAGCCACTCACGAGCGCGATCCAGAAAGCGGGCGTCCTTGAACTGGAACCAGCGCTCCCTCTCTTCGGGGTAGTCCAGCAGGATGTCCTTCCGAGATGTACATGGCTGGAAGGGATCATCTCCTTCTCCCATCCCCGGCCGTCGTAGCGGTCGAGCGCCTCCTCGAAGGCTTTGGGAGCGTCACCTTCGACCGTATCGAGCACTTCATTCGCTTCGGTCAGGACCTCGTGAGGCGTCGACTCGATCTGGCCCGTTTCCAGGTCCAGAAAGTAATTGAAGTCATCCGAGGCGTTTTCGAGAGCCTCGGCGATATCAACGAGGTTCACCTTGAGCTTGCGCATGTTCTCAAAATCTAGCCGGAAATCGGCTTGAAGCTTCGGGTGAACCGACGGTAGGTGGCGATGTTCAGCCGTTTGAAGGACGAGACGATCACGTAGGACTTGCCGTGGCCGGTGACGGTGGTCGTGACACTGAATGACAGCGGATCCAGACACTCCAGCGCAGGAACTCTTCCGCCCACCGTGGTCCCGATGCAGCGTTGATTCGGCAAGTCTTGATTGCCGCTCACCGGCCCTGAACCACGCTTCACCGTTACCGTGATGGCGGCCCGTCCGTCGGGTTGGGTGAACGTCACCGTCGACGAGCCATCCTGTCCAGGGCCTTGCTTGATGGTCCACGACCGAGGGTATCTGGCGACGAAGCCGGCATGAGCGTTGCGAAACCGGCGCCAGCCCGTGCCCAGAGCCGGCGTAACCGGTCGCGCGGCCGCACCTCCGTTTTGATCCGGGGACGACAGGCCCGAGGCATAGGCGCCATCGGCGGCTGAAGCGACCGCAAGCAAGGCAACGAGGACAGATGCGAGCGCGGATTCTGTAGTTTTCATGGCAATTCTTCCTTCATGAATCATGCCACGCGCGTGATCAGTCAATCTCTTAACTCACGTGCATTGGTTGGGCGCTGTTCTACTACACAGCACCCGCGAGGGGGGATGCAGGATGGCGCCATCCTGCACCCCCTCGCCTATCGGCGCGCTATCCCTTACGGAAGCGGAGTGCCTTGCGTGAAGATGTCCTGATCATTCGCGCGAATGCCGCTCGGCTCCAGGAAGCCGCATACGGCGGGAGCGCCGGGGCAGAGAGCCAGATCCTTGCTGCGGGTGTCCATCCAGATCGGATAGGCGGCGTGGCCGGCCACCGTCAGACCCGTGTAGTCACCGTAGAAGACGCTGTTGCCTTGCGTGTCCGGAAACTGGGTGGGAACCGGCATGGACGATGACGTCACGCGGACGGTCCCGGGGGCGGCGGATCCGCCGATTCCAGTCAGGCTGACGTCCGAGGAGCCGGTCGTCTCGTCGTTCCCGTACTGCCGGTCGTAGTACGACACGGCCAGCCTGTCGGACGAGCCGTATGCCGCCCACTGCCAGAACTGGTCGGTCTTCTGCTGACCGGAAGCTGAGGACACGATGGGGAGCGCGATCGGATTGGTCGCGGTGGTACCGGTAAAGGTCGCGCCGCCGTCGTTGGACACGCTCTCGAGAATCTTGTTGTTGCAGGCGCCGGCGGTCTTGACTCCGGTGTAGGTATTGTTACCGAAGGCTGAGACGCCGGTTGGGACGCAGCCGTTGCTCGGATTCGAGTCCTTGCTGATGTAGGAGCCGAACGTTACGACGACATGCTTGCTGTTTGTCGGGCTCACCGCGCCCGACGGGTAGTTGACTGCTCGGAAGACCGAGTTCTTGGTGGGGCCCTTCTCCGGGACGCACGCCCGTCCTGGATCCTGCCCATTCTGGTACGTCGCGCAGTCCGGGAGGTCGTTGTACGGTGACACGAGGACCGGCGCGCCGAAGCTGGCTCCGCCGTTCGTCGACCTGGACAGCAACATCTGGTTTTGGTTGTTGTCGCCAGCCGGCGGCCTGTTGTCGAAATTCGCATAGACGACGTAGAGGTTGCCGTCGCTACCGGTGAATGGCTGCGAGAACTGGTTTGCGTCGCAGTTGTTCTTCCCGACAACCGAAAGCGGGCACAGAGGGCTCGCCTGCGTCACCTGAACGGGAGCACTGAAGGTCTCACCAAAATCACTAGAGTACGCCTCGAAAATTTTGGCGGTCCCATCGGTAGCGAAGACAGTCCACGAGACGTAGACGCGATCCTGGAAGGGGCTGCCGATGTGGTTGTCCACGGTCAACAGTGGCTTGTCCTCGAGAATGACGCGCGAGGTGCCGTTTACATCGTTGTTCTCGACGACCGGCCGAGCCGGGAAGTTCCAGGAAGCTCCCTTATTGCCCGTCGATCGGAACACGTAAATCGCGCTGGACAGGTCGGGGTTGGGCGTAACCGGCTGCCCACGCTGGAACATTTGACAGTCGAAGTACGCGTTGCCTTTGGTGTCCCAGGCAACGGACGTGTCTCCACCCGCCTGAAAGTACTGACGCTGAAAGCCGCCAAAAGCGGTCCCGCGCACGAACGACATCGGAATGGTGGTGTCGTTCCAGTTGGAGCCGCTGTTCAGCGTGTACGCGCCGTAGCAGTTGCCATCGCCGCGGCGGTAGTCGTTGAAGC
>QHBP01000360.1 GCA_003244175.1 Chloroflexota bacterium | reverse complement strand
GGTCTCGAACTGCGCGTGGGCAATGCCGACCTTCAGCAGGTCAGGCATAGGCGCGGGATCGTGGAGGAATCGTTCAAAGTTGTCCAGGGCATTGTGCATTTCGTGTGGCGGCGGGGGTACAAAGCGCGCTGACGCAAGAGCGGCTCCAGGGGGTCCAATCCAATTTTGGATCTGGCGGAACTCACCGGGAGTACGCTCTCCGCCGCGCACATGCAAGAGCTCCTTGTGAATCTCGCGCAGAAGACGCAGGGACAATGGAAGTGTAGAGAGGCGTTCCAGGCCATAGTTCATCGCGGCCACGTAGTTGACGACCTCCGGAACGTCTTGAGGTTGGTCTGGTTCGGCCGCCTGCGCCTCGAACTCCAACACGTCGATCAGCGATGCCTGAGTGCCCTCGATCTGGCTGGAGAGCACTGCCTCCTTATGCACGTACATGTAGACAAAAAGGTCCGGATTCGGCAGCGCTTCCGTGGACCCGTCGAGCCGGCCCAGAGCCCGGTCCGCGCTGGACAGCAACATCCAGAGCCGGTCATCCATGCGGACGGAGGGAGTCGGCGGCAGAAGCTGTGGGATGAAGGCCCGATAGCCGGTCGGCTGCCGGGTGTAGCGCCCGGCACGGACGGAGTCAGTGACGTTCATATGTTTCCCGGCGATAATAAGGGTCGGCTAGGCGGCGAAGTATTATCGATATAATGCTTTGTCGATAACAAGGCCAGCGTTCCTCAGCGTCAGGGAGGTGCCGAAGCGTGCACGGTGACCTGGGTAGGATCACATTAGCACCTTTAGTGGCGGCGCCCGCAAGCTGGCGAGTACTTCGGGTAGAGCGCGTCATGCCGTTCATCGCGCTCCTCGACGCGAACTTCCCAAGGTCGGCTGCCCTGTGCTGTATGCCGATGCGTGACGCCAGTGCATGATGTAACGGCTGGCGCGCATATGATTGCCCGCGATAGTACGGGACGATCATTCGACACAGTGTCATCGATAAATTTGGTTTTCGATAACAACAGGCACCGGAGCGCCCACCTGCGAGCCATCATGGTAACGCCTCGTACTCTTCTTCGGGGGCTTCCACGACGTCGATGATCTCCGGCACGAGGTAGACGCGATGCTTGTGGGTGACTCACGTTGCTCGTTACGGTGTCCCGTCCCCCCACACGGGCTGTTGTGACGAACTCCGGAGCGACATATGACGCGGCGATCACGCGGTCAAGGCGAAGGCTTTGACAAGCCTGCCTGTAGAATGGCGGCACTATGCCGTCATATCGCAGACCCACCCATAAGGAACTGGCGAAAAGCCGCGATCCTCGCATCGCACAGGCACTGTTGGTGCAGCATGAGAACTACGTCAACTTGCTGCGCCAGGCCACCGCGCTGCTTGGGGATACAAATCTTCAGTCGTCCGGTGTCATTGATCAACTGATCCAGACCAGCTTGCAAGACATGAACCGCTTAAGACAGCTCTCCAAAGGCCGCGTGGTGTCTCGAAAGCGGCCACAGAACAGTTTTCGGGTGACACATGCTGTGTTTACCTAGACGAGTGCGGAGCCCACGAACTCCGTAATCGGGACCAATACCGGGTCTTTGTGCTCAGCGTCGTAATCATTCGAGACTCGGACTTCGGGGAGGTGGATAGAGCCTGGAAGGATTTCAAGACCAGAGCCCTGGGTTCACCGGATGTCATCGTTCGCCGTTCGCCGTCTGCTTCTTGGCCGAAACTGCCTTGCCTTGCTTAATGTCGAACAGGTCGCCCAGCGGCACGACCTGCCACTCCTCCGGAAGCAGTCCCAACCTCGTCTCGCGGTAGCCGTCCGGGACTTCATCGACCTCTATGCGGTCGAGAAGGTCAACCACGACGAAATCCGCCGAGTTCCGGGCTTGCCGGGCCGCCGGGTCGTAACTCAAAGTCGGCCTTGACGTGCGCCCGCACCAACAGGCTTCGGCCCGGCCCCTTGCCTTGCGAATAACCGGGCGGGCCGCCGCTCAGGGTAGGACTCCGGAACCATCTCCGGCGGGCGGAGCGACCACGAGGTTCTGAAGAAATTCGAGCAGCACGGCTGATAGTAAGAGGCACGCGTTTGCGTCCGCGGCAAAGAATGCGTGCTGGTGATGAGACGCTGATGTGAAGTCCGCCAGCGCCCTCCAACATTGGTTGAGGAAACGACGTTCAGCTTCAGCCAGCGGCCATCCGACGCGGTCTTGGATCGCCTCGCCTACAGGCCGTTGCGCCGTCGCTCCCACGTGCTTCTCGACGGCGTAGCGCACATCCCGGCACTTCTGAACGCACTCACGGTAGCGCCCGGCGTCATAGTCTCTGCGCGCGCCATCGAAAAAGGGCCCGATGGCCTCGGGCAATGCACCACCGCTTCGGGGTAGGGAGATCTCTACCAGGCGAACGTGGTCGAGTCCAAGGCCGGGCAGCACATGATCGATCCAGGTTGAGGCCGAGACCCGCACGACGATCGTGTCCACCCTCGTCTCCTGGAAGGGAGCCAGAATGAAACAGATTCCCAGGTTCGAGTCGAACGCGTAGCCAGGAATGGGCTTCATGCTCCGGTTGCCCGGCGCCTCGCCGCCACTCGCAACCAGCCACGCCACAGTGCCTGAAACCGTCAGGTGACCAAAGAATGCTTTGTCCTCCGTTCGATGACGCCGGTCCTCTAGTCGGTGGATAAGCGACGTCGAAAGGGGAAATGAGATCTCCATGCAGTGCGGATTCGGTGCGAAGCGAGTGGAACGGACAGGAAGGCCGCCCATAAGGTCGAACGTTACCGGCTGACCGACCTGGTACGCGGGGATTATTTCGCCAGAGTACAGCGTACACACGAGGTTGGTGACGGCCAGCGCCTGCGAGGCGTCGCGCGAGTGCATGCTAACGGTAACCGGAAGCACGAGGCACGGGCTCGCGGGACCGCCCTCACCACGCACACGCTCAAGGTCAAGAGCGATCTCTCCCACTACCTGCGCCCCGACCTGGATACCCCGCGACATCATCCCGCACCTGCAGCTGGTCGGACTAGAAGGACATCTGGTCCGTGGTACAGGTCATCTAAGTGATCAGCTGCGCACCTCTGATTGCTGCGGCGCCCCGGTGCCAGTGGGGACCCGTGACAGGTCATGTCGCAGAATAAATATAATAGGGCAGACCGGACGCGGTCAGCAGCTCCTGCGCTTCCGCGTCGCTCTCCACGTCCAACCAGAGAAATGGCACGTGGTTGCCGGCCAACAGATCCTTCACTTCGTGAGAGCGAGCCGACCAGCGATGGCCAATCACCCGAACCCCCTCGAACGGCGGCTCGTAGTGGGCAAGCCAGTCGTCGAGTAGGTCATCAAGCACCGGATAGAGCTTCTCGTCTGGCGGATCCCAGGGCTTGAGGAGATAGTAGTCGAGGCCGACCATGTTGATGGCCCGAATAGCCACGTCGGTGTCAGCGTAAGCCGTCAGGAGGACTCGCTTGGCATCGGGGAAAAGCTCGATCGATTGCTCGAGCAGCTCGACACCCGTCATTCCGGGCATGCGGTGATCGGCCAGAAGCAGGGCTGCCTCATCTCCGCTCAGCTTGAGTTCACGCAGGGTCTCAAGGGCACCGAGGCCGGACTCGGCACGCAGCACCCGGAAGCGGTGAGCGTACTGCCGGCGCAGGGTGCGTGTTATGGCTTGGGAAACCGCCGGGTCGTCATCGACGGTCAGCAGAATCGGTTTGTTCATGATGAATATCCTGGCGACCGGGTAGGTGCGAACGACGAGGTTCTGGTCCTGCAACTAGTCCGGACCTTGTATCTGGAGTGGGTACGGTCATGCCGACTATACCCGGCACGGCGTTGGCCGGCCAACCAGAGCCCGCGCCGGCCGTGGGAAACGTAGCCCCGCCAGTCATGGAAGGTACGGGCCTGAGAATCGACGCACTGGGCCGAGCGCGAGAGACCAGGTGATCCTCGTGGATAGGTGTGGGTGGCTTTCCCCCATCCTCGACCCTTCCGCCTGTGCGCGGGGAACGGGGAGCGGCACACCCGATCGCGCAAGAGATGAAACGCGCACCTATGACATGAAAGGTGCGACTACGGACGGTGCAAAGATCGTAGTCACATTCCATTTTCTAAGGAGGGGACGACCTACGGGAGGCACGCCGCACGGATGGAACGATCTACGGTGGGGCTTACCGTGTGTTGGGTGCGGGATCCAGCGCCAGCGAAACCGAATTGATGCAGTACCGCTCGCCGGCGGTGCCGGGGCCGTCGTCGAACACGTGACCGAGATGAGATCCGCATCGCCGGCACGTGACTTCGGTTCGCAACATTCCGTGGGTGCGGTCCTCGTGTAGCTCGACGTTGGCGCGATTGGCGGGTTCAGTGAAACTGGGCCAGCCGCTGCCCGATTCGAATTTCGTTTCAGAGCTAAAGAGCTCGGTGCCGCAGGCCGCGCATTTGTAGATGCCATCGTCGTGGCAGTTAACGTACTTTCCCGTGAAGGCCCTTTCCGTGCCCTTTTGTCTCAGCACCGTATATTGCTCGGGTGTGAGCTCCTGTTTCCATTCCTGGTCGGATTTGCGTACTTCGGTGTCCATGATCATCCTTTCGTCTCAGACATTGTCGCACGGAGCGGGGGGAGGAAATGCAGGCCGGTCGCGAGCGACGTTCTGCAGGCGGGCCGCTCTTCCCCTGTGTAGGGCCAGTCGCTCCGTCGCCGTGTAGGCCGGCCGCTCCGTCGCCGTGTAGGCTGGTCGCTCTTCCGCTGTGTAGGGCCGGTCGCTCCGTCGCCGTACAGGCCCGCGCCACGGCGAACGCGCCGCGCGACACGCGGGACCTTGGCTGTGTAATGGGAGAGTGACACTCGTGCCGGACACGCGAATGCGAGACTGGCGGGCGACGGAGCGACTCGCCTACATCCGCGATGGGTCGCGGATTTCAACGACCGTGACGGCGGAGAGGTCCGGCGGCGTTCTGACGTGGGGAGACGCCCACGGCTCGATGGGAACGGACGGCTCCGCCGCGATGTGGACGGGCGGCGGAGCCGTCCGATGTAGGTGGGTCGCTCCGTCGCCCGCGAGTCTCGGACTACGGCTGATGCGACGCGTGAGATGATCGCCATCGAAAGCGAACCGCGACGGTGTCTGGTGTGCCGGGCATGTCGGCAGGTGACGGGCCGGCGGGGTATAGTGTTATCTCCTCAAGGCACCATTTTTGACCACACGGAGTGAATGCGCAAACAATTGCGGTGCGGGGTAGTGTTTTTGATCAGCAGGCGGTGAGATAATCACGAGCTGTGACACGTCCTTTTCTAGAAGCAGTCTGAAAAGGGGTGATCCGAGTCCTGCAGATACTCTCCGCGATCCTTCGGACCGGGCGGTGTCACGGAGCGGATGTCACGAAAGAGCCTCGTTACCATGGACAGCGGACAACTCGGAGGCCCTACGGAGCACGCAGAACTCGTTGCTCTCCGGATCGGCGAGCACGGCCCAGCCGGATCCATCAGGCCGACGCAGGTCACTGACCAGTGTGGCCCCCAGTTCCGCGAGTCGTTCGACCTCAGCATCACGGGTGCAGTCGGCGGGCCGCAGGCAGAGATGCTGGCGATTCTTCACGACCTTGTGCTCGGGAACCGACTGGAAGATGAGTTCGCCGCCGTGCGGCAGCGGGATACCCACTTCGTCGTCGCGAGGCTCGTTATCGGGATGCACCGGAAGAGCGAGTACTGCGGACCAGAACGCCGCAAGCCTCCAGGGCTCCTCGCAGTCGATCGTGATGTTGCAGATTGTCGAAGCCATCCCTACATCATTCCACATCGCACAGCGTCCGGAACACGAGAGACAGTCAAAAAAGGGGATGACGAGATGAGATTCTGGAAGTACCACCTTGCCGGAGTCTCGTATGTCCTCGCCTCCCCGCCTCTACCCTACCGATCTGTCCGACGCCGAGTGGCACACCTTGCGTGCCGCGGGGTACTCGCGAGAGGAGATCGAAGGGTTGGGTGAAGTGTTTGGTCAGGTAACACGCGACGGGTCGACAATCTGCTCTAATTAACCGAAAGCATCGCAACACTTCTGGTCTGAATACCATGTATAGCAAGACATAGAGACGGGGTGAGTATTGTGTGCAGGACGGCAGACACGACGACTGACCCTGACACGCAAGTGACTGACGCCTTTGCTGAGCGGGTTTTCACCGACGTCAGCACTACCATGCTCACGATGCTCGCCTGTCTGGGAGACCGGCTGGACCTGTTCAAGGCGCTTGCTGCGTCTGGACCTGCCACTCCAGATCAGCTCGCGGAGCAGGCCGGGATCAACGCGCGTTACGCCCGCGAATGGTTGTCGGCAATGGCGGCCGGGGGTTATGTCAGCTACGATCCCGCATCGGGGTCGTTCTCCTTGCCTTCGGCACACGTCCCAGTGCTGGCAGAGGAAAACGGACGGTGGTTCTGCGGCGGACCCCTGCAGGAACTGCTGGCCATGATGGGCCTGATGCATCAGTACACAAATGTCTTTCGTCACGGTGGCGGAGTCCCGCAATCGGCCTTTAGCCAGGATATGTGGACCGGACTTGAGCGAGAATCAGCCGTCTGGTTCGACAACGTGCTTGTCGCGGAGTGGATCGGCAAGGCCCCGGGCGTGCGCCCCCAGCTTGAGCGAGGCACAAGTGTGGCTGATGTCGGCTGCGGCCGGGGCCGCGCCCTCATCCGGCTAGCTCAAGCGTTCCCCAATTCTCGGTTCACGGGATACGACGTCTTTGGTCCAGCGGTGGAGCAGGCTAGCGAGTGCGCTCGAGCGGAAGGCGTTGCTGATCGCGTTCATTTCGAGCAGATAGATGCGTCAGAGGGACTGCAGCGGCAACACAATCTCATCCTTTCGTTCGACGTCGTTCACGACGCGGCCGATCCTTTGGCATTTCTTTGCTCCATCCGTAAAGCTCAGGCGCCGAAAGGCAGGTACCTGTGCCTGGAACCGCGAGCCGGCGAACGGCTGGAAGAGAATCTCAGTCTCACCGGAGCCATGTGGTACGCGGCCAGCACCATGTATTGCATGACTACGTCTCTCGCCAACGGTGGCGCCGGACTCGGCGCGATGGGCATGCCCGAGGTCCGACTTCGAGAGCTGTGTCTCGCCGCCGGGTTTGCCGAGGTGACGGATCTCGAGGTCGACGATCCGCTGGTGGCGCTCTATGAGATACGTGCAGTCGAATAACCAAAATCGGCGCATTTGCCGGTGCCGGATCGGCTCCAACTTTGGAGCGACTGGCTCCTCGAGGACGCCCTGGCGGATGACGTGCACCTCCCGGAACACGCCTCAGGCCCGGAACCTTCTCTGTTAGCCGTTCGTGAACTCCAGGGTATATCACTCAAGGTCGCTTGCGCTCAGTCGTCCTTCTTATCTTGGCGTTTTCCGACAAAAGGTGAAACATCACCACGGTCTAGAAAAGGATATGAGTGCCCCGTCGCGGAGCCATTTTCGCACCGTCTCCGGATGAATCTGTAAGTAGTCGGCAACCTGGTGAACCAGGCGAAGAAAAGACATATTTTAGGGCCGTGAACATCGCTCCACTTTGCTAACGCAAGACTAGGACCGAGCCGATCGGTAGTCTGGTACTGTTAGTCGCTACAAGGGAACGAGGAGAGGGAAAATGCTCGGCCAGTTTGGGGCGCCGTCAGGTGTCCAGGTCGGTGCAACGTTTGTCAACCGCATGAAGGCGTCTCGCAGTGGGGTGCACCGTCCGCCTGTCGCCGGCATAGCAGGAAGGCCCGCCACCGGAGCGGAGTCCATCGTGCTCAACGGCGGGTACGTGGATGACTTGGACACCGGCGACGTCGTGGTCTATACCGGCGCCGGTGGGAATGACCCTGTGACCAAAGCTCAGATTGATGACCAACAGTTTGCACGGTCCAACCTGGCACTGGCACGAAGCTGTGATCTCGGGATACCGGTGCGCGTCATTCGCGGGTCGCAGGGGGATGGCTTCCTGTCGCCTCGGTCAGGCTACCGATACGACGGCCTCTACCGGGTCGATCACTACTGGCAAGAGCCCGGCCGCGACGGCTACCTCATCTGCCGCTACCGGCTCGTCCGGACGGACCCGAGTTCAGCACCGTGGGGTCAGCTCCCAGCCGAGTACCGGGCCCGCGCTGACGCATTGCTCCGGCAAGAGCTACGGGCGAAGCCCAAGCTAGAGGACCCGCCGGCTCGGCCCAGCTCTGGACCTCGTGCAGCGCGACCCGATCCCCTGCCCCTGGCAACGCCGGATAATCCAGCCGAGCCGTCCGGATGGCACGGAACGATCTCTGCCTTCCTGTCCGCCTCGCGCGACGTCTGGCTGGAGGCATTGCGAGCTCACCAGGAGGCCGTGACGAACGACGCGGCCGGCGAGTCGCAGGTGGAGGCCTGGAAGGATACCTTCGCTGTCCTCCAGGAGCAGCTTCATGCCTTGGTCCGCGAGCGCGCGGAGACAGCCTCGTGGGGCATCATCTTCGAATACGTCCTTCCGCGCGAGCGGGGCCGGCGGCCGGATGTCGCCATTCTGGCGCCCGAGACGGCGCTGATTCTCGAATTCAAGGGCTTCGGGCAAGCCCTCCAGGCGCACGTCGATCAGACTGCCGCGTATGCCCATGACATTCAGCACTACCATGCCCAGTCCCACCATCTCCGGGTCGTGCCGATCCTGGTCCTGTCGAAGAGTCACGCGGAGGTGGAGGAGAGCGGCAATGTTACCATCACGCCAGCGTCGGCCCTCGGCGAGCTCATCGCGGCCGATGTTCCTTCTTCCGACGAGCTGGCGCCTGACCTTGATCGTTGGTTGGCGGCGGACTACGCTCCGTTGCCTTCGCTGGTTCAGGCCGCTCGTCTGATCTTCGAGCATGAGCCCCTGCCCAACATCCGTCGGGCTCACAGCGCTGGCATCCCCGACGCTCTCAACACCCTGCTTGCCATCGCGGCACAGGCCCAGCAGCGGGGAGAGCGCCACCTCGCCCTGGTCACCGGCGTGCCGGGTTCCGGGAAGACCCTCCTCGGCCTGCAACTGGTGTACAGCAGCTTCATGGGCGATGAGGCGGGGGGCCGGCAG
Source organism: Chloroflexota bacterium (assembly GCA_003244175.1). Taxonomy (GTDB): domain Bacteria; phylum Chloroflexota; class UBA5177; order UBA5177; family UBA5177; genus QHBP01. Next base: position 673 of record QHBP01000360.1, on the reverse strand, counting down.
GGTATCCTACTGTCCGGCAACGGCCCATTCGTTGCGGTCCTCCAGCATGCACTCCGCAGCCGGGTCTTTGTCCAGGACGTACATGGCTTCCTAAAGGAATACGGTGGTGGCCTGCGCCGGCTCCCGGAGGAGCACGTGTGGGTGTACGACGAAGCCCAGCGGGCCTGGGACGCGAACCGGGTGTTCGAGAAGCGTGGGCACAGTGTCTCCGAGCCCGAGGATTTCCTCCGGCTGGGTGGCCGCATGCCGGGATGGTCCATGATAGTCGGGCTCATCGGCGAAGGACAGGAGATCCACGTCGGGGAAGAGGCCGGGCTCGGGCAGTGGAGCGACGCGATTGCCGCCGTCGATGGGGATTGGACTTTGCATGCGGCTAGTCGCGTGTCCTCCACTTTCACGGCGGCCAACAACGTCGAACTGGACGACCGCCTCGACCTCACCACGTCGCTGCGCTCACACCTTGCGGAGGATGTCCAGACCTGGGTCCGGCTGGTCCTCATAGGCTACCCAGACGGGGCACGACCGTTTGCCCAGAAAGCACAAAACCAGGGTTTCGACTTGTATGTGACTCGGGAACTGGAAACCGCTGAGGCCTACGTGCGGGACCGCTACGCCGATGCTGAGGACAAGCGGTTCGGGTTGATCGCGTCGTCAAAGGCCAAGAATCTAGAGC
>QHBP01000387.1 GCA_003244175.1 Chloroflexota bacterium | reverse complement strand
AGGTGGGTCGCTCCGTCGCCCGCAGGTCACCCCATCAACATGCGGGCACCAGAGGCAGCCTTCCCTTGATGTCGACATCTGCCCAAAGCGGAGGTGGCATGGATCGTGCTTGGCCTTCCTCTGATCGCAATCATGCGATCTCATGAGGAGGAATCCAATGGCAGGCGAAGACAACAAGGCCCAGGGCACCGTTGACCAGCTCAAGGGCAAGGCCCAGGAGGGCATGGGCAAGGTAACCGGCGACGAAGACCAGGAAGCCGAAGGCAAGGCGACGCAGACCGGCGGCAAAGCACGGGAGGGACTCGGCAATCTGCAGGATGCCGCGAGCGACTTGACCGGCAAAGACTGACCTTTTACAACAAGCCGAGGTGGGTCCGCGCGCGAAACGCGGACCCGCCTCTTTTCGTCTCTTAACGGACCTCATACCTGGATTGAGGGTAGAGACGGCGATGCTTGAGCTATCATCCCTTGGCTGCAGGGTGCCAGTCCGGTAGTCGAGAGTGGAATGACGAGTGCGCGGGCTCGGGTGTTCAATGCCAGGGGATAGAGGACTAGCTCGATCTGCGCGTTAACCTTACTCGTGGAACCTCGGGTGGACAAGGTAGGGGAAGATTCTGCGGTGGATAGGGAAACGCAAGAAGCCGTAACGATCGGGCGTTGCACCGCTCCTCACTCTCCTCGAGGGGCGCTCTCGAAGCGCCCTCAACAGTGCCTGCAGTGTCGTGTTCTTGTGTGGTGAACCAGGTATCGGGAAGACGTGGCTACTGGACCGACTTACCGACTGCTGCAGAGCCAGGGGTGCCACTGTTCTGCGCGGAGGTGCGGTAGATGCGGAAGGCATGCCGCCATACCTGCTCTTTCTAGAGGCGTTGGGGACGCACATCCGAGAGACGCCGGCCGATGTGCTGCGTGTTCAGGCAGGGGAAGGAGCGCGGACGTTGACGACTATTCTGCCCGAGCTCGATCTGAAGCTGACCGATGTGCCTCCGGGCATGCAGCTACCGCCCGAGCAAAGCGTGGCTCCGCCTATACGAGGCGGCGAGCGAGTTCCTGCAGGCAATTGCCGCCAGGACGCCGCTGGTCCTGCTCATGGACGACCTCCAGTGGGCGGACAGCGCGACACTCGACCTCCTGGTTCATGTTGCACGGCGAACCCGCAAGACTCCGGTGCTATTCGTGGGCGCATACCGGCCGGGTGAGGCGGAGGACAACCCAGCATCCCAGCGGACCGCTGCCGAGTTAGCGCGGAAGCGGCTGCTCGTCGAGTGGACGGTCACTCCCTTGCCGGAAGATGAGATTGCCGCACTGGCCGGGAGCCGCCTTCAAGCGCAGATCCGCGCGGACATCGCACGACACCTGACGGAACAGAGCGAGGGCAACCCTTTCGTGGCGGAAGAGCTACTGCGCATGTGGATCGAAACCGGGGCCCTCATCCAGCAGGAGCAGGACTGGCGCCTCCATCGTCTGACTCAGCATCATCTGCTTCCGCCCGGCATCCTGGCGACGGTTCGCCAGCGAATTGCGCTTCTCAGCGGGGCTGTCGTCGCGGTCCTCCGCGTCGCCGCCATCATTGGTCGCACGTTTGACGTCTCACTTCTGGCAAAGGTTATGAAGCAGGACCCGGGAGAGGTCGAGAAGCTTGTGCTGGTGGCAGCGGCAGCGCGCCTCGTTCGCGAGGTGAGGCCCGGCGTCTTTCGATTTGTCCACGACACAATCCGCGAAGTTCTCTATCAGCAGATCGGATCCACCGAGCGCTTCCACCGCCATGGGGCCATCGGTCGAGCACTGGAAGCGGCGCAGGCAACGAGTGACTCACATCGTGTGACGGGGCTGGCGTTTCATTTCGCACGCAGCACGGACACCGTGCGGGGCGTGACCTATTCACGCCAGGCGGCTGACGGTGCATTTGCGGGGTATGCCTTCCGTGAGGCTATGGCTCATTGCCAGGCTGCGCTCGAGCTGCTCACCGACGACGATCCGTTGCGCGGAGAGCTGCTGCTGCGCCTCGCCGACAGCGCGCTGGTGGCAGAAGCGCAGGACGAGGCGCAGTCCGCGTATGCCACAGCCCGCCACTGGTTTGAGGAACGTGACGACCGATCGTCTGCCGCGGTAGCGGCTCACGGATTGGCTCAGGTGTACTGCCGGCAGGAGGCGCTCGACGAGGCGCAGAGAGCGCTTGAAGCCGCCCGCTGCCTCTTGGGTGATGCCATCAATCCGGAGATGGTCAGAATCCTGGTCGATCTAGCCGACCTGCGAGGCTCCAGCTTGAGCGACTACGAAGCTGGACTGAGTCTGGCGCAGCGAGCGCTCGGCATGGCCCGCGAGCTGAGTGACCGCAGGGCGGAGGCATCGGCATTGCGGACGGCCGGCCGGCACCACGTCCTGAACAACCAATTGCCACAGGGCGTGCCGATGCTGGAGGGGGCACTCAATCTGCTGGTGGCGGAGAACGACGTAGCTAACGCAGCAGACTGTTGCGCTGCCCTCGCCAACGCCTATCACTGGTCGGGCCAGTCTCGGCGCTCACTTGATCTGACCGAGCGGCGCGTCGATCTCGCGCAGAGAGCGCACGACCTGTATCAGCTCCGGCACGTCTACTCCTGGGGCATCTTCATGGGCACCGTCCTGGGCGAGTGGCAGATTGCGGAGTCTATGTTCGCGCGACAGCAGCCCATTGTGGAGCGGCTTCTGGGGCAAGAGCCGGCCGCGTTTCTGCATGTATGCCGCGGCTTCTATCTTTATCACCGAGGTCGGTACAAGGAAGCGTGCGATTGGCTGACGCGGGGCCCCACGGCGTATCGGGCATTTGGCACAGACTCACTCGCCTGGCACCTCGGGTTGCTTGGTTTGACCGACATGGCGATGGACGACTTCCGAGCGGCGCGGCGCTGTCTGGACGAGCAGGAGGAGTTGATCGCCGCTCTTCCCCCCCAGAACTTCCAGAGGGGCTGCGCCTTGGTGATTATGGCGAACACGGTTGCGGTCATGCAGGACCGCGAGCGGGCGGCAAGATATTACCCGATCCTGGAGGAGTTCTCCGGCTTGCACTTCTGGCTCCTGGTAGACCGGGGCCTGGGCTCTCTTGCTCTCTTGCTTGCCGACCTCAGGCGTGCGGCCAATCACTTGGAAACGGCCCACGCTACGACGAAAGGCGCGGGACTCCTGCCCGAACTGGGCCGCACCCTGGTCTTGCAGGGGCCAAGCTGGCGCTTCACATGGAGCTCTTTCCGGACGCGACGTAGCACTGGTTCGAGCACTCCGGGCATTACTCGCACTGGGACGAGCCCGTCAACGCCGCCGACCTCATCCTGCGCAGCACTGCCTGATCGCCGTCAGTCCGGCGAGATAAGAGCACTGGTTCCGGTTATGTCGATTACCGCTGCATGGCCGGTGTGAGAGCGTACCACGCATACCCGTCGCGAGCACGACTGAGAACGGTGGTGATGCTGATATGCCGGACATCCGCCGGCGCCATCCAGGAGTGAAGGTCGGAAAGATCATGGGCAAAGATGCATCTCATCCCCGTGGAGACCGCCCAGATCGACGACTCGGGCCGCCAGATCGAGGTGCCGTTAAAGACGCGCCACGCGCACGCCGTAGCACTTCGGCGAGTGGAATAATCGCGGCTTCCTGTTTCGACATGACTACATCCTGGTGGTATGTCTTATCATCCACTGCGCTTGGCTCGACTGCAATAGTAGACTCGGCCTCTTTAATCAGAAGTCCGTGGATTTTGTGCCTTTTCGCGCCACTATCTGAATGTCGGATTTCCGGGAAGCGGTAGGGGCAGACCCCTCAACCAGTCAAGGAAGTTGAATCCGGAATACGGAGGGACTACGGGCGGGTACACCGCGACAGAGCCATGAGGACCGGCCGAACTACGCCGGCCAGCCCTCCATCGTCACAACAAAGGTCAATCTACCCTGTTCTAACCAGACTGTGCACAGCCCCCGCGGAGACAGCCGTGACGTGGCTGAGACTGGGCACTGTTGCCGGTGTGAAGGTGTCGGTAGTGGCACCCGTGCCCAGCTGCCCCAAGGCGTTGTCGCCCCAGTCCATGACTGTTCCATTCGTCAGGAGCGCCAGGTTGAACAGCCCTCCGGCGGAGATGGCGGCGACTTTTGCCAGTCCCTTGATCTTGACGGGCACGTCGCTATTGCTGATACCGCCGAAAGCGGAGTTATTGTTCTGGGCGAGCTGGTAGAAGCTGTTGTCACCCCAAACCTCGACCGTCCCGTCGGTCAAGAGGGCTACACTGTGCTCGGACCCCGCCGCGATGGCCATGACCCCGCTCAGGTTCTTCACCGCCACCTGTGTGTCGCTGCCAGTCTCGGTGCTGTTGCCCAGCTGGCCACTCTCATTCTGGCCCCAGGCAATCACGGTTCCGTTCTTCAGGAGCGCCAAGCTGTGCAGGCCACCGGCGGCAACCGCCGTCGCCCCACTCACGCCCTTCACGGGCGCCGGCAAGTCGCTGATGTTGCTGTCGGTACCGTTACCCAACTGACCGTCGATATTGTCGCCCCAGGCCATGACGGTGCCGTTCTTCAGCACCGCGAGACTGTGCAAGTAACCGGCCGAGATGGAAATCGCGCCGCTCACGCCTTTCACGGCCACCGGTACGTCGCTGTTGGTGGTGGTGCCGTTGCCGAGCTGGCCCTCCACGTTGTCGCCCCAGGCCATGACGGTGCCGTTCTTCAGAAGCGCCAGGCTATGCTCGCCGCCGCTGGAAACCGCGGTGACGTTGCTCAAGCCCTTCACCGCTGCCGGCACACTGTTCTCGTTGTTGGGTCCAGGATTGCCGGCACCCAGCTGGCCGAAGGTGTTGTCTCCCCACGCCATCACGGTGCCGTTGGTGAGCAGCGCCAGGTCATGCCGGCCGCCGGCCGAGATGGACTCGATCCCCTTCAAGCCGGTGACTCCCACCGGCGCGTCGCTCTGGGTGGCCGTGCCGTCGCCCAGCTCACCCGCGCTGTTGTCACCAAAGGACAGGGCGGCCGCGGCCGATGTCGATTGAGACGTAGACGTTGTCGATGCCGGCGGGGTTCCCGAGGTTTGGAGCGCCAGCGTGCGCAGGCAGCACTGCCCGGGGATTTCCTGCGTTCCCACCGCCCACACGGTGCTCTGACCAGGAACGGCAGCGATTGCGCTCAGGGTGTTGTCCGGAGTGGGCCCGAGCTGGCCGGGATCCAGGCTGGGCACGACGCTCCAGCTGCTGCCGTTGAAGTGCTCGGTGAGCCCGAGTAAGCTCCCGTCGGTCTCCAGCGTGTTTCCCACGGCCCAAATATTGGCGGCCGATAGCACCGTCGTTCCGAAGAGGAGGCTGCCTTCGGACCCCGCGTTGGGGACGGAAACGAGGTTCCAGACCGTGCCATTCCAGTGGAGCAGGTACGGCTTGTTGTACATGTAAGTGTCGCTGGGAATGTTATCCTCGTAGCCGCTCGCCCAGACGTCGTTCGAGCCGGCCGCACTCACTCCCGTGAGGACGTTGGTGCCTGCCGGGGGGGTGCCCGGGGGCAGGTTCGGGGTGGGCACCACCGACCAGTTCTTGCCATTCCAGTGAAAGGCCAGGGTCGTCTCCCCGTCCTTGCTGCCGACAGCCCAGACGTCGTTGGAAGCAATCGCCGTCACGCCGTTGAGGAACGCGCCATCAAAGGTGGGAGAAGGGACGACGCTCCAGCGGATGCCGTTCCAATGCTCGAAGAGTGGTAGGATTCCCGCGCAACAGGTCTCGCCGACCGCCCACAGATCGTTCGGCCCCACGCCGGCAATAGCATTCAATGTATCGTCCAAGCCTACGCCCACCTGGGGATTTGGGCTGGGCACGATGCTCCAGGTTGTGCCGTTCCAATGTTCGACAAGGGTTAGCGTGTTGACCTGCCCGACCTGGGACCCGACTGCCCAAGCATTCGTGGGGCTCAGGTCGTCGACGCCCTTGAAGAAGGATGCGCCCGCTGGTTTAGCCACGCTTACCGTCTTCCAGGCGGCGCCATTCCAGTGCTCCGCCAGCGGTTCTGTAGAGTTGAGCTCGAGGCTCCCAACCGCCCACGCTTCGGTGGTACTTGCCGCGGACACACCCTGAAAGTAGGCGTTTGAAACATCTCCGGGCCCACTCAGCGGAGGCGGCACGGGGTTCGGGGTTGGCGTGACCTTCCAGATGCTCAATGGCGGGGGAGCGGCCGCGGTAGCGGCTCGTGCGCGGTGGGCAGGCGCCGCTCCCACGGTCACTGCCAGGGCGGCCGCAAGGGCAAGAGCCGGTGCGCCAAGTCGCGATGCTGACATGTCCTCTCCTCTATGCTCGATAGCTATGCATTACATGTACCTGAAAGGAGATACGCGAGGAGGTTACAGCGTACCGTGGTATTCACCCGCGACCGAGAGCCGTATCCCCAAATCGCTCGCGTCGTCCGTAGGTCGTTCGTGAACGACCCACGTGGGCGAGCTACCGCGATCCCCTCGCTCGACCCCTCTCTCACCGAGCAGGGCCGGAATCGGCGGTCTCCGAGGGACATTCGATCGGAGACGTGGGCTGCTCACGAGCCGCCCCTACGAACGCCGAGAGGGTTCCGTTTTTGTCCGACAGGATACTGTGATGCCTACCCACGACCGGGAGTTAGACGAGAGCTCGGCGGGACGCCCAGCATGCTCATATCTCATGCCGTGTAACCCTGGCCCGTACTACCTTCTAGCACGGTCAAGCAATGTGAGAGCACACTCACAGCCGGCGTGCATTCCTCGTCCGCAGAGCATACGACCGCGGCGCGTGATCTTGTGGACTCGGCTCCCAAATGGAGGAGTAGACGATGGACAAGAACCCGAACCAGCCGGAAGGGACGGCCAGCCGCCGGTCCTTTCTTGGCAAGAGCCTGACGGTAGGAGCGGGCGTTGCCGGCGCCGGGCTGCTGGCCGGCAAGTTGCCGGCCTTCGCCCAGGTGGGCGGCAGTGGCATCACCAACGGAGACGTCGCCATTCTCCGCTTTCTGGCTGCGGCCGAGATCATCGAAAGCGATCTGTGGCAGCAGTACAACGAGTTGGGCGGCATCCCTGACTCAGAGGTCCCGGGAGGACACGCAATCCCTGCCTACGTCACCGCCCTTCAGGTACTCGACCTGGACATGCCCCAGTACATTCACGACAACACCGAGGACGAGGTCAGCCATTTCACCTTCCTCAACAACTACCTCGCCTCAAAAGGCGCCGATCCCGTCGATCTGAAACGGTTTGGCAACCTGCCCAGCAGCAAGGCAACCGGCGCCCAGCATAAGGGTCGGCTGACCAACCTCATGCAGCTCACTGTGGACACTAGCTACTGGACCCGGTATCGCAGCCGCACCCAGAACCCCGATCTCGGCGGTACCTTTCCACCGGCCATCCCGGACTTGAGCAAAGGGAAGTTCCCGGCGATTCCTCGCTCCGATGATGACCTGGTAGGCTCGACAGCCAAGAAGCCCTCGGATCATCTCCAGGCCATCGCCAACACAGCCGGGTTCCACTTCGGATTCATCGAACAAGGTGGATCGAGCCTCTACCCCTCGCTGGCTCAGCGGGTCACCAATCCGGAGGTGCTGCGCATCCTGCTCAGCATTGGCCCCACCGAAACCTCCCACTTCCAGACCTGGCACGACAAGGCGGGCAATGCGAAGCCGTTGACCGTCAGCATCAACGGGCAGACGTTGAACTTTCCGGACCTGACGACTGCCTCCACCGGGCAGGACCTGAAGTCCAACCTGATCATGCCAGAGCCTACCTTCTTCCTCAGCCGCAAGTTCCCGCCGGTGTCGATCATTCGCCCGACGGAGACGGAAGGGGCTGCCATGGGCGCCGTCAAGGCCCTGACCGACGACGGGCTCTTTATCGGACAACCTCCCGCGTTCTTTGCCTTCCTGCAGGACCTGGCAGAGGCCGCCGATGGTGCTCGATCGGGGAGGTAGAAACACGGCGAGTGCCGTACCTCGGGGGCGAGCCTCGGCTCGCCCCATCCGCCCTCGTTCCCCCTCCGCCGTTGTAATTTAAGGACTGCACCCATGCTTGGTGGTCATCTTCCAGAACTCCTGATTGTCCTGACCCTGGCGCTGATCGTCTTCGGACCAAAGCGCCTACCCGAGATTGGCTCATCTCTGGGCAAGAGCATCCGCGATTTCCGTCAGGGCGTCTCCCATCTCGAGGGCGATCAGGCCAATCACGACAGCTCAGCTCCGACGGAGCCACGTCAGATCGAGCCGGTCGTTCCCGAAACCAAGGCCGGATAGCTCCCGGATCCCCTCTTCCTAACCGGGCCACGCACCATCCGCCAGCTCAAGTCCTCTCTTCCACTCATCGGCGGTCGCGTGGCTCGGTTCCCCTTTGTTCACCTCGTCCGCAGGTCGGAATCAAATTTCATCGCAGGGCGCCGTTGCCGTCCTGAAATGGACCATGATCTCCTCGAGACTCTTCCGCTTGATGTCCGGAACCCGGCAGCCGGGCGCCGGGTAGCCCACCGGAATGAGCAGGTACGCTCGCTCGTTCCTCGGCCGGCCCAGGACATCGCGGAGGAAACCCATCGGACTGGGGGTATGGGTCAGCGCGACAAGACCGGCGTGGTGCAGGCTGGCGAGCAGGTAACCCACGGCGATGCCCACCGACTCAGGCATGTAGTAGTGCTTCACCTGCTTCTCACCGCCCGTTCCGTCGGGGAACAAACCGTAGGCCTGCCCAAAGACCGCGATGAGATGGGGCGCCGTGGTGATATGGTCTTTCACCCAGTCGGTACCCAACGGCCGAAGCGCGGCCCTCCATTCCTCTGGAATTCTGCGGTGGTAGAACTCCCACTCTTCCTTCTCCGCCACCTCTCGAATCCGCCTTTTGGTCTCGGGATCGGAGATGACGACGAAAGTCCACGGCTGCTGATGGGCGCCCGACGGTGCGGTCCCGGCGGTCAAGATTGCGTTCGTAATCAGTTCGAATGGGATCGGCTCGTCCGAGAACTGGCGGACGGTACGCCGCTGCTGCATCAGTGCCAGGAAGGCGCGAGAGCGTGCCAGCATCTCGCGCCCGTCCAGGCGCTCATGCTCGAGAGGAACAAACGGATAGGCGGGGTCCTCGGTTGCGTCCACGGTAGGTGATTCTACCCCCGCAAGTTAGCCGCTCAGAAGCGTGAGAGTGACTCCCCGTGCCGATCTCGTCCCGCCGCTGACCTTGCGCGCGATGACGAGTGGGCGGAGACCCAGGTCGGTGGCGTTGTGGGTACCTCCTCAGGATGTTTCAACGTTCGCCGGGAGCGCCTCCGGTTCGACAACGGCCGACGGCGCTTGGATGAGATACTGGTCGTACTTGCCCTTGTAGCCGCGTACCTGCGCGATGGGTGCTAACGCGCCAAAGAGCACCCGCTGCACGAAGGGAGGGATTCCGGCCACCTGCATGACGTCGGAGAACTCGCGCTGCATCGCGACGATCTGCAGGAACTTAGGACCGCGCTTGGGGTGCATCTTGCCGTCTTGAGAGAGGCCCATGAACTGCCGCCACATCTGTTCGAAGCGGTCCCCGGGCCGGACCTCGAGCAGCACACGAACTTGCTCGTCACCCAGGGGCCACCACCTGTGCGGTGTTCCCGGAGCGATCTGCACCCGATCCCCCGGGGCGAGGATCTTCTCCGTCCCGGCGATCCAGGTGCCGAGATGGCCTCGGATCAGGGTGATGCTCTCCTCCATGACGGGATGGACGTGTCGCGGAACTCCTGGCGTTCCGGCCGGAACGTAGAGATCTCAGATCAATTGCTCTCCGCCGGATACCGCCGTTCCTACTCGGACGACCAGACGCTCGCCCGGATGCTCGTAGACTTCGCCGGCTCGCATGGTCATGAACGTGCCATCCATTCCACTCGCACCGCCGCATCTCTTTCCGCCTGCATGTGGGCCACGATCTCCTGAGCCCGGATCATCTCCAGCTGGACTCCCGATCACTCACGGCCTCGATCTGTCTCTAGAAAGCACTCTTGAGATCGAGCGCGTGCTCGGCCGTGTCGAGGGCCCGTAATACCCACCCATTTTTGCCGTTGGCGTGCTCATAGTTCAATAGCCCTCCACGAAGCCGGGCGATTGCGCGACCAAGGGGGCAATGCACAGCTCAATGTCACGGACCGCTCTTTCGCTGAGCTGCGCGCGTTCCGCAAGCTCCTCCTGAGTCAGACCGCCTGCTAAACGCAGGCGGCGGAGTAACGCCCCGAACCTGACCGGCTCCCCCTCCGTCACACTCCAGCTCCCATGGAACGTCCCCGCATCATGACGGGTTCATCACAAGTGAAGCCCGCATACGTCAATGGAATAGATCCGCTCCGATGGCCGGAGGCGGGTCATGGACTGTTATGTCGACACGTCGTCGAGAGTCGTCGGAGAAAAGTCGTCGAGCATCTCCCGCAGCTTGCCCACGCGCTCCCTGAAGCCGGGATGAGCGCGCCAGGCGGTGATCGCCTCGACACTGTCCCATGGTCCGAAGCTGACAAAGCGATTAGGCTGTTCACGATCACGGAGCAGCGTTCCCTTCTCGCCGCCTGTCATCTCCCGTGTCGTCCAGTCCGCCATCTCTCGCCACGCCTCGACAAAGTCTCCCTCGCGTCCTGGTTTCACGATCCAAATGCCCAGCGAGTACACACTCATCGGTTTGCCTCTCTTTGCTCGGATTGTAAGCGAAGGGATATTCAGATGCTGGGCCGGCAGCGATTGCGTGTGCTCGGGAGGCAGGCGGTGGACGGGGAAGCGAGTAGACATCGGGGAGATGCGGTGCAGAGTTGTTTCGACATGCCATCACGCGGCTACGCCTTGTCGCGAAGAGGGGGAAAAAGCGCCATGGCGCGCTCGGTCCGATCCGTATCGGGCATCGCTCCTAAGCGCCGATAGATGGCCAGTGCTTCGCGGAGGGCCGTGTCGGGTGTGACCTGGCGCCGCTCACGTCGTCCACCGTCCCGCCGCGGAGGCAGCAAGGCGAGCTGAGAGAGGATTCTCGCTGTAGCATGCGGATACGGCATGGTCTCCGCGAGCGCCAACGCATGTATTAGGGGTTTCCTCTGCCTCCTCAAACTGCCTCAGATGGACGGATATCTCCGCCTGGACAAGGAGTGCCGAGCACAAGTCCAGACGGTTGTTCCGCCCCGTGGCTACGTCTCCTGCCTTCCGCGCGACGCCGTCGGCCAGATCTGCCCGGCCGGCCTCGAGGTAGGCTCGGGCCAGAGCCGCCAGGGTCGCCGGATGGTTCTCACCTTCCTCGTGGGCGAGCTGCACCAGCGTGTCACGCGCCTCACTCGTGCGGTCATTCAGAAGGTCAGAATTCGCAAATAAACGCCGTGCGTGACGTGGCAGTTTCGCCGACGCCGGCTTCCTACTCCGGCCGCTCCTGCAGCTGGCGCCGAACCAGGGAGCGCAAGTATCCGTGGTCACGGTTTCCGGTCAAGCCTATATAGTCGGAACCAGCAAGTGACGATACGCTGGAACTGCTCCGTCAGTCCCTGTACCGATCGCCCTGTCCTAGGCCAGGCCCGCACCGATGAGACCGGTAGGTTCTCCCTGTCGGTCCAGATCCCTTCCACAGCTACAGTCGGGACTTACGATATCGGGGGGCTGCAGAATAGCGGCGGAGTCTTCGCCATTGCTCGCTTTAGTGTCCAGCCGGCCCTTGCGGTGTCTCCGCGCGCAGCGCGGTCGGGGTTCGGCGTAAACGTGACCGGCACCGGCTATGCTCCCAATCAAAGGGTGAGCATCATCTGGAATTGCGCCACCCGCGGCTGCACCAGCACGACCGTCCTCGGATTCGGACAGAGCAATGGCAACGGCGATTTCACCGTCGCGGTGACCGTACCCACGTCATTCGCCCTAGAACCTATGCCATTGCTGGACGGGGTGGGGATCCTACACCCGCCTTCGCCAGCACCCGGATCAAGCTCCTGCCCGGCTTGAGACTCAGTCCCGACCAGGGTCCAAGTGGTTCGACCATCATTCTGTCTGGAGCGGCCCATGGGTCGAACGAGACCGTGACAGTCAGATGGAATTGCGCCGGCAGCGGCTGCTCCGGCCCTGTCCTGGGTACTGCCGGCACCGATGCTACCGGCGGCTTCAGCAACTTCTCGGCAACGGTGCCCAAGGCGAGCGACGGCGCCTACCCCATCTTTGGCAGGGGTAGCACGACCGGCGCTACCGCGGTCACCTCGTTCTCCATCAAGGGTTGAGCTGATAATGGCAGGTCGAGGGATTCCTGGAATGACATCGCGGGCCGGTTTCGTCTGCACGCTCGCCGCTTCTTCCGTGACGGCCCCGATTGCAAGGCTTGGATCTTCACGGATCTGATCCGACACGTGGCGAAGCCACTGTACGTCTTCATAGGAGAAGACGATGGATGAAGTGATTCGGACGGAGAACCTCAGCAAGCGGTATCGCGCCAACCGTGGTATAGAGGGGGTGAACCTCGACGTGGCTCGGGGACAGGTGTTCGGCTTCTTGGGGCCGAACGGCGCCGGGAAGACCACGACCATCCGAACCCTGCTGAACTTCCTTCGGCCCACCAGCGGCCGCGCCTGGATCTTTGGCCTCGATACCCGACGTGAGAGTGTCGCTATCCGCGCCCGACTCGGCAACCTGCCCGGTGAGTTCGCCTTTGAGGGGAAGATGACCGGCAGGGAGCTGATCCGGCTCTTCGCCAGGTTGCGGGGCGTCCACGACCTCACGTACGCCCATGAGCTGGCGGAGCGGCTCGACGCTGACCTCGGCCGCTCCATCCGGCGTCTCTCCCGTGGCAACAAGCAGAAGATCGGCCTGATCCAGGCCATGTTCCACCGTCCACCCCTCCTCATCCTGGATGAGCCCACCGGCGGGCTGGATCCACTCATTCAGGAGGAGTTCCTCCGCCTAATAGGGGAGGTTCGGGCGGAGGGCCGCACCGTGTTCTTCTCCTCGCACAATCTGCCGGAGGTCGAGCGAGTGTGCGATCGTGTCGGCATCATCCGCGATGGGCGACTGGTCATGGTCGAGACGATCGATGCGCTGGTCGGTAAACGATTCCGCCTCATGACGCTCACGTTCCGTGAGCCGGTCGACCCCGCGCCCTTTGCGGCGCTCGTCGGAGTCAGTGAGGTGAGAGCCGAGGGCAATGCCATCAGGCTGCGCGCGTCGGACAGCATCGACCCGATCATCAAGCTGGCGGCGCAGCACACCCTGGTTGACCTGAGTGTGGAGCGGCCGCCGCTCGAGGAGGTCTTCCTGACCTACTGTGGAGCGGCCGAGAGTTGACTCACGTGGCACCTGACACGCCAAAACCGGCAGCGGCAGCCAGGCTGCGCGCCCTGACGGCTCATCTTCTCGGCACCCAGCTGGTGAGCGTCCTCATCTGGGGCGTATCGCTGGGAGCGCTTGACGTGCTGACCGTACTCTCCTACCCTGCCTTCAAGGACAGCATCCGGCAGACGTTGAGCCACATGTCGCCGGGCGCGCGGGCGCTGTTCGGGATTCAGGGAAGCGGGACAACCATCGAGAGCTGGCTGGCGCTCAATACCTTCAACCTCATCGCTCCGCTGGCCCTCGCCTTCTATCCGATCATCATGGGTTCAAGAGCCGTCGCCGGCCGGGAGGAGCAGCGGAGCATGGATCTGCTGCTGAGCAACCCGCTCCCTCGCTGGGTCCTGCCGGCGGCGACCGTCCTCACAATGGCGGCAGGTCTGCTGGCTGTCCTCCTGCTCTTCGGCTTCCTCACCTGGCTGCCCGCGGCCCTCGTCGGCCTGCACCTCTCCGCCGGCGTCACGAGTGCCGCCGTCCTCAATCTGTGGCCGCTCTGCCTCTGCTTCGGCGCGCTGGCGCTGCTCTGCTCGACACTGGTCCGCCGGTCCTCGCTTGCCATCGCCATCCCGGGCGCGGTCGTGGTCGCCATGTACGTCGCGGAGGCGATTGGCAGCACGTCCCCCAGCGTGAGTTTCCTCCGCTACCTCTCGCTCTTCCACTACTACGGCTCGGCCATCGAACATGGCATCCCTTGGGCCTCCTTTCTCACCATCTCGCTGCTCGCGCTCCTGCTGGCGGGAGTGGCCACGCTGGCCTTCTACCGGCGAGATATCTACGCGTGAGGCACATCCTGACGACACATTTCCGTCCGAGAACCGCGAAGAGGAGTTAGTCCGCCTGTCGCTCGAAATCTCCGAGGAGCGAGGTCGCCAGAGTTTCGGCGAGCCAGGTCTGGAACCGCTGGATTGACCACCCGCGCTGCGTAACGAGCATGCGGTACGTGCCATCGGAGGCCAGCGTGTACAGCACGTCGGTCGCCTCTTCCGCGTTCACCTCGGGCCGCAACGCTCCCTTCCGGGCCAGAGAGTCCGCGATGAGGCGGAAGTCGCTGAGGCGACGCCGGCGCCCAGACTGCCGTAACACCGCGATCTCCGGATCCCCATCGGCCGCCGCCTCGGCAACCTCGAAGACGGCCGCGGCACGGGCATAGAGTTCCGTCGTGTCGGCCGCAAACAACGCCAGCTGGAGGCGCGGTGCCGCTTCCATCATCTCCGTCCAGATATCTCGCGAGGCAACCGGTATAAGCGCATCGTCCCCCACGATGGCCGTCTCCACAACCGATTGCAGCAACCCCGCTTTATTCGTAAAGGCAAGATACACGGTCCGATCCGTCACACCCGCCTGCCGCGCCACCTCAGAAATACTGGTCGCGGCGTACCCGTGAGACAGAAATAGCTCGTGCGCGGCCTGCCGGATTCGGCGTCGCGTCTCCCGGGCCGCCGCCTCTCTCCGGGGAGCATGATACTTCCCCTTGCGTTTCCCGCTGCTATCCGTCATAGTGAGGCCAGTTCATGTTAGTGTCACTATACTGAACAAGACTATCCTTTTCGCCCCAGGAGGCCACCAGTGAATTCCGTTTCCACCGCGCCCTCGAGCGCTCCCGCCACTCCGGAACCATCCCGCTGGACGCCCGCCAGACTGACAATCGTCGCCCTGGTGGCGAACGCAGTACTCTACATCTTCCTCATACTGGTCATGACGCTTGTCGACAAGGACAAATTACTGATTCCATTGCCGATTATTGTGGTTGGTGACCTGGTACTGGCCGCCGTTCTGTTCCGCGCTCCTCGGCGATGGGCCTTCGTACTTGCCGCCGCCTTCCTACTGATCATGATGCTGGGCACCCTCCCCCACGACCTGCCGCAGGTAACCCACCCTGCCGGGATCGACCGATTTATCTTTGGCGTCCTGGCGTTGATCGTCCCTCCCGTTGGCATCGTTGCGTCCATCCAGAGTGCCCGCACGGACCGGCGTTTTCGAGACCAGGTGGATTGATGCACCGCTCGGGAGCGGGGTCGATTCCGTGATGGCGATCACCCAGTCCCGGAACTCATCATCTGACCATCCACTGGCGAGAACGAGGTCGGCGTTATCGAGGGATAGATCAGCGTAAAGAGAACGTCAGCCGCTCTCTGTTCGGTCGTGCCGGGCCGAAGCTGGGTGTGCGCGGCGAGCAGGTAGGCCACTACCCGTACCCCTGCCCGTCGTTGCTCCGTCAGGGTCTCCCAGAGGGTGCGGACTTCGGGACCGCTGCCGGCAGCCTCCGGCGCTACGAGGAGAACGGGACAACCGGTGACGCAGCTCTTTCTTGTTCAGCGGACCTCCTGGACTCATCCGATCGCGTGGTGAATAGCCCTGAGCCATGCAGGTGGCAACGCTCCGGCTTAATCTATCGTAGCTACCGTGGTGACGCGCCGGCGGTCGCCGGGTACCGGCGGCTCCATCGCATATTGTGGTTACCGAATCGTCGAGGAAGCCATCGATGGTCTGCTCCGTGTCCGGAGGCGGGGAACGTGTCTCGAGTGCCGAACGTGTCGATTGCATGACGCGCGGGCGACGGAGCGACCCGCGCAATCTCATTAAACTGAAGGGCCATTCACCTCTACTTCGAACAACCGGGCGGCGCGTGAGCGAGCAGGGAGAGGGCACAACGTGACGGAGGTGATTGCCGAATTGAATTGGAGGGATCGATGAAGCTCAAGAAGTCCGACCAGGAGTCGGTCTGGGTGGAAGCCAAACGCCGGTGCCGTCTCTCTGACGAGGCCCTGCGCATGGCACGAGAGGTGGGACTCAACCCGCGTAGCCTGATCAAGAATATTCCCTCCCGAAGTGAGCAATGGAAGGCGCCGGTCGAGGACTGGGTGCGTGATATGTACGACAGAAAGCATCGACCGCAAGCAAGGAAGGGCTCGAAAGACCAACGCGAAATATGACTCGCCTCTAGCAGATGCGGCTCGGGCACAAGCATCGTGCCGTCACTAGGCAGGTGTCGAATCGCCGCCTCGGCAGGCTGGTTGCGACGAAGACGTCCACACAGGCCGGAGTGTCGGCAGGGAGCCGCCACCCCGGCCTTTGCACGAGTAGCCGTCGGACCTATACGCCTCCGTCGCCGTCGCTCGGGGCGCCGTTGTTATCTCCGTCGGCATCGCCGCCGTCTTGTTGCGGTATGCCGCCCATCGCCGGCGGTGGTTGCGGAGCCGTCACCGGAGGAGGTGGCGCTTGCGGAACGAATGTCGGTGAGGGTACGACCGGGGGAGCGACGGTAGGAGGAGGCGGCGGAGCCGGACGCGGCGTTACCGTGGCTGTGGGCGCTGGAGGCGGCGTGGCAGTCGGAGCTGGACGGGGCGCGACCGTCGGAGCTGGACGAGACGTGGCCGTCGGTGATGGGGCGGGTCGGGTCGCGACGGTAGGAGCGACGCGATGTGCCGCATGTGTTGTAGAGGCTCTGGTGTGCGCGGCGACGGCT
Source organism: Chloroflexota bacterium (assembly GCA_003244175.1). Classification (GTDB taxonomy): domain Bacteria; phylum Chloroflexota; class UBA5177; order UBA5177; family UBA5177; genus QHBP01. Next base: position 5,396 of record QHBP01000387.1, on the reverse strand, counting down.
CCTCCGATTCCCGCGAACGCGATGAGGGATACTGTAATCAATACTGCGATGCGAAGTCTCATGGGTGTACCTGCTTTCTGAAAAGGCCGAGAGCCATCGCCTCGTGCCGGGATAGTGGGTCTAGGGCAGGGACGCTCGGAGAGAGATCTCCAGAGCTCCCTGCTGACCCGGGGGAGAGGAAGGAGGCAAAGCCTCATGCGTGAGGCTTTGCTTACTCGTTCATACGGTGGAGATTACACTCGCTCCCGCTTCCGCATGAGGGAGGCTGCGCATCTATTGTGAGCGGGCGCGACGCAAGCCCGTGCGGCGAACCGAACACAGCCCGGAGCACACACAGGGAGCGAGTTGGCACCGGGCGCCAGCGAATCCGGACTAGGTCACGACCGGGGGATTATGAGCGGCAGGTGCCGTTAAGCAGGCAAGGGGCCACACGTGTGCCTCATCGGCTCTGGAAGCCGGTCCCAGGCGCCAGGGCCAAACGCCACCTGTTCCACGAACAATTGAGCGGCGCCGGCATCGTCACCTGATTCCGCCAAGTTCATCTCCGGTCGAACGCGCTCCCAGAACGTTTCCCAAAGCTGCCTTTGCTCCGCGTCAGTTCGGAGCACGTCTATCAAAGGTGGTTCGTGGACTGTCAGTGTGCGGTACAGCTTGGGTCGCTGTCCGGCCAGGCCTAGTGCGATTCGCGCGCCGAACGAATACCCGGCAATATGTGTCACGATCCCGCTTCGGCCCTCCCCACGAGCTGCTTGACGGCTGTCGGCATGTAGCCGGCGATGTTCCGGCCGAACATGAGTCCGTACAGACCGGACAGCGTGCCGTCGATGGTGGCTCCCAGGGTGACACGAGCGCGGCCATCGCCAAGCGGTTCAATGCGATGCAGGAAGCGTAGACGTCCGCCGGGAAGCTTCGCCTCGTTCACAAAGGAGTTTTCCTCTCGGACCTCCACGATCGTGAACGCCCCTTCCGGGCCCTTGGCCGGCTTCGTCCGGCCGGTGGTGCCGGTCGCGAATGGCCCTTCTAGACGGGCCCACGAGAGTCCGGGGTTCCACGACGACCATCCTTCCACATTCGTCAGCAGTCTCCAAATAGCGGCGGGCGGGGCCGTGGTCTCCTCAGAGTGTTCGGTCTTCCACATCGTGCGTCTCCTTGGTAGTACGTGGGTTGACGAGATCCTCTCTCAACGTACCTCCCGTCGTGGTAGAACGGCAAATCTGTGGTCCAGCCAAGGGGTCAGCCAAGGGGGATCAGCAATCGCGGCACTAGCCCAATCCGCCTTCTCGGGCGCGCATGATCGCCTAGGCGCGATCCACTACCTGCAGCTTGCTGAAGATGCTGGAGACATGACAAGACACAGTACCACCGCAGTATCCAATGGACGCTCTGGAGCAAGGAAGCCGGCTGGAAAGAAGGCCGGGTCGCAGGCGACCCGGCAACCTGAGAGAGCGACGTGAGCAATGGCTAAAGACGGCAGACGCCACTTTAGCCTTTGTGTATCCAGAGAAAGAGGTCGGACCCGCGTCAGATTTGGGACAGACTGCGGGCGAAGACTTTTGGGCCGAGCAATGAGCCCGCGTCTTGCTCCCTGCAAGCGGGAGGATTTCGTCGACGCCTTGAAAGCTTTGGGCTTCCAAGGGCCGTTTCAGGGCAGTCGCCACGACTTTATGCAGTACGGGGACTATCCCCTGCACGTCCCCTCGTACGACGAATACGACCCCTCCAAGCTCAAGCAATTGATTCGCGAAGTGGAAGAACTCATAGGCCGCAAGATTTCGAACCAGGACTGGGCAAATCTCAAGCGGGGTCGCTAGTATTGGGCCAGCTTTCGGGCTTCCTCAGTGTTGAGATCGACGCCGCCGATAACGGGGAGACGGAGACCCCTCTGCACCCCAACCCGAGCCCAGTCCTCGACGACGGACAACAACTCAGATTCGCACTGCGGCGCATCTGGACCAAAGGCAATAGCCCCTTTCAATGGTGGGACACGACCAACAAACGAGCCGTCCTCAAGGTGTTCGTAGGTAGCTTGCTTAACGGCTTCTCGTGCGTAGTGTTCAAGGACTGTTTGCAGCGGCATGAGCGACCTTTCTAGTGGATTATAGACAAATGTGCGCTATCCGAAGCTCACGCGGTGCGTTCCGTATGTGCGCAGTATGCACGAATCAACCGACTGCTCTCAAACTCGTGCCCGTGGGGCCTGCTGATTGTCACCACCGGCCAGATCCCCGCTGCTTGTCGCCCGTTCATGAACCCGGCCCAAAGCTCTCGACCACGACCTCGACCGGGATCAGTGAGGGCTCGACACGAAGTAGGCGGGCCGGGAAGCTAGGAAGCCACCAGTTCCAGCGTCCGAACAGGGACACCAGGGCAGGCACCAAGAGCATGCGGACGACTGTGGCGTCCAGCAAGATGCCGGCGCCGAGTCCGGTCCCGATGATCTTCACCCCCACATTCGGCCCAGAGGCAAGCGACGTGAAGGCCAGGAAGAGGATGAGCGCCGCGCTGGTCACCAGACGCCCGGTTCGGCCGATGCCGCGCACGACCGCCTCGTTCGTCGATCCCGTGACGTCGTACTCCTCGCGCATCCTGGCCAGGATGAAGACCTCCGCTTCCTCTATAGACGGGTCGGCAACCGGGAGGACGCCGAAGATCTGACTTCTCAGGTCTTCCTCAAGGGCCTCGCTGCAGCTCGATGGCCGGCGAATTGACGTGAGCGTTGCCAACTGGCTCTTCACGGTGGCCAGGACGACGCTCGCCGATCACTGGCGCCGATACTACCGCGGCGCAGCACCGCAACCGCTGGATGACGAACTCATGGCGGCTTGGCTCTACGACGGGTCCGGCGCAGAATCCTCGCCGGACTGTGAGCAGTTGGTGGGAGCGGTCTTGGAGGCACTGCCCGCACAGTACCGGCGACTCCTGGAGCTGCGATTTCTGCGGGGGCGTTCAGTGCATGAGGCAGCCCTGGAGATGGGCGTGACTGCCGGGAACCTCAAGGTCCTACAGCATCGAGCGCTGGCAAAGGCAGCCGAGATCGGACTCCCAAGTCGTGTGTCAGACCGAGCAGGGACGCCTTTCCCGGGGGAAAAACTGGCCGCACTGTAACCGCCGACGATAAAGAACATCGAGCAGTCGGTGGACACTGCCGATTGAATGAAAGGAATACCGATGATGCCTCTGGTCGTTTACAATCCCGAAACCGGATTCCAGCTGATCCTCGCCGAGAGAGCGCGCGAGCGCAAGAGGGCGTCGCTCCGCAGACTTGCTCGGGATACTCGGAACGCCCGACCGCTCTCGTCCCACAGCACCTGGACGTCCAGTGTGCTCTTCCGGCTCAAGGCGTATTTCGGACCGAGGCGCCGATTGGCGCGACTGTCGGAGACCGAGCACCCGTAGTAGTCCGAGCTCGACATCGTGCAGGAGGGCGTCGGGGACGTGCGTCACCGGCTCCGGTAGCAGGTCGGACTTGTTGAGCGTCACCAGAGCGGTGACGTTGACCACCGAGTCGCGGGGAAGCCCGGAGGCGGAAGCCGAGAGGAATACGTTGCCGGGCATGCCCGCCAGTGCCGTGTTCGACGTGATCACCGCGGCCAGGACAGTAGCGAGCCGGCTGGTGTTGTAGGCGGCCGCCTGGATTACGAGCACGGGGCGGCGCTTGGAGGGGACGGCTACCCGCGGGCGGTCCGAGGTCCGCCCAGTAGATCGCACCACGCTCGATCACCAGTCGTCGTTGGAGTCGGTCATCCTATGGTGCGCTGAGGTCACAGCTAGCGTCGCGGAGTCGTCCGGACCGTCAAGCCGCTCGAGTGCGGAGTCGATGTCGCGACTCAGGGAGTGGGCGTCCAGCTGATCGAGGTAGCGCTGAGCCGCCTGTGTGAAGAACTCCGACCGGCTCATGCCGAGGTCGGAGGCGCGTCGGGAGGCCCTGTCGAAAGTTTCATCCGGGACGGAGATCGCAGTCTTCACGACCTGAGTATAACCCGGTATGACCTGGTCCTACCTACGAACGGGAATCTCACACGGCCACCCGTAACTCCTGACGTAATGACTTACAGCTAAACAGAAACGCGGTGCGCTCCATCGATCACCTCGGCAGCGACCTCAAGCAATCCCAAGCAATGGCAAGGAAAACTCGTGACACCTCATTCCCCCACCCATCAGTCCGTTCTCTGGATCACCCTTGCGGCAGTAGCGATCCTCTGGCTTCTGCTGCTCCAGGCAACCCATTTCAATATTGTCACTGTAAGTCTGGGGCTGCTGGTCGTCGTGGGCGTCATCAGCTAAGAGACCGCCCTAGTCTAGGTAGTCAAGGAGACCGAGCAATGACGGGCCCCCAGCAGACGCCAGCCACGTCCTTCACGCCCGACCAGCATCGGGCGCTCAGAGAGCTGCGCATCCGTTACGAGCAGGATTGCGACCAGTTCAGCCGGCGCGAACGTGCTCACCTGCACTTCCTGCGCTGGATGTATAATCTGGGCCGTCTGGAATCGACGCCAGGAAACACCGAGCTGCGCGGAGGAGAATGATGAGAACATATAAGCTGCCATCTGCATGGTCGGGCGGTCATCCTCACCACTCCTAACCGGCCGATACGCGTCTCTATATCGCCCGTGTTATATTCCGGCAGTGAAAGTCGACGTGCATCCGGAGGCGGCCGGGGAACTGGCCTCCCTTCCCGAGGGCGAACGGCAGGCAATGCACAACGCATTCGAGAAGTTGACGCTGTACGGAGACCAGCTTCCGTTTTCACGCAGTAGCAAGGTCAAAGGAGCCCTCCAACTCCGCGAACTTCGTCCCTGGTCGGGTTACAGCCCATGGCGCGGGTTCTACCGGCGTCCTGGGGAGACGCTCGTCATCGCGGCGATTGGGCCCGAGGCCCGGGCCAATCCTCAGGGGTTTCGACGTGCCGTGCGGGCTGCCGGGGAGCGACTGATCCAGCTCGAGCAAGAGAGGTGAGGTGGTGGCCAAGACCAGACTGCGTAGCACTGACGCGATTCGCGGGGAGCAGCTCCAGAACGATCCAGCCTTTCGCGCCTACTGGGAGCGGACGGCACTTGCTCGAGCAGTTGCCCTAGCTGTCATCGGCTACCGGGTTGAACACCATCTGACGCAAACGCAGCTTGCCCAGGAGCTTGACGTACGACAGCCGCAGGTGGCTCGGCTGGAGATGGGAGAACATACGCCTTCCCTGGAGATGCTGCAGCGACTTGCCCGAAGGCTGGGACTCCGTTTCATCGTCGAGGTGACTCCCGCAGGAGAGTGCACGTCGGAGAGTGCCCTCACGTTGCCCCCCGGTATGGAAGTCGTCGAGGATGTAACCGCCGATGGTAGCCGAGTCCGGGTGGCAACTGGGTAAGGTGCTCCCTATCTCACAACAAGCACCGGAACCGTGGCGT